>JAUNGV010000002.1:0-44570 GCA_030524225.1 Eubacteriales bacterium
AATAAACGGGCAGGGCAGTTGTACAGAGAACAATCAGGGAGGAAGTCATGAAACCATTGGGGGATTACAGTCATATCAAGGGATTTAATTACACGGCGAGCTATGCAAAGAACGATTATGAGTTCTGGAGCGACTATCGCCATGATGTGGTGGAGCGGGAGATGGGATATGCGCAGCGCATCGGTTTTAACAGCGCGCGTCTCTTTACGCCGCACCGATGCTATGTGGAGAACAGGGAGCGTTTTCTCGCAAATCTGCGGGACTTCGTGCAGACGGCGTGGGCGCACGGGATTTCCAGCAGTCCGATTGTGTACTTTGGCCGGGAGTTCTATCCGGATTTCCAACCGGACGAAGGGGAGGCTGCGGCGGGGCTGACGGATATGCTGCGGCCGGAGAATTACCCGCTTTCCTGCGCGTATTTTGACGATTTGTACGAAGCGGTCGGACAGGAGCCGGGCCTGATCTTCTGGGATGTGTCGAACGAGCCGGGGTATCACACACCGAACTTTGTGACCTTCCATGAGCAGGAGCCCGCTTTTCGCAGGGAGATGGATCCCGTGCCGGAGGACATGGAGGCGTTTCGGGAGAAGCAGGAGAGCGTGTGGCGTTTTCTGCATCATGTGATCGCGCATATGAGAGAGAAGGATCCGGTCAATGCCATCGGGATCGGCAACACCTACGCCTACGAGATCGAGCCGAGCGGTACAGCGCCGCTGGTGGATATTCTGATCTATCATGATTATTTCGAGACGAGGAAGCGGGTGCGGGACGTCTGTGACATGATGAAGGCGCTGGGAGAGAAGTACGGCAAGCCTGTCATCAACAACGAGACCGGCTGTCTGTGCCGGGCCAATCCCTATGACATGGAACTGGAAATTCTGCAGGAGTACGGCTTCGGCTATTATCTCTTCGAGCTGATGGTCGGGCAGGATATGTGGAGTCAGGTGCACGGTCTGGTCTATCCGGACGGTACGATCCGGGATCCCTCCGCGATTGCGGCGGTGCTGGGATTCTTCCGCAACAGGGGACCGTCACGGATCCCGACTCTTGTGAACCGGGAGGGAAGCGCGAACCGCGCGATTGCACTGGCGACGCGGGCGATCGCGGAGGCGGGTTCAGGGCTGTACTGCGAGCGGCAGAAGGAAAAGACAGAGGGGTTGCTGGAGGCGGCGGAGTATATCGCCAACCTGCTGGAGGCCGGAGAGCACGTCCCGATGCACAGTCTTCCGACCGCGCGGATCGCCGGCTACCGCAGGCAGGAGACTCCCGACAGGGAGGAAATTATCGGCTGGCTCTATGAGCTGGTGAGGACGCTGCAGAAGGCGTGCCGCATCACAGGCGAGAGCGGAACCGAGAAGAGAGTGTGATCTGCCGGGGATTCCGGGCAGGAGAATCAGACAGGTACAATCAGACAGGGGCAAACAGAGAAGGGAAGAAACGGGGAGAGCTGACATGGAACGGTATGCAGAAAAACAGAAGTATCTGATGATTTATACCAGAGAGCCGGTCGCAGGGGAATATCCGGCGGCGCTGGCGGGCAGTATTCATCTGGCGGTGAGCGGAGACGGGAGGCATTTTGAACCGCTGAACAGAAATTACGGGATTCTTTTTGCCCGTGGAAAGGTGCGGGAGGACGACACGATCGCGCCGAAGGCGCTGCGGAATCCGCGCTGTTTCCGAATGGCGGACGGGCGATTCGCGATCACGGCGACCCGGACACAGGAGGACGGATCGCCGGACACAGAAACGGACATCACTTTGCTCTGGACGACGGAGGATTTCATCACGTTCCGGGAAGAAGAGGCCGAAATGCTTGACGGGCTGAAACCGGATGGACGAGGCGACTTTGACAGAGAAATAGTTCCGGAGGCGCTGACAGCGGTTTCCAGTGGTTTGGCAGACTGTAGCGTGACGGAGGTTTTTGCGACCTCATCATCCTGTGGCGCGGCGCAGTGCAGCGTGATCGCTCTCGAGGCTTCGGTCTGCGACAGGGCGGCTCTGCACTGGGGCGGAATCATCTGCGTGGGTGTGCGGGTTCCGGCGCAGATCACAGCGTCGTTGGCAGATGAGGTGCGGTCCGTGGAGGCACAGGCGGTGTATTCCGACGGCTCGACGGCGGCAAAGCCGGTGGACTGGGAGCTGGATGGCGTGTCGTTTGACAGAGAGGGAACGTATCGGATCCGGGGACGTGTGCGCGGGGCGCAGTACCGTTTTCCGCTGGCCCGGGGCTACGGAGATCCTGTGATTTTCCCGTGGGAGGGGCGCTGGTATTTCATCGCCACGAACGACAACCTGAACGACATCGGTCTGTATCTCAGAGTAGCGGATGAGGTGCCGGGACTGTTCGCGGAAGGCATACAGGAGCATCTGTTTCTGGGGCTGGACGAGGAAAAGGGGTTCGTGCAGACGTTCTGGGCGCCAGAGTTCCATGTGATCGGCGGGGAGCTTTATATTCTGTTCGCGGTCAGCGGGACGAAGTGGGGGCCGCAGTGCCATCTGATGAAATTAAAGAAAGGGGCGAGTCTGACCGATCCGGAGGGATGGGAGCAGCCGGTGCGGGTGTGCCGCAGGGACGGAAGCCCGCTGTCCGAAGACGGGATCACACTGGATATGACCTATCTGAATGCGGCGGGGCGCTCTTACTTTGTCTGGTCGTACCGGCGGAACATCGGAACAGCGATGGATACCGGATCGATGCTTTTTATCGCGGCGGCAGATGAGAGGGAGCCGTGGAAGCTCGCCGGGGATCCGGTGCTGCTCTCCCGTCCGCTTTACGGCTGGGAGAACATGGAGGGAACGATCAACAACGAGGGACCGAACGCTTTTGTCTGCGGCGGAAAGGTGTATCTGACGTATTCCGGCGGTGCGGCGAACGGCTACAGCTATGTGGTGGGGCTGCTGACGGCAGACGAGACGGCGGATCTGACGGATCCGGCGGTGTGGCGCAAGAGAGAGACGCCGGTTCTGTCCTACTATTCGGTGCCGGGGGAGTTCGGGCCGGGACACAATTCCTTTTTCACCGACGAGAGGAGGGAGCTGATGATCGCGTACCACGGGGAGACGGCGATCGACAGCGATCTGCGCAGCGACGGGATCCGGCGTGTTCATTTTGACATTCACGGCGAACCGGTCTTTGACCTGTCCGCGGAGCGTGATCTGGATCCGGCTCTGGCACAGGTGGAACTGTGTGTGCAGGTGACAGAGACGCGAACCGCAAAACGCGGGTGACAAAGAAAACGGGAAGAGCAGAGACTGCCATACAGCGGCAGACCGCGGGGCGTGAAACCGCCCGCAGGCGAAGAACTGCGATGAAAGAAGCGAGTGGAGGGGCTGCAGACAGGACTGCGGCGGAAAGGAATAAAATGGGGGCGTATCAGACGGGAGTGTATCCGAATCTCTTCGCGGAGATTGGAAAGAGCGAGCAGGAGATCGGGAGAAAAATAGAAGAGATTGTACAGACTTTTTTCTACGGGGATGAGCAGGAGCGGATCTACCGGGAAGCGGATCCTGATATGGGGTATCTGGTCGATACGGGAAATAACGACGTCAGAACCGAGGGAATGTCCTACGGCATGATGCTGTGCGTGCAGCTGGGAATGAGGGAGGAATTTGACCGGATCTGGAAGTGGGCAAGGACGTATATGTGGATGAGCGAGGGGGAAAACGAGGGATATTTTGCATGGTCCTGCCGCCTTGACGGGGCAAAGAACGCGTACGGCCCCGCGCCGGACGGGGAGGAATTCTTTGCGATGGCGCTGTTTTTTGCCTCGAAGCGCTGGGGAGACGGGGAGGGACTCTATGATTATGCCGGACAGGCGAGAGAGATTCTGCGCGCCTGCCTCCACAAGGGGGAGAACGGACGTCCGGGGCTTCCGATGTGGAACCGGGAGAACCATCAGATTCTGTTCATTCCGGAGGTCTCGTTCACGGATCCCTCTTACCATCTGCCTCATTTTTATGAATTATTTGCGCAGTGGGCGTACGAGGAGGACAGGCCGTTCTGGAAGAAGGCGGCCGGGGCGAGCCGGGCGTATCTGGCGAAGGCGTGCCATTCTGTGACGGGCTTAAGTCCTGAGTACGGGGAATTTGACGGTGCTCCGGTGACGGTGACGGAGCCATGGGGCGTGCACAGCTGGTTCTACAGCGACGCGTACCGGACGGCCGCCAATATCGGACTGGACTGCGCGTGGTTCGGACGAAGCGGGGAGCAGTGCGGCGCGCCGCTTCGCATGATGCGGTTCTTCGGCACGGATCTGGAAGCGGTGCGGTGCGTGCGGGAGATCGACGGCACGCCGTTGGAGAAACCGGTGCTCCATCCGCTGGGACTGCTGGCGGCGACGGCGCAGGGGGCGCTGAGCGTGGAGAAGAGGGACGTGCAGAATTCTGACAGCGACTGGAATCTGGCGCTGCGATGGGTGCGGTGGCTGTGGGAGCAGCCGCTTCGCCGGGGTGAGAGAAGATATTACGACAACTGCCTGTATCTGTTCGCCCTGCTGGCGCTGAGCGGACGCTACCGGATGTATCTGTAAGGGTGCGCAGTGCGCTCTGTCACAGAGATGGCAGGAGGCAGATGGTCAGGATGACATCAGCGCTGTTCCGGTATGTGACAGAGTGTAAACGGTGCGGGGAGCGCAGGGAGCGTCCCGGAAAGGAGTGTTCTATGAAGCTTGTTCAGAATCCGATTATCGGCGCGGATATGCCGGACCCGGATCTGCTGCGGGTGGGAGATACCTACTACATGGTTTCCACGACGATGTTTTATATGCCGGGAGGGCCCATTCTGCGCTCTCGGGATCTGTGCCGCTGGGAGATTGTTTCCTATATTTTCGAGACGCTGGAGGATGACGAGGCCTACCATCTGCAGAACGGGAAGAACGCCTACGGCAAGGGGCAGTGGGCGACGAGCCTGGCGCATCACAACGGGCGTTTCTACGCCTGCTTTGTCAGCTGGGACGAGGGGAAAACGTATCTTTATTCCTCGGACGATATTGAGAAAAGCGGATGGGAGCGGATCGAGATCCCGGAGGTCTTTCACGATATGTCCTTTCTCTTCTGGAAGGATAGGGCGTATCTCGTTTACGGAAACGGAGAGATTGGAATCGTGGAGCTGGAGCCGGACCTGAGCGGCCTGCGGCAGGGCGGTCTGCGCCGTCTGCTGTTCAAGGCGCCTGCAGACGGAATGCGCCTGCGCTGTGAGGGCTGCCGGGCCGTGGTGCGGGACGGGATGATTTACCTGCTCTTTATCGACTGGCCGCAGCAGGGACTGCGCCGGGTGGTCTGCTACCGGAGCGGGCAGCCGGAGGGACCCTACGAGTGCCGTGTACTGCTCCATGACGATGGGGGAATGGCGGGACACGGCGTGGCGCAGGGAACCCTGATACAGGGAGAGGACGGCGAGTGGTACGGGATGTTTTTCCAGGACAGGGGCGCGGTGGGACGGATTCCGTATCTGATGCCGGTCGTATGGGAAGAGGGCTGGCCGGTGCCGGGGACAGAAGAGGAGACGGGCTCGGGGAGCGACGCGATTCAGAAGGATGGAAAGCGGATTGCGCCGGTGCGCTGGGAAATGCCGGAGCAGCCGGGAGAGATAAAGTCGGGAGAAACTCAGTCGGGAGGAACGCAGACGGAGGAAGACAGGGAGGCGCATACTCCGGAGTGTGCGGCGCACAGAGAGAATGCAGAGGGAAAGCAGCATGAGAACGTGGGGTATCCGGTCTGCGGCAGCGATTCGTTTGCGCGAGGGGAGGATTCGCTCCCGCTGTTCTGGCAGTGGAATCACAATCCGGATCCCTCCTGCTGGTCGCTGACCAGGCGGCCGGGGTGGCTGCGCCTGACAGCCGGGCAGCCGGCGGATTCTCTGCTGCGGGCCCGGAACACACTGACGCAGAGAACCATGGAACCGGGCTGTGTCTGCGAGGTGACACTGGACGTTTCCGGCATGAAAGAAGGGGATTATGCGGGACTGTGCGCCCTGCAGGGGCGCTACGGGCAGATCGGAGCGGCAGTGCGCGGCGGACGGACGTGGATCCGGACGGTGATCCGCAGTCAGAATGAAGAACGGGCGTCAGACAGGGAAGAGTGGCTTGGGTTTGACGGGACAAAGCTCTTCCTGCGGGTGATCTTCGACTACCGGGATGGAGTGGATCTGGCCTCCTTCTACTGGAAAAGCGAGACGGAAGGGTCATGGCAGAAACTGGGGGAGACGCTGCCGATGATCTATACGCTTGATGTATTCGTGGGGTACCGCATTGGCCTCTTCTGTTATTCGCCGGAGAAAACCGGCGGGTACGCGGATTTCAGGGAATTTACGATGCGGGACATCGGGGAGAGCTGATAGAGAGCAGAGTTACCTATGACAGGCGCAGAACCCGCTGCCCTGCTTGCGTCTGCACATCCGGCAGTGGTATAATGCGTTTATCAATTTACTAAACAGATAAATAACGCACCGATTACGCGGAATTCTGCGTAGTGTATCGTTTGACAAATAACGCGGACGAGATATACGGCAGAGAGGGCGCGGCAGATGGTGCGGGGACAGTGTGCGGAAGCTTCTTATGGGGAGAAGGCACGGAAAGGCGGCCGGAAATGGTGAGGCTGAAGGAGATTGCGGATGAGTGCGGCGTGTCCGCGACAACCGTATCGAATATTCTGAATGGCAAGGCGAGGGCGAGCGAGGAGACCCGTCAGCGGGTGCTGGAGGTGGTGCGCCGCAGGGGGTACCAGCCGAACTATATTGCCCAGGGACTGCGCAACCAGAAGACCAGGATGATCGGGATCATTGCGGAGGATATTGTACAGTTTACGACGCCGCCGGTGATTGAGAGCATTATGGAACACTGTGAGAAACGGGGATACCGGACGATTATGCAGAATCTTCGTCTTTATGCGCGATGGTCGGACCGGTGGTTTCATGATGAGGAGGCGTACCGGTCGGTTCTGTTGCCCGCGCTGCAGGAGCTCAATTCCATCCGGGTGGACGGTGTGATCTGCGTGGCAGGTCACGAGCGGGTGATCCGTTTTCAGAAAGGGGATCTCTCGGTGCCGTTGGTCATGGCCTATTCCTATGCGGAGGGGATTCCGGCGGTGTCCGTTGTGATCGACGAGGAGCGGGGCGGTTACGAGATGATGCGCTACCTGCTCTCGATGGGGCACCGGAGAATCGGAATTATCGCGGGGCGGGAGGACAATATTCACGCGGTCAAACGTCTGGTGGGAATTCAGAAGGCGATGTTCGAGGCGCAGGTTCCGTACAATCCGGGATGGGTGCGGTACGGAAACTGGGACAGGGAGTCGGGATACCGGCTGGCGAAGGAACTGCTACAGGAGGATATTACCGCGATTCTGGCCATGACGGATACTATGGCGGGAGGGGTATACGACTGCATGGAGGAACTGGGGCTTCGGGCCGGGCAGGATATTGCGGTGACCGGCTACAACAATACTGAGCTGAGCGAATATGTACATCCCCGGCTTACGACGATGACGCTCCCCCTCTCGGAGATCGGATACCGGTCTGCGGAAACGCTGCTGAATCAGCTGGAGGCGGGAGAGGAAACAGGAAGCGGGGAGGAACAAACGGAGACAGACAGAGCGCAGAAAGACTGGACAGGGGGAAAGGAGATCCTGATCCCGGGTTCTCTCGTGATCCGGAATTCGGTGCACCGCATGGAGAGTCAGGCAGGCGGGACGTGAGGTAAAATCGCGGGGTCAAATAGAACGTATATTGAAGTGTGATGCGGCGGCAGCCGTCTGAATGGACAGGAAAACCATTCGGACGGCTGTTTTTGTCTGTGCATTCCTTGTTTAATGTTGAACGATAAAATAAAGAAAAATAAAAACCGAAACCACAATGAAGAAGTAGAAATAAGTAAAATATGCACAAACTATGAGATGTAAAATTGTGAAATAAGTTAAAATAGACGACAAATCAGGAAATGGTATTGACACAAATATGGTTTAAGGGTAAACTACAAACAGAAATTGATTTAACGATAAACCTACTCAAAAACCAAGGGAAACTAATGCAAAACGAGATGGAAATGAACTGCGGAGGTTTTGCATGGGAAAGAGCAGGGAAATCGGAGAGAGAAAGAAAGGCAGGGGGCCGGGATGAAATTACTGCATGACAAGAAGAAATGGAATTCGTTCAAAATGTTTCTCTACATTCTTCCGTTTCTGATTCTGGTACTGATTTTTGCATACTATCCGCTGTATGGATGGGTTTACGCTTTTTTTGACTATAAGCCGCCGAAGCCTTTTTCGATCGACGATTTCGTGGGACTGAAATGGTTCCATTCTCTGGTGGAAAATGAGGTCAAGATCAATCAGCTGCTGCAGGTGCTCAAGAATACCTTTGCGATGAGCGGACTGTCGTTGGCAACGGCGTGGCTGCCGATGATCTTTGCGGTGTTCCTGAACGAGCTCAGCTGCGTGCCGTTCCGCAAATTCATCCAGACGGTTACGACGCTTCCGAACTTCATCAGCTGGGTTCTCGTGTATTCGATCGCATTCAGTCTGTTCAACAGTACGGGGATGATGAACACCCTGTTGCAGAATCTGGGGCTGACGACGGAACCGATCCTGTTCCTGCAGTCCTCCGATCATGTGTGGCTGACGATGTGGCTCTGGAGCACATGGAAAAATCTGGGGTGGTCGGCGATTATGTATATCGCGGCGCTCTCCGGCATCGACGAGGAACTGTATCAGGCGGCCAAGGTGGACGGAGCCTCCCGGATGCAGAGAATCTGGTACGTCACGATCCCCTGCCTGCTGCCGACCTTCTTCGTACTCTTTATGCTGAGTATTGCGAATTTCCTTTGCAACGGCATGGAGCAGTACTACGTGTTCCAGAATGCGTTTAACAAGGAACACATTCAGGTGCTTGATCTGTATGTATACAATACGGCGATGGGGAGCGGGAGCTATTCCGTGTCGGTGGCAATCAGTATGTTAAAAAGCGTAGTCAGTCTGATTCTGCTGTTCTTCGCAAACGGATTATCCAAGCTGGTCAGAGGCGAGAGTATTCTCTAAATATATAACAGATTCCGGAGAAAGACACCGGGCGAAAGAGAATGCGGCCTGTGGCTCCTGTCGGGATAAACGGTGGAAAGGGTGAAGAAAATGTTACGGAAAAAAGAAGAGGAAAATATAAAACCCCATAAGATTCATCAGAGTGCGGGGGACATCTCGCTGGAGGCGGTCTGCTACGTCGTGTTTGCACTCTGCGCACTGGTCTGCGTGTATCCGTTTTACTACATTTTTATCAACACGATCAGCGCGAATGACCTGAGTGCGAGAGGAGTGATTCTGTTCTGGCCGGAAGGGATTCATTTCAAGAACTATGCCAGCGCGCTGCGGATCGACGGTCTGTTTCAGGCGGCCAAAATCTCCGTCCTGCGCACCGTGATCGGTACGGCGGCTACGGTGGCGGCTTCCGCCTTCCTGGGATTTATGTTCACACAGGAGAAGATGTGGCACAGGAAGCTGTGGTACCGTCTGGTAGTGGCGACGATGTACTTCAACGCCGGAATTATTCCATGGTATCTGACCATGAGGAATCTGCATCTGACGAATAATTTCTGGGGCTATATTCTCCCGGCGATCGTCTCTCCCTTCTATATTATTCTGACGAAGACGTTTATCGAGTCGGTGCCGAAGGAGCTGCAGGAGGCGGCGCAGATCGACGGGGCGGGCGTGATGAAGATTTTCTTCCGGGTGATGCTGCCGGTCATCAAGCCGATTATGGCGACGATTGCGATTTTTGCGGCGGTCAATCAGTGGAACGCGTTCCAGGATACGCTGTTGCTGATGACGGATACCAAGCTGTACTCGCTGCAGTTCATCCTGTATCAGTATCTGAATCAGGCGAGTTCGCTTTCGAGTCTTGCGAACAGCGGAAGTTCGGCTTCGCTGGCAGCGGCTGCGGCGACAGTGCAGACGCCGACCAGTATCCGCATGACGATTACAATTCTCGTTGTGCTGCCGATCATGCTGGTGTATCCGATTTTCCAGAGATATTTCGTAAAGGGAATTATGATCGGAGCGGTTAAGGGTTAAACAGGAGGTTACACAGATCTTCCATATCTGTCGCTGACAGACGCGGGGGAGAGTGGCAATCATAAACAACAACAGGGGCGGGGAGAACAGAGGCCCCACACACAGGAAAGGGAAACGGGAGGTAAGGTATGAAGAAACGAAGTTATCTGGCACTGCTTCTGGCAAGCATGATGACGGTATCGGTCGTGCTGACCGGCTGCGGCGGGAGCAGCGCGGGATCGGCGGCAGGCACGGATTCCGCATCGCAGGCGGAGAGCTCCGCATCGGCGGAAGGAGGGGCGGATGAGGTCTCTCACGATGAGGAGATGACGATCGAGATCTACGATGTGGCGGCCAACTATCAGGGCGAGCAGACCGGCTGGTTTGGCAAGGTGCTCAAGGATAAGTTCAATATCAAACTGAATATCATTGCGCCGCAGGTATCCGGGGATGCCAACTCCCTGTATCAGACAAGGACAGCGTCCGGAAATCTCGGGGATATTGTGATTCTCGACAATGCGGATATGCAGGACTGTGTTGACGCAGGGCTGATTGTGGACATCGGGGATGTGATCGGCAGTTATGAGAATCTCTCCAAATACAGCGAGCAGATCAATCAGTTTAACGGCAGCATGGATGGAGTGGAGGATGGGAGTATCTATGCGATACCCTGCCAGATGAATACGAACGGTCCTACGGCGTTTATGGGAATTACGGCGGATAGCGCACCGAAGCTTCCGTGGGATTACTATACGGAGCTTGGATCGCCGGAAATGAAGACGATCGACGATCTGCTGCAGGTGCTGGCTGATATGCAGGCGGCGCATCCGACGAATGAAGCGGGCGATCCGGCCTATGCGATTTCCATGTGGAAGGACTGGGACGGAACGAGCATTGCGAATGTGCAGCAGCTGTGTTACTGGTTTGGGCAGGAAGTAAAGGACTCAGTACTTTTGGGAAGCGATAACTCCATTACGCCGCTTACGGATAAAGAGGGAAGCTATTATAAAGCGCTGCAGTTCTTCTATAAGGCGAATCAGATGGGGCTGGTGGATCCGGATTCCGCGACACAGGACTGGAATGCGGTCAACAGTAAGATGAAGGAAAAGAGAGTGTATCTGCACTGGTATAACTGGTCGGTGGATTTCTGGAATACGCCGGAGCACGGTGAGAATCGTGAGAATTATATGTACACGCCGGTAGAAGAGCTTCATTTTTATCAAAAGGCGGATCCGTATTATGGAGATGGCAGAGTATTTGGCATCGGATCCGGTGTAGATGAGGAGAAGAAGGCACGTATTCTGGAGTTCCTTGACTGGTATGCGTCTCCGGAAGGACTGACTTATCAGCATGATAGCATTGAGGGATTGATTTATACGGTAAATGAAGACGGCACCTATACGTTGACGGAAGACGGTGCAAAGCGCTTTACCGCGGATATTCAGGTGCCGGAGGAGCTGGGAGGAGGACTCTGGTCGGATGGAAATGACCAGATTAATCAGTGGATTGTTCATGGACGCGAAGTGAATCCGACGACGGGAGAGCCGTATGATGCTACGCTGTGGTCGTCCACCATTGAGAATAATCAGACGGCGACCACAAAAGAGTGGAGCGAGAAGTATGGCGCAGAGAATGAAGTTGATTACATGCGCCAGAATGGTCAGCTGGAGATGGTGGCAAATATTAATATTCCCCTGCCGAGCGATACTACTGATATTGCGCTGATCCGCAGCCAGTGCGGTGATCTGGTCTGCGATACTTCCTGGAGAATGGCGTTCGCGGCAGATGACGCAGAGTTCGAGCAGATGTGGGATGATATGTGCACACAGCTCGAGGGACTTGGCTGGAGTGAACTGGTCGCTTTTGATACTGAAAAACAGCAGGTCATCGTGGACGCGAGAATCGCTTCGGAGCAGTAAAGAACGAGAACTAACGGTATCGCTGGTGAAAATTAGATAAACAGAAAAGTGATATTACGGCAGCCGGATCGAAGAAGCGGGGCGCTGTCACAGAAGTTCAGGATAAGCCCGAACAGCTTTGGAACGACAGGGAAAGCTGTTCGGGCTTTCTGTCGAATGTTCGGGGGAGATGCTTTATTGAATGACATTCACAGGCGAAGAGACAGTGAAGGGAAGGAAAAGTAAATGAGACAGAATTATATTGTCAGTTACACGAGAGAACCGTTGGAGGACAGTATTTATTCGGAAAAGCTGGCTTACAGTATGCACCTCGCAATTTTGGATGAGACGGGTGCGCATACGCCGCTGAATCATAACGCGGGGATTCTGTATGCGAAAGCGGTGCAGCGGGGAGAGGATGGCGTGCTGGAGGCCAAAAGTCTGCTGAGACCATGGCTTTTTGTACAGGCGGACGGGAGTTTTGGCGTACTGGCAATTCGTGTGGAACCGGATGGCTTGTCTGATCGAAGTTCAGACGGAAGTGTGCTCTGCTTTACCAGCAGGGATCTGATTCGATATGAAGAGGTTGGTCTGTTGTCTCTTGGCTGTGATGTTGCGATAGAGGAAATCGTGTGCCGGTATGAGAGAGAGCAGGGGTATTATCGCCTGCAGTGGAAAGAAAAGAACGGGACATGCTGGCAGGCACTGGCAGATTCCGTTGGAAATAATACGAACGTGCGGGAGCGCAGACAAATTGCGGACGTATGGGACGGCTTTTCAGAGAGCAGGGTCACCGAGCTGCCGCAGGAGATCACAGGCGCAGTGCCATGCAGCAGGATTCCGATTGCGGATGAAACAGCGCGGAAACTGCGCATTAAGTTCCTGCCGCCGATCAATACGGCGAATCTGGTTCCGGAAGAAGTGAGGGTATCCAGTGTGGAAGAACTGGAAAAGATCAAGGCAGTAGCGCTGTACAGTGACGGAACGCAGGTGGAAAAGCGGGTAAACTGGAACTGGAAGGGTGTGGATTTCACAAAATCAGGTGTTTATGAGGTGTCTGGTCTGGTGCAGCAGAATCGTTATGAATTTCCTGTTGCGTGGTATCGCGCTGATCCGTGTATTGGGCGATGGAATGGTAAATATTATTTTATCGCAACGAATGACAAGGATGATAATCATTCTCTGTATATCAGGGAAGCGGATTCCATTCCGGAACTGATGACGGCGCAGGAAGTCAAAATTCTGGACACAGAGACATACCCGCATCTCGGGAATCTGCTCTGGGCTCCGGAGTTTCATATCATACGCGGCAGGCTATATATTTTTCATGCAGGAACGCCAAAGGAATTTGAAAAGGAACAGTGTCATGTTATGGCACTGCGCGAGGGGGGAAACCCGATGCGGGCGAGAGATTGGGAAATGCCGGTGCGTGTGATCAGAAAAGATGGTTCCATGCTGTATGGAGAGCAGGGAATTACGCTGGATATGACGGAATTTGAAGTGAATGGGCACGTCTATGCGGTCTGGTCACAGCGGCAGTTCGTACCGGTGGATCAGGGGGCGTGGCTGTATATAGCAGAACTTGATCCGCAGAAACCATGGCAGCTCCAAAGTGATCCCGTACTGCTCTCCATGCCGGAATACGGATGGGCCAATAATCATACGTTTGTGGATGAAGGACCGTTTGCAATCATACGGGAAGGAAAGATATTCCTCACCTTTTCGAGTGCGGCGGTAGACAGCACATATGTGGTGGGATTGCTGAGTGCGGATTTGGATGCAGATCTGCTGGAGCCGGATAGCTGGACTAAGGAGAATTATCCGCTGATGAGTTCGCGCAGCAGAGAAGGAGAGTTTGGAACCGGCCACAATTCCTATATCGAGGACGAGGACGGTTTACTCTGGAACGCCTACCATGCCCGGCCGGGGGTGGAAGGGCCTCGAAGCGCAGGACTTCGCCGCGTGCATTTCGGGTCGGACGGTTATCCGGTTCTGGATCTGACAGAGGAAAGGGATCTTGTTCCGGAACTGGCGTGGGTGCAGACAAAGGTAATTGTGGAGAAATAAACCTATTTTTGTATTCAGGAGGAAGATTGAAAAATAAGCTCGATAGCTTATTTTTCAATCCCGAGATTTGTGCCGGAGCGTCACAAATCTCGATTATGGCAGACGCAAATCGAATATTTGCGTCGCCCCGTCGCGAGAATCGCTCCGGAATGGAGATTAAAAATGAGCGAGAAGAAACAGTCTTTTAACCCCTACCTTCCGTCGTGGGAGTATATTCCGGACGGCGAGCCTTATGTGTTTGATGGCCGCGTGTATGTGTACGGCTCTCATGACCGGTTCCGGGGGCATGTGTACTGTCTGAACGATTACGTCTGCTGGTCGGCGCCGGAGGATGATCTGGGGAACTGGCGCTGTGAGGGCGTGATTTACCGCAAGACACAGGATCCCTTCAATCCGGACGGCAGGATGTGCCTGTACGCGCCGGATGTGACGAAGGGGCCGGACGGAAGATATTATCTCTACTATGTGCTGGATAAGGTCTCGGTGGTGTCGGTTGCGGTCTGCGACACTCCGGCGGGGCAGTATGAGTTTTACGGATATGTGCATTACGCCGACGGCACGCTGTTTGGAGAGCGGGAGGGGGATGAGCCGCAGTTCGATCCCGGCGTGCTGACGGAGGGAGAGCGCACCTATCTGTATACAGGATTCTGCAGCGTCGGCGATACGGGCAGGAGCGGCCCGATGGGGACGGTGCTGGGGCCGGATATGCTGACGATTGTGGAAGAGCCGGTCTTTCTGATGCCGAGCGAGCCGTTTTCCAGGGGCAGCGGCTACGAGGGTCACGAGTTCTTTGAGGCCTCTTCCATTCGTAAGCGCGGCGATCTCTATTACTTCGTATATTCCTCCATCGTGATGCATGAGCTGTGTTATGCGGTGAGCCGTGATCCGATGAAGGGATTTGTTTACGGCGGGGTGATCGTCAGCAACAACGATCTGCATATCGATACCTATAAGGAAGCGGAGCGGCCGATGTATTACGGCGGCAACAACCACGGGAGTATCGTACAGATCGGATCGGAGTGGTACATCTTTTATCATCGCCATACGGACGGGACGAATTTCAGCAGGCAGGGCTGTATCGAGAGGATCAGCTTCCGGGAGGATGGTTCGATTCCGCAGGTGGAGATGACTTCCTGCGGAGGAAACGGCGGTCCGCTGCGGGGTGAGGGAGAGTATCCGGCTTATCTGGCCTGCAACCTCTTTGCAAAGGACTCGTCAGTTTACACCGGCGATCCCTGCGGATGGCTGGACGACCGTTTCCCGAAAATTACGCAGGACGGGCGCGACGGGGATGAGGAGACCGGTTATATCGCCAATATGCAGGAGGGGGCGAACGCGGGATTCAAATATTTTGCCTGCGAGGGCGTGACGGAAATCGCGATCCGGACGCGGGGCTACTGCAGGGGAACTTTTTACGTCAAAACCGCATGGGACGGGCCGGATCTGGGCTCGATCCCGGTCGATTACAACAATGAGTGGACGGAGACGAAAGGCAGGGTGCAGATTCCGGACGGCGTGCACGCGATTTATCTGGAGTACCGGGGACACGGCAGGGCGTCGCTGGCCTCCTTCCGTCTGATCTGCGGAGAATAAAAATGGAGCGGGGCGTCTGCGGCTGGGCGGACGTCCGGCGGAGCAGGCAGGGCGGGAATCGGCTGGCGCCTGCGGAGAGTGAAAGGAGAATGGCGCAGTGGAGAGAAAAGAAATACGGATTCAGGCAGGGACGTCCGTTCCCTTTCACAACGGGGCGGATTACTGCATCGGAACGGGGCGAATGGGTCTGGCGCTGCAGCGGGAGTATCAGGAGCAGCTGGCTCTCGTGCAGGAGGAAATCGGATTTGCACATATCAGGGGACACGGACTGTTCAGTGACGATATGGCGATTTATCAGGAGTATGAGGAGGCGGACGGGCAGAAACGCGCGGAGTACAACTTTACCTATCTGGATCTGGTGATGGACAGCTATCTGCGGCTCGGCATCCGGCCTTTTCTGGAACTGGGATTCATGCCGGAGAAGCTGGCCTCGGGAAGACAGACCGTTTTTTACTGGAAAGGGAACGTGACGCCGCCGTCGGATTACGGCGCGTGGCGCGCTCTGGTGCAGGCGACGCTGCGTCATCTGATCGGACGGTACGGAGCGGAAGAGGTGACGGCGTGGCCGGTAGAGGTCTGGAATGAACCGAATCTGGAGGGCTTCTGGAAAGACGCGGACAGGGAAGAATATTTCAAATTGTTTGCCTGCACATTTGCCGCTGTTAAGGAGGTGGACGCACGCTTTCAGGTGGGCGGCCCTGCGATCTGCGGCGTGCAGGATGAACTCTGGATCCGCTCTTTTCTGGAATTTTGCAGAGCGGAGGGGATTTCTCCGGATTTCGTGACGCGCCATCACTACACGACGCAGGTGCCGGAGACGGCGGGACATTACGGGTATGCGAAGCTGATGCCTCCGGAGGAGGGCTTTGCCAATCTGGAGAGCAGCCGGAGGATCATCGACAGCTTCCCGGAATTCCGGGGACTTCCCATGCACCTGACGGAGTTTAATACCTCCTATATCCCGAATTGCCCGCTGCATGACACGAACCGGAACGCGGCGTACATCGCCGGTCAGCTGGCCCGGCTGGGAGAGACAAGCGAGTCGTACTCCTATTGGACGTTCGGTGATATCTTCGAGGAGTTCGGAGTGCCGTTTACACCGTTTCATGGAGGTTTCGGGCTGGTGGCGAACGGCGGCATTCCGAAACCGACCTTCTGGACATTCCGCTTTTTCAAGGAGTTGCAGGGCGTGTGCGTACACCGCTCGCAGGAGGCGGTGATTGTGAGACGGCCGGACGGGAGTTACCGCGGGGTGGTATGGAACGCGACGCTGGATGGAACCGGACGGGGGAGAGAGCTGGTGTTCCGGCTTCCGATGGAGGGGGAGACGTACTGTCTGCTCACAGAGACGGTGGACGAGGAGACCTGCAATCCACTCAAATGCTGGCATGACATGGGTGAGCCGTCCAGTCTCTCAGAGAGGCAGAAAAAGATCCTGCGGGAAGCTGCCAGACCGCTGGTGCAGACAAGGCAGGAGCAGATCCGGTGCGTGCGGGAGATCATGCGTCAGAAGACAGACGGGGAAATGCCGGAAGCGATGCAGCGGAAGGAAGAGTGCGGATTGCGGGAGGCGGCGGTGACGCTGACGGTCGCGCCAAACGGCGTGATTTACTTTGAGGCGGCTCCGGTCAGCCTTCAGCCGGATCGCGGGTACGACTATGAAAGAGCGGTGCGGGCGTGAGGTTACGGACACAGGGCCGGAAGCCGGATCGAGACAGCAGACACAATAGAGCTGCGGACCGGGCCGGATTGGCAGAGCTGGCGCGGAGACGCGCAGCGCGACAGGCGTCCTGACAGGAGAACAACAGAGCATACGGGTGAAATTGACAGTGGCAAAATTATTTCTTAATTCCGGCAGGAAGTACGGAACGATCAACAGAAATTTATACGGGCAGTTTGCGGAGCATCTGGGCAGCTGCATCTACAACGGAATTTATGTGGGGGAGCGCAGCGATATTCCGAACGAGGACGGGATCCGTCTGGATGTCGTCGAGGCGCTGCGGCATATTCGTGTGCCGGTGATCCGGTGGCCGGGTGGGAGCTTTTCGGAGAACTATCATTGGAGGGACGCGGTGGGGCCGAAACAGGAGCGCCGTCCCATCGTCAATTCGAGTTGGGGTGATGTGGTGGAGGACAATTCCTTCGGAACGCACGAGTTCTTCCGCTTCTGCGAGATGGTCGGGGCGGCACCCTATATTGCGGCCAATGTCACGACCGGCACGGTGCGGGAACTTGAGGAATGGATCAGCTATATCACGGACGCGGGGGATTCGGCGATGGCGCGGCTGCGCCGGGAGAACGGACGGGAAGAACCGTGGCGGCTTCCCTACGTGGGGATCGGCAATGAGAACTGGAGCATGCGGCCGGAATTCTACGCGGATCGCTTCCACCTGTTTTCCTCCGGTATTCACAGCAGGCAGCAAATAGAGAGAATCGCGTGCGGGCCGGACGGGGCGAACTATGACTGGACGGACGCGCTGATGCAGCAGGCGAAGCCCTCGCTGATGAATGGGCTCTCTCTTCATTATTATACGATGCCGGGCTACTATAAGACGGACGAGTATCCGCAGGACGAAAAGCGTCCGGCCAGAGATTTTGACCGGGAGGGATATTACCGGACGCTGCGCAGAGCCCTGTATATGGAAACGCTGATCCGGCAGCACTGCGCTCTGATGGAGCGGCGGGACCCGGAGGGCAGAATCGGGCTGGTGGTCGATGAGTGGGGCACATGGCATCAGCCGGAGCCGGGGACGAATCCTTCCTTCCTCTATCAGCAGAACACGATGCGGGACGCGATTGTCGCGGGACTGACGCTGAATATTTTCAACCGCTGCAGCGAGCGGGTGCGGATGGCGAATATTGCGCAGGCGGTCAATGTGCTGCAGGCGATGGTGCTGACGCGGGAACAGGAGATGGTGCTGACGCCGACGTATCACGTCTTCGATCTCTATCGGGCTCATCAGGATGCCAGACGCATCGAGAGCTACATCCAGCAGGATCTGACCGGGCCGCAGGATGCGCAGGTTCCGGCGCTGAGCGTCAGCGCTTCCGAGGACGAACAGGGTGTGCTCCACGCGACGCTGGTCAATACGGACGCTGATGAGAGCAGGGCGGTGCAGTGCCTGCTGGAGGGCAGAGCGTACAGTTCCGTGAAAATCCGCTACCTGAGCGGAGCGATTGGGGCGTATAATGATTTTGACAGAAAGGATGCGGTGCAGATCCGCGAGATGACACCGCCGGTGATCGAAGACAATACCTTTGCCGTCGAGGTGCCGGCCTGCTGCGTGATGGAGCTGACGCTGGAATAAACAGCGGCGGCCGCGGATCTTTGACCGCAGTGCTGCAAACAGGCGGCGGAAGAAGGGGAGCAAAACGCGCTCCGGAATGGAGATTAAAAATGGAACTGTATGTGGAACTGAAACTGCGGGGAGATGAGGCAAACGGCGGCTTTTCCAACGGGCTGACTATGTGCGGGAGCCAGTCGGTCAGGGAACTGGAGCTGGTGGAGGACGCGGAGCGGGTACGGCGCTACCGGGACGGACGGGGACACTGCGTGAGCGTGGCGACGCGGCAGATCGGGGAGGCGCAGGAACTCGTCACAACATTTGAAAATCAGGGAACAGAGCCTGTTGTGCTCGACATGCTCTCCTCCTTTGCGATTCGGGATATTCCGGCGGACAGGATTCACAGGATGCAGTCGTTCTGGAGTGCGGAAGGGAAGCCGCGGACGGAGACGGTGGAGGAACTGGGCCTGGAGCCTTCGTGGGCCGGTTTTGGCCTGCGGTCGGAGAAATTCGGAAATCTCGGCTCCATGCCGGTCCGGAAGTATTTTCCCTTCGTCGTGCTGGAGGACAGCAGGGAGGGGCGCTTCGTGGGAATCCAGCTCTACGCGCCCTCTTCGTGGCAGATTGAACTTCTGTGTGAAAAGGATGAGAACCTCGCGGTGGTCGGAGGAATTGCCGATCATGACTATGGACACTGGGGCAGGGAGGTTGCGCCGGGCGAACGGTTCAGCGCGCCGCGTGCTCTTCTGGCACAGGGTGATTCTCTCTATGAAGTCTGCCATAAGCTGACGGCGGCACAGCAGCCGGAGATTTCCGCCAGGGATCAGGAAATGGGAATCCTGTTTAACGAGTACTGCACGACATGGGGCAGTCCGAGTCTTGAGAATGTCAGGAAGATCTGCGACAGAATAAAGGGCCGGGGGATTCAGTTCATGGTGATCGATGCGGGCTGGTACGGACAGACCGGGAACTGGGGTCACTATATCGGCGACTGGGACGTCAATACGGAGGTCTTTCCGGGCGGGCTGAAAGCGGCGGCGGACTATATCAGGAGCTGTGGCATGATTCCCGGACTGTGGTTCGAGCTGGAGTCGGTCGGACGGGCGTCGCAGTACTGGAATGCGACGGAACATCTGCTGCAAAAGGATGGTGTTCCGATCACGGTGGGCGACCGGCGTTTCTGGGACATGGAAGACCCGTGGGTCGTGGATTATCTGTCGCGGAAGGTGATCGGTCAGTTAAAGGAGGCCGGTTTCGGCTACGTCAAGGTGGATTACAACGAGACGATCGGCGTCGGATGCGACGGCACGGAGAGTCTTGGAGAGGGACTGCGCCGCAAGGTGAAGGCGACGCAGGCGTTCTTTGCCAGAATGAAGGAGGAGATTCCTGATCTGGTGTTCGAACTGTGCAGCAGCGGCGGTCACCGTCTGGAGCCGTCGTTTCTGGAACTCGCCTCGCAGGCCAGCTTTTCCGACGCGCACGAGACGGTCACGATTCCGCTGATCGCCGCCAACCTGCACAGGGTGATGCAGCCGCGGCAGAGTCAGATCTGGGCGGTTCTGCGGGCGGCGGACAGTCTCGAGCGCATTCAGTATTCGATGGTCAACACGTTTCTCGGAAGGATGTGTCTGAGCGGCGATATTTACGATCTCTCCGACAGTCAGTGGCAGGCGGTGGAGGAGGGAATGGACTTTTACCGGCAGGCGGCGGATATCATCCGGGACGGCGAGACGGTTTCGTGCCTCTGCAATGTGCGCAGCTACGCGAAACCCTGCGGTGAGCAGGTACTGGTGCGGCGGCTCGGCGCGCGCCTTCTGGTGATTGCGCACCGGTTCGGAGATTCGCAGGAACCGGAGATGCAGATCCTGCAGGGCAAACGGATCCTGTGCGAATACGGGACTCTGACGGGGGATTTTACCGCAAAGGCATGGATCTGCGAGGAGACGGCGGAGTAAAACGGAATGGAGGTTCCGGTGCGGTTAGAGGATTGCCCGCCGTGGGATTGCGGGCGGCGTGAGGCGGGAGACGGCGGGGCCGGCGCATGAAGGAGGAAATGATGCGCTGTCTCATGGAGGGGAGATATGTTATCGGTATGGCATAGAAAAAGCAGGGAGATCACCAGAGCGTATCGGGACGGCGGCGCGCTGTTTCTGGAAGCGGAAGGAGGCAGAATCCGGCTGGCTCCGCAGACGGAGTGCTGCGTACGGATCTCTTATACGGAGGGAGATTCCTTCGGAGAGGGGCAGGGCAGTCATCTGAATACGGCGGGCTCCGACTGCGCATGGAGCTGGCGGGAGACAGAGCGGGCAGTCGTGCTGGAGACGGGCAGGATCCGGCTGCGCGTCTCCAGAGAGGAGGGAGCAATCCGGTATGAAAAGAGGGACGGCTCCCTCCTGCTCATGGAGCAGGCATATGACAGCAAGCGGACGGAGGCGTATCAATCGTTCCGCACGGTCGTAGACGACCGGACGGAAGTGGAGGAGGTGGAGACGCCGGATGGAGTCAAACGACGGCTCAGAGGGGCGGACAAGGTATTCGACAGGATGCTGTGCCGGACGAGACTGCGGCTTGCGTTCTCGGAGGATGAGCATCTGTACGGACTGGGGCAGGCGGAGGAGGGAGCGGGCGATCTGCGCCACACCGTGCAGTATCTGCATCAGGCCAATCTGAAAATTGCGATTCCCTTCCTGCTTTCGGATCGCGGGTACGGGCTTCTGCTCTCGACGCAGGGAACCGCTGTGTTCAGCGATACGCAGTTTGGCTCCTATCTCTATACGGAGGCGGACGAATATCTTGATTATTTTTTTATCGAGGGGAAACCGGTCGAGGCTGTGAGAGAATTCCGGCGGCTTTCGGGGCGGGCGGCGATGCTGCCGAAATGGGCGTTCGGCTATATCCAGTCGCAGGAGCGCTATGAAACGGCGCAGGAGCTGGTGGACACTGTACAGGAATTCCGTAAAAGAAAGCTGGGCATAGACGCCATTGTGCTGGACTGGCAGTACTGGAAAGAAGGAATGTGGGGGCAGAAGGAATTCGACAGGGACAGGTTTCCGGATCCTGCGGCGATGACACGCCTGCTCCATGCACAGAACGTCCGCCTGCTGATTTCCGTGTGGCCGAATATGACGGCCGGGAGCGGGAATTACAGGGAATTCGCAGAGAGCGGAAAGCTCCTTCCGGGGAGTGAGATTTACGATGCCTTCGATCAGGAGGCGAGAGATCTGTACTGGAAACAGCTGGAGAGGGAGCTGTTCCGGGCGGGGACGGACGGGTGGTGGTGCGATTCCAGCGAACCCCTCACACCGGAATGGGAGCGGATAGTGAAGCCGGAGCCGGGAGAGATGTATCATGCTTACAGAGAGACGGCGGCAGACTTCATGCCCGCGGAACGGGCGAACGCTTACGGGATGTACCATGCGCAGGGCGTCTATGAAGGGCAGCGGGCGTGCACAGAAGAAAAGAGAGTGGTCAATCTGACCAGAAGCGGCTGGGCGGGAAGCCAGAAATACGGCACGATTCTGTGGTCGGGCGATACGTGCGCACGGTGGGAGACCCTGCGCAGTCAGGTGGTGGCAGGGCTGCAGTTCTGCGCCAGCGGGATGCCGTACTGGACGCTCGATATCGGCGCGTTTTTTGTAAAAAGCGGAGAGCAGTGGTTCTGGGACGGACATTATGATGGAGGTGCGGCGGATCCGGCTTACCGGGAACTGTATGTGAGGTGGTTTCAGTACGGCGTATTCCTGCCGGTATTCCGCAGCCACGGAACGGACTGCCGCAGAGAACCGTGGAATTTCGGAGAGGAAACACAGCCGTTTTATGAGGCGATCAAAGCGTCCATCGCGTTGAGATACCGCTTGATCGCCTATATTTACTCTCTGGCGGGAGAGGTATGGCGGGAGCACGGGACGATGATGCGGCCTCTTGTTTTTGATTTTCCGGAAGATAAGAGGGCGGCCGGTATCATGGATACCTATCTGTTCGGACCGTCCCTCCTGATCTGCCCGGTTACGGAGAGCATGTATCCGGATGGACAGGTGAGGGAGGAAACGATCGGGAACAGAAAGAGCAGACGCAGAGTCTACCTACCGGCCGGGACGCAGTGGTACGATTTCTATACGGAAGAGAAATACGAAGGCGGCCAGGAAATCATCGCGGAGGCGGGGATTGACAGAATCCCGGTCTATGTGCGCGCGGGGGCTGTTCTTCCGCTCATGGAGGCGGGGGAGAGTACGGCGCAGATGGAAGGCGGCGGGATCACGCTGCAGGCGTACGCGGGGGCGGACGGAGGATTTACGCTGTACGAGGACGCGGGAGACGGGTACGGCTATGAGAGAGGGGAATACTGCCTGACGGAGCTTTCCTATCAGGATGAGAAGCGGGAAGTGACATGGGAGACGACGGGAATGGAGCGGTTCCGCAGGGGCGCATTTCGTGTCCGGATTGTGGAGTGAAGAACGCTCCGATAGGGAGGAGTTATGAGAAATCGGCTATGGTATCGGAAACCGGCGGGGTGCTGGGAGGAGGCATTGCCGGTCGGGAACGGCAGAATAGGAGCGATGGTGGGCGCAAATCCGGTCTGCGAGACGGTGTGGCTCAATGAGGACAGCATCTGGAGCGGAAAACAGCTTGACCGGATCAATCCGTCAGCCAGAGAATTCCTTCCGGAAATTCGCCGTCTCCTGCGGGCGGGAAGAATTCCGGAGGCGGAGCGTCTCGCTCTCTGTGCGCTGTCCGGAACTCCCAATTCCCAGCGCGCCTATGAGACAGCGGGAGAGTTGTATCTGGGGTTCCGGATGGAGGGAGAGATCAGAGAGTACCGCCGGGAACTGGATCTGGACAGAGGCATTGCCGGAGCCGTTTACCGGATCGGAGAGACGGAGTACCGGCAGGAGTGGATCGCTTCTGCGCCGGATCAGGTATTGGCTCTGCATCTGACCGCAGAGGGGAAAGGGAAGCTTTCTTTTGACTGCCGCCTCGGGCGCTGTCATAACAGGACGGACGAGGTGACGGCGAATGGGGAGAATGTCGTTTCCTTTGTGGTGGAGAGCGGCGGGGGGATTTCTTTTACCGTTTCGCTGCGTGTGGAGACGGTCGGCGGGAGGATTCGGACGATCGGCGAGCATATCGCCGTGGAAGAGGCACGGGAGGCCACTGTGCTCGTGGCGATCGAGACGAGCTTCCGGCATGAGAACTACAGGGAAGAGGCGGAGCGCCGTCTGCAGCGGGCGGCGGCAAAATCGTGGGAGGAACTCCGGCAGGCGCATGCGCGGGAGTATGAACCTCTGTTCCAGCGGGTGGCGCTTTCTCTTGGTGAGGAGAACGGAGAGGCGGAGCCGGATACGCAGGAGCGTCTGGAACGCATGAGAAGCGGGGAGGATGACGCGGCGCTGCTGGCGCTGTATTTCCAGTACGGACGCTACCTGCTGCTCTCTTCGAGCCGGGGAGACTGCCTTCCGGCGAATCTGCAGGGAATCTGGAACTCCAGCCTCACGCCTCCGTGGGACAGCAAGTATACGATCAATATCAATGCGGAGATGAACTACTGGCTGGCGGAGAGCGGGAGTCTGCCGGAGTGCCATATTCCCTATTTCCGGCATCTGCGCAGAGTGATGGAAAACGGAAAAAAGACCGCGGCGCAGATGTACGGCTGCCGCGGTTCCGTGGCGCATCACAACACGGATATTTACGGGGACAGCGCGCCGCAGGATCACTATATTCCGGCGAGCTTTTGGGTCATGGGCGAAGCGTGGCTGGCGACGCACATCTGGGAACACTATCTGTATACGGGGGACGGCGAATTCCTGACGGAATATCTGGATATCGTGGAGGAGTGTATTCGCTTTTTTGCGGATTTTCTGATCGAGAATGACAGGGGAGAGCTCGTGACCTCTCCGTCGGTCTCTCCGGAGAATACCTATATCATGCCGGATGGAACGAAGGGATGCCTGTGCGAGGGGGCAGCCATGGATATCGAAATCCTCCGGGAACTGCTGTGCGGCTATCTGCGGGCTGCGGAGCACGGGTTCGGGAATCCGGAGGTCAGGGAACGGGCGGAGGAAATCTATGGCAGGCTGCCCGCGTTAAAAATAGGGAAGCACGGACAGATTCAGGAATGGATGGAGGATTATGAGGAGGCGGAGCCGGGACATCGCCATATTTCACAGTTATACGCCCTGTATCCCGGAACGATGCTGAACTGGCGCGATACCCCGGAGTGGATGGAGGCGGCAAAGGCGACTTTAAACCGGCGGCTCTCTTACGGCGGCGGCCACACGGGATGGTCGCGGGCATGGATCATCGGGCTGTGGGCGCGGCTCGGAGAGGGAGAAGCGGCGTATGAGAATTTCCGCGCGCTGCTCTCACAGAGCACATTCCCGAATCTGTTCGACAATCATCCGATGGGAGAGGGGTTCGTGTTCCAGATCGACGGCAATTTCGGGGCGTCAGCGGCGCTGGCAGAGATGCTGGCGCAGAGCCATGGGGGAAGAATTGTTCTTCTTCCGGCTCTGCCGCATCAGTTAAAGGATGGCAGAGTCTCCGGCCTCTCTTTGCGCGGACAGATTCGGCTGGATATGGAATGGAGAGAGGGAAAGGTTCTCCGGTATTCGCTGTATTCGCCGAAGGAGCAGAGCGTTTTTGTGACGGTCAATGGCTGCGAAGAGGAAATTCTGCTGCAGGGAAAAGAACAGTACAGGAGGGAGAAAAGCTGAGTTTATGTACGATATCTCTCGCCTGATTTTTACTTCTTCGGCGTGGAAAACACGGAGTAGAGGGTAGCGATTCCATTTTTTAACTGAGAAAAAAACAGTCTGGGGTCCTGCTCCGGATGTTTGCTCCAGATTTTAAAGACAGCGGGAATGATGGCCGACAGTAAACAGGCCAGATACTCCCGCTGCATCTCGCTCATCGGTCTGTCCGCAAAAAATATGTTTTTGATATCGTCGATGTGATTGGCGTGAAGCTGAAACAGGATGTCGGTCATGGAATTCCGTACTAACAGCTGCAGCAGTATCCTGTTCTGCATCCAGAACGAGCTGAACTGGGCAAAAAGCTCCTCGAAAGAGGCGGAGGGATTGGCGCGCGCGTACTCGATCGTCTCCAGCATACTCTGTTCGCACTTCCAGTAGAGAATATCGGAGAGATTGTCAAAGAGCCGGTAAAAAGTAGGGCGGCTGACGCTGCAGTGGTGAATGACGTCCATGATTGTAATATCAGGAAAGGAAGTTTTTTCCATACATGTGAGCAGACCTTCATACAGGAGCGCGGCAGAGCGGAGCGCACGTTTGTCATTCGGAATATGATACATATTGTCCTCCTTGTGTCTTATAAAAATATGAGACTATTGTATCACATAATATCGCCTGCTAGAATAACCGCACAGCAGTTTTGACAGGTGATTTATGACAAGGAGGTTGAAGAAGACAATGAAAAAAGGAATGAACTGGTGGTGTGATCGGGCGTGGATCAAATTTGGCTGT
The DNA here is from genome assembly GCA_030524225.1 of Eubacteriales bacterium. Classification (GTDB taxonomy): domain Bacteria; phylum Bacillota; class Clostridia; order Lachnospirales; family Lachnospiraceae; genus CAG-791. The sequence continues at coordinate 26,356 of JAUNGV010000002.1, forward strand.
GCGATTACGGCGGGAGTGACAGCTGCAATTTTATGGAACTGGACAGTGTGGTCGGCGGAGCTCAAAATTGTGGCCGCTGTGGCGGCGCTGATTCCGATGCATGTTGTGGAGGAGTGGGTTTTCCCAGGTGGGTTTCACTATCAGTATAATTCGCTGTTTCACTCCAAACGGCCGGATCGCTATCCGATGTGCCGTCTCTCGGATATGATCACCAATCTGGGGACAACGATTCTGTTTCTCGTTCTTGCACTTATCTGTGACAGGCAGGGCTATGTGAGTCCGGGACTTCTTCTGGGAATTATGATTTTCAGCGCGCTGGAGGTGGTCTTCCACACGGCAATCGGCGTCAGCATGTATCTTACTTTCAGAAAAAATGGTAAATCCACGATATACGGCCCAGGCTCCATCACGGCTTATTTGGGCTTCGGCGTGCTGGGAGTTCTCTCGTGGCACAGCATCAGAGGCGGGATACTGACAGGGGCGGATTGGGGGATTGCGATCGCGCTGCTCGCCGTTATTGCAGTGGGATTTATCCTGATTCCGGAAAATGTGATCAAGAGGACAAAGTGCGATCGGTATTATTTCAGGAATGCCGGATATTTTCAGCAGTTTCTGCGGTGAGTCCGGCTCTTTTAACAGGTAATAGTTCAGCCAGCCGAGAGCGGTGGAAAGCGAGGCAGCGCGGTTTTGCGAATGGTGCGGGCTGAACTGTTACTTTACTGTTACTTTAAAAGAGAACATCGGCTGGTTTACCCGTTAAAAAAGACTGATTCTGTGATACAATAAAAAGGATCTGTCTCATCTGCGGGAGAGCTTTTCAGACGGGGCGGAACTTTTAAGACAACTGGGGGAGAAGGGAATGCTGCAAAAACTGTTTGCGCCTGTCGACATGACAAAGGGCGCGCCATGGGAAAAAATCACGCTGTTCGCGATACCGATGCTGATCGGGAATATCGCGCAGCAGCTCTACAACACGGTGGATTCCATTGTGGTGGGACGGTATGTGGGGGATAACGCGCTGGCGGCGGTGGGAAGTGCCGGGCCGATCCTGAATCTGCTGCTCGTACTGTTTATCGGAATTTCGGTGGGAGCCAGTATTATGGTGGCGCAGTATTTCGGAGCAAGGCAGAGGGAGGAGCTGGCGAGCACGGTCGGCAGCTGTGTGACGCTGACAGCGTTCTCCTCCCTGATTATTATGGTGGCGGGACCTCTGGTGGTGGAGCCTCTGCTGGAACTGCTCAATACACCGGAGAGCATTACGGACTGGTGCGCCGGGTATCTGAATATTCTGTTCATCGGGGTGGCAGGCGTGGCTTATTACAATATTCTGAGCGGCGTGCTGCGGGGACTCGGGGATTCGATGTCTGCCCTCCTGTATCTGCTGATCGCGACGGTGCTCAATATTGTGCTCGATATCCTGTTCGTGACGCGGTTTGATATGGGAGTGCCGGGCGTGGCGCTGGCGACAGCCATCGCGCAGGCTGTTTCGGCGATCCTGTGTATGTGGAAGCTGGCGCATATGAGAGAAATTTTTGAACTGCGCCTGCGGGATCTGATTCCTACCCGCAAGCACAGTATGGATATGATCCGGCTGGGGCTTCCCTCCGGTGCGACGCAGGCGGTCTTTTCGATGGCGATGATTATTGTGCAGTCGCTGACGAACAGCTTCGGCGAGATGTTTATCGCCTCCAACGTGATTGTGATGCGTATTGACGGCTTTGCGATGATGCCGAATTTCTCTTTCGGTACGGCAATGACGACGTATGCCGGACAGAATGTGGGAGCGAAAAAGTACGATCGTGTAGACAGCGGGGCGAAGCAGGGAACGCTCATTGCGGTGGGGGTCTCAGCGGCGATTACGGCGCTGATTCTCATTTTCGGCAAATATCTGATGGGAATTTTCACCACGACGGCGGAACTGGTGGATCTGAGCGTGCGGTTGATGCGGATTCTGGCGGTGGGCTATATCGCGATGGCGGTAACCCAGAGTCTTTCCGGGGTGATGCGCGGAGCGGGCGATACGATGACGCCGATGTGGATCTCACTGCTGACGACGGTTGTGATCCGCGTGCCGCTCGCCTATGGAATCTCATGGCTGACGAGAACGCCGCAGCTGCCGAACGGCAACAGTGACTGCATCTATATTTCGCTTCTGATTTCATGGCTGTGCGGCGCTTTGCTGACATTCTTCTTCTACCGGAAGGGCAGCTGGAGGAAGAAGGGGCTGTAGCGCGGAGCGTATTTCAGGATAAGGAGTGCCGGATTGCCGATATGCACAGAATTCCATTGCCTTTGGCAGTGGAATTCTGTGGTGTGAGGAGAGGGGAGAGGAAAGAGGGGCTTTCAGAGTGATCAGACACTCCCTCAGCCGGAAGCAAGTGGCACAAATTCGTGCGAGCACGATTTGCCCCTCATGCTTTCGGCTGGCTGAATTATAAAAAAATCATCTTAAAAAATTCAGATTCCATTGACGCTCAAAACGCCTGTCCGTATAATAGAAAACAGCTTCGAAAATTCTGCGGGGCGGAGGGGAACGATGGTTAGCCGATCGTCTGGAACACAGCGAATTCCTCCGGCGCGCAGGATGGTCGAAGAGACCGATAAGTGGCATATCCCTGCGAGTGAATGAGAGCGCGGAAAACGCCATGCTTTGCAAGACCAAAAGATAAGGAAGCCATACTTTTAAGCGTCGTTTTGCGTCGTTCCGCAGCTCCCCCTTTCCGAAATTTTGGAAAAGACTTTCGGAGAGAAGAGAGCGGGAAGGCAGCGGAAAAAGGGGCCGGAGCGCTCTACGCAGGGCGGCGCGGTGAAAAGACAGGCGTAAAAACAGAAAACGGGACAAAGGGAGGAGGAGACCTCTAACTATTCGGGAGGAAAGACGCTTGTCTTTTCAGTCTTTTTCGTTTGCAATATTTTTACTGGTGACCGTAGCGGTGTTTTATGCGGTGCCCCGGCGTCTTCGTCTGGCGGTGCTGCTGATCGCGAATGCGGTCTTTTTTCTGTGGTCGGATGTCAGCGCGGGACTCTGGCTTCTGGTTTCCGTCTTAAGTACGTGGGCGGCGGGACTGCAGCTGGAGAGAATGGGTGGAAGTCAGCGAAACAGGCGCGCCGTGCTGTTCGCTACGCTCGCGCTGAATATTGCGTTACTCGCTTTTTTCCAGTATCTGCCGGTCTGGGAGAGAGAACTGAATTTGATGAGTGCTCTGCCGTTTCCGGTGCCGCCGCTGGATCTGGCGGGCAGACTGGGGCTGGCTGCGCCGGTGGGAATTTCGTTTTATACACTGCAGGCGGCGGGCTATCTGTTTGATATTTATTATGGAAAATATCAGCCGGAACAAAGTCTCTTCCGCTATGCGGTCTACGTCTCCTTTTTTCCGAATCTGCTGAGCGGGCCGATAGAAAGAGGACGCCATTTTCTGACACAGCTGGATGGGGTTCTTACGGCGAAGCGACGCACTCTGCTCGTTTATGACCGCGTCGCGCAGGGAATGATCGGGATTCTGCTCGGCTTTTTCATGAAGCTGGTGATCGCCGACCGCGCCGCCATACTGGTGGATTACCTGTACGGCGTGTATCAGGATGGCAACAGCTTTACGATGCTGATGGCCGCGCTCTTTTATGCGGTGCAGATTTATTGTGATTTTGCGAGCTACTCCTGCATTGCGGTGGGTGTCGCGCAGCTGTTTGGATTCGAACTGATCCGCAACTTCCGCCAACCGTATTTTGCCTGTGGAATCTCTGATTTCTGGCGGCGCTGGCATATCTCGCTGAGCAGCTGGCTGCGGGATTATGTGTATATCCCGCTCGGGGGGAACCGGAGAGGCGCGGTGCGCAAGGAGTGGAATCTCTTTCTCGTCTTTCTGGTCAGCGGAATCTGGCACGGAGGCGCGCCGACCTTCCTGCTGTGGGGCATCTGTTACGGCATGCTCGCGGCGGGGGAGGACTTGCTGGGCCGGGCGCTCCGGCGTGCCGGTGTGATCACGGAACAGGGGACGGGGAAACGGAGCAGAGAAGCGGCAGGAGGACGGACGGATTCTTTGCGTGAGAAGTTCCGGGATGGGCAGGCGGCAGGAAAGCGCCGGGTGCGCGGGGGCCGGCATGGCGGAGTGGCACAGAAGGCGCTGGCATTCCTGTGCAGAGCGGCGGGTGTCCTGCTGACCTTCTGCCTTGTCTCGCTGTTGTGGGTGATCTTCCGGAGCGACTCTCCGGAGATGGCCTTCACTTTTCTGAAAAATCTGTTCACACGGCCGCAGGGCTTTATGATGGCGAGGGAATTTCTTTATGTGATGGGACTGAACCGGGCGGAATTCTGGATTGCAGTGGTGTCGATCGCGCTGCTGTTCGTGTTGGATCTCGTCTCCGAGCTGACCGGAAAGGAGACGGCGCTCTGGATTTACCAGTCTCCTCTGGTGCTGCGGTGGGGCGTGTGCCTTCTTTTGCTGATGATGGTGTTCGTGTTCGGACGTTACGGCCATGGCGTGGACGCTTCGGGATTTATCTATGTGGATTTCTGAGGGCGCCAAGCGGAAACGGAGAGCTGGCAAAGCGGCGCCTGTCTCCGGAAATGGCTGCGGTGTCGCTCTCTGACGGCAGATATGCCGGATAGGAGGAATTGTGACGGTTACGATGATAAAAAAGATGATCCGGGCGCTTGCTTTTATCGCGCTGGCGGCGTTCTGCCTGAACTGTCTGAGCAGGATTCTGTGCTTTAAATCGGAACACGGCGTGGATCAGGCGAGGTATTTGTATGTGCAGCCGCGTGGCAAGATCGACGTACTGTTTCTGGGAAGCAGCCGGGTGCACTGCAATGTGGATCCCGCCCTTTTGTGGGAGGAGCAGGGCATGGCGGCGTATCTGCTCACGGGAGCGGAGCAGCCGCTCTGGAACAGCTACCACGGTCTGGTGGAAGCGCTGAAAACGCAGAAGCCGGAGATCGTTGTTCTGGACATGTACTGCCCGGCCCATTTTTATGACGATTATCAGGAGACGTGGCTGGAGCAGAATCTGGATGGTCTGCGGATATCATGGAACAAATGGCAGGCGATTCAGGCGAGCACGCAGAACGACCGCCTCAATTTCCTGTTGGGATATACCAAATATCATTTTCGCTACAGTGAGTTGACCGCTGAGGACTTTTCGAGTTTTCTCTGGAATGAACCGGAGATGGCCCGCTGGAAAGGGTATGCGCCGCTGACGGGAATTACGCCCGTGGAGGAGCTGGATGTCAGCCACATCAGTGAGGAACAGCCGATGACGGAGAAGTCGCAGTATTATTTTGACAAGATTGTGGAACTGACAAGACAGGAGGGGATTCAGCTGGCGCTGATCTGTGCGCCGTATCAGATGGAAGAGGGGGATCAGCGGGTCTATAACGCCATTGAGAAACAGGCAGAGCAGAACGGTCTGCTGTTTCTCAACACGAATACGACGGAGCATTACCGGGCGATGGGGCTGGATTTCTCACAGGACTTCGCCGATGCGAGTCATCTCAACACGGAGGGCAGCCGCAAGTACACCGGATATCTGGGAAAATGGCTGAAAGAGAACTACGAGATCTCCGACCGCCGGGGCGAGGCGGGGTATGAGTCATGGGAGGAGCAGGAGTAGGGCGGGACGCTCCTCCTCGGGAACCATCAGCATGTCCATCGCTTCTTCGGGGGATGTGCCGGTGGTTTTCATCAGGTTCTGAATGGAGCGCAGCAACCCTCTCTGCACCCCCTCCTGCAGTCCTTCCTGTTTTCCTTCTTCGCGATCCGTTTCCCTTACAGTCTGCTCATCATATCCTCCTCTTAGCCTCTTTATTTCCTCTGCCATGTATTTGCGCGAGTCTCTGGTTGGGTCCAGGGAAAAAAGACCGTCAAGTTTATACCTGTTAGTGTCTTTTGGAACAGCGCCTTTCAGGATCCAGTCCCGGTCATCACCGGTAACCCCAAGCGTGTCCATCGCCTGCACAGAGGACATGCCGGTGGCTTGTATCAGATTCTGAACGGCAAGAAACAGTGCTTCCTGTCGTCCTTCCTGTTTCCCCTCGTCATGATCCAATTCTCTTATAGCCTGTTCGTCGTATTCGGTCAGAAACATATTCATTACCTCCGCTCTATGTTTACTCAGATACTTGGACAGAATTCCATCGGCGATACAGCTTGCTGTGGCGTTTCTGACGGCCTCTGCCAGCGTCAGTCCCTTATCCTTTTGCGCCCGGATTCTTGCGGTCAATTCCGAATACTCATACAGAACAGGACATTTGGCCAGCAGCGCCTTGTTGCGTGCGGCATTGATATTAATCATGTGAGCCGTCCACTCATATCCTGCAGAAGGGTGGAAAAAGGCGTCGGACAATCTGTAATCCAGCCGATCCGGAAGCTCCGCTCTTCCATTATAGAGCACATAATATGTCTTATTGCAGGAATATAGAATTGATGCCGGATGGTGGGGAGAGATGTGAAGCGCGGGGACTGATATGAGCAGAGCAGAAAACAAATGATCCGTTGAGAAAAATAGCATATAAATTTATAATTAAGAATAATATTAGTCGCAAAAACAAAAAATGTCAAACCAATTCCCTCCTTGTCTTTTCTCTCCACTGTGTTTATAATGAAATCTGTCTGTCCGGAAGAATGAGACGGCCAGAGAAAGTAAAAAAGTAAAATCAGAAGCGAAAAAATATGCGGGAAAGCAGCAGTAAGCCGCAGTTTTGTACAGGAGCGACGCAAAACTGCGCGGATCACAGCCGGAAAATCATCTGCACAACTGTGCGGGAGAATTTGTGTGATCGGAGTACGGAACGCTCCGGCATGGAGGAAAAGGGAAATATGCGTCTGGGCATCGTAGGGCTCCCGAATGTGGGAAAGAGTACGCTGTTTAATTCACTGACAAAGGCGGGGGCGGAGGCGGCCAATTATCCGTTCTGCACCATAGATCCGAACGTCGGCGTCGTCGCCGTTCCGGATGAGCGGATTGTCAAGCTGGGCAATCTGTATCATTCTAAGAAGGTCACGCCTGCGGTGATCGAATTTGTTGACATTGCGGGACTTGTGAAAGGTGCGAGCAAAGGAGAGGGACTCGGCAACCAGTTTCTCGCGAATATCCGCGAAGTGGATGCGATCGTACATGTGGTGCGGTGCTTCGAGGATCCGAATGTCGTTCATGTGGATGGAAATGTCAATCCGCTCCGTGACATTGAGACCATCAACCTCGAACTGATTTTTGCAGATCTGGAGGTGCTCGAGCGCAGAATCAGCAAGGTGGCGAAGACGGCACGCATGGATAAAGAGGCGGCGCGGGAGCTGGCGCTGCTGCAGAAGGTCAAAGAGATTCTGGAGGCGGATCAGCTCGCTTCGTCGATGGAGTTCGACGACGAGGAGGAGAAGAAGTATTTCGACGCGCTCAATCTCCTGACGGCAAAACCGGTGATTTATGCGGCAAATGTCGCGGAGGACGATCTGGCGAATGATGGAGCGGACAACGCGGGTGTGGCGGCTGTCCGGGAGTATGCCTCCAGAATGGGCAGTCAGGTCTTCGTCGTCTGCGCCAAGATCGAGGCGGAGATTTCGGAACTGGATGACGACGAAAAAGCGATGTTTCTTGAGGATCTTGGCCTGAAGGAATCGGGACTCGACAAGCTGATCCGGGCGAGCTACGAGACGCTTGGTCTGATGAGTTTCCTCACGGCGGGCGAGGACGAGACGCGTGCTTGGACCATTAAAATAGGAACCAAAGCCCCGCAGGCCGCAGGCAAGATCCACAGCGATTTCGAGAGAGGCTTCATCAAAGCGGAGGTCGTGAACTACGAAGTCCTCCTGCGGGAAGGCTCCCTCTCCGCGGCGAAGGAAAAAGGCCTCGTAGGAATGGAAGGCAAAGAATACATTGTCAAAGACGGCGACGTAATCGTGTTCAGGTTCAACGTGTGAAAACCGAACCGCGCATTTTATGAAACTCAGTCCCTGCGTCGTGCTTGCACGAAAGCAGGAGACTGAGTTTCATAAAATATGAGGCGAGCCTCATCATCGAGCCGAAGCGAAGTGCAGGCGAGATGGCGCGGTTCGGAGACAGACAGGCGTGCAGGCTTGTGTCGTGCAGAAGTCCCTGCGTCGTGCTTGCACGAAAGCAGGAGACTGAGTTTCATAAAATATGAGGCGAGATGGCGCGGTTCGGATAACAGCCTGCGCGGAAGCAGAAGAAAGAGAGGTATATCTATGCCCGATATCATGGGGCGGATGGACATTGCATTTCCCAATCTCGGCATTTATCTGGAGAATGTGCCGAAGGAGATTATGATCGGTAATTTCTCCATTGCACTCTACGGCGTTATCATCGCGCTGGGAATGCTGGCGGGGATTCTGATGGCGGCGCACATTGCGAAGCGGACAGGACAGAATCCGGATATTTACTGGGATGCGTCGATCTGGCTGATCGTCTTTGCGGTGATCGGCGCGCGGATCTATTATGTGATTTTCCGCTGGGATGATTACCGGGACGATCTGCTGCAGATCTTTAATCTGCGGGCGGGCGGTCTGGCGATTTACGGCGGTGTGATTGCTGCGGCGGTGACGCTGGTGATTTTCTGTAAAATCAGAAAGCAGAACTTCCTGCAGCTCCTCGACACGGCGGTGTATGGTCTGATTCTGGGGCAGATCATCGGACGGTGGGGGAATTTCACGAACCGTGAGGTTTTCGGACAGTATACGGACAGCCTGTTTGCCATGCGTCTGCCGGTGGAGATGGTGCGGGCGGGAGATATTTCGGAGAGTATCGCCGCGCATATGAGCGAGAGCACGAATTATATTCAGGTGCATCCCACTTTTCTGTACGAGAGTCTGTGGAATCTGGCGCTGCTGTGCCTGATGCTGGCATACTGCAGGCACAGGAAATTTACGGGAGAGATTGCGCTGCTTTATTTTGGCGGTTATGGACTGGGACGGGCATGGATCGAGGCAATCCGCACCGACCAGCTCTATCTGCCGGGAACGGAGATTCCCGTCTCGATGGTGCTGGGGCTGCTGCTGTTTGCGGCGGCTCTCGTGACGGATCTGATCGTCCGCGCCGGGATAAAGAGCGGACGATGGGCAAAGAGCAGCTGGTAAACAAACGGAAGTGCAATATATAGTGTGTCAGAGTGGATGCGGCACAATATCCATAAAATACGAATAAATATTTCTTGACAGGTGTTTTACCGCTTGGTGGGCGCCTGTTTTTTATAGGAAATTCCGGATCATTATCGATGCGGCGGGGATGCGAGTGTGTTCTTTCAGCAGCAGGCGGATCTGGATGATAGGGCACAGGATGGCCAGATGATCTTATTTGAGGCGGTAGAGTTTGATGTGGCAGACGGCAGTGCAGATTTGTTGTACTTTTGTTGCGTGGTATATAGTAAAATAAAACATAAGAATATTACGTCAGAATGAAAGGGACAAAGCAAATGAAAAAGAAACGGATTGTTGCGCTTATGCTTTCGGCCGCCATGCTGGTATCCGCAGTCCTTTCAGGCTGCGCAGATCAGTCTGCACAGTCTGCCGCAGAGAGTTCTGTTTCAGAAACAGGAAGCACTGCCGCAGAGAGTTCTGCTTCTGAAACAGAAAGCACTGCCGGAGAGGATGTTTTGGAGGAAGAGACAGGGGCAGAGACGGAGGAAACTGCCGGGGCGGAAGTCATTGATACTTCCGGATTTCGCTATCGTGATTTTTCACGGGAGACAGAAACGCCTATGGGAGAGGAGGATACATGGACGCTGCTCATCTATATGTGCGGTTCCGATCTTGAGTCGAGTCAGGGCTCCGCAACGTATAATCTGATGCAGATCATGCAGACCGTTCCGTCTGAACAGGTCAATGTGATCGTTCAGACAGGCGGCTCGAAAACCTGGGGAGATACACAGACCTGGGCCGAAAATCTGTCTCAGGAGTATGTGGATTACATTCTTGCGCAGTGGGGAATTACGGAGGATGAACTTGTCACAAAACAGATCGATCCGGAGAAGCTGCAGCGATTCCGCGTTACCGATACGCTGGAACTGCTTGAGGAACAACCGCTTGCGAGCATGGGAGATGCGGAGACACTTTATGATTTTCTGAGCTGGGGCGTACAGAATTATCCGGCGGAGCATATGGGCGTGATTATGTGGGATCATGGCGGAGGCGGTATTGCAGGTGCCTGCTATGACGAGTTGTTTGACGGGGACGGGCTGTATCCATTTGAGATGAGAGAGGCTTTTTACAAGCTTGCCTCCGGGATGACGGACCGCTTTGAATTTGTCGGCTTTGACGCCTGCCTGATGGCTACCATTGAAATGGCCAATATGTTTGTGCCGTACGCGAGGTATCTGTACGGATCTGAGGAAGCAGAGCCGGGAGACGGCTGGTGTTATACGCATCTGATCGAGCAACTGAATAAAAACCCGGGTATGGACGGGGCGGAACTCGGGAGGGTTCTGTGTGACGGGGTTATGGCCTATTATCGGGAACAGGGACAGCAGGACAGCGTAACGATGTCCGTTACGGATCTCGACAGGCTTGACCCGGTACTTTTTGCACTCGATGCACTGACTGAAAAAATGCAGTATCTGACAGAAGAACCGGAATATATCGGACAGATCGCAAGAGAAACAGCCCGCTCCGAAAACTATACACTGCCGACGATCATTGATCTTGGCGATATGGCGTCCAATCTTTCCGCAATTATGCCGGAAGAAGGAGAGGCGCTCCTGGAAGCGCTGGAAGAAGCGGTCGTCTATTCCGTCAGCGGACAGGCGCGCAGTTTTGCGACAGGACTTTCCATTTACTATCCGACAGAGTACTATGCGACAGGGGCGCTGGCATACGAGCTTGCGGCGCCGACGGACACGTATGCGGAATATATCCGCAATCTGCAGACGGAACAGATAAAGCAGAATCTGGATAAAAAGCCGCTTGTGAAGATTGAGGGGGAGCCGGAACGCAAAGAGGACGGCACGTATCAGATGGACATTGATCCGGATACGCTTATTTACGTGCGCGAGGCGGGTCATTTGCTGTTTGCCGATGTCGGGGATGGCATAAGCCTTTTTTATGGAAACAGCAATGATATAGACATTGATTTTGAGACGGGCGCAGTGCGTGATAAATTTGACGGAGCATGGGCCTTCCTGGAGGGGGAGCCGCTGATGCTGGAGCTGGATGAGTACTTTGAAGAGTATGCGATCTTTCTCTCCCCTGTCATATTAAATGGCAATCAGACGAACCTGGTCATACAGTGGATTGTAGACGATACAGAGGAATACGGCGGCCATTATGAGATTCTCGGCACTTATGCGGGCGTAGATCCCGAGACCGGTCTTTCGTCCCGTACCATGCGGAAACTGCAGTCCGGAGATACGGTGCAGCCGATGTATGTTCTGGTGGCGACGGAGGATGTACTTTCGGAAGAGGATGTTGAATTTTCAGATGAGACAATGACGTTTGTTTACGGATCCTCTGTTATCATCGGACCGGAGCCTGAAATAGAGTGCAGACAGCTGGAAGAGGGGGATACTTACTATTATCAGTTCTATGTGATTGATATTTATGGAAATCAGCAGACCTTTGTTCCGACCCAAATGCAGATCGGGGAGGCGGCGGACGGCGCTGCCGGGGAAGGAGAATCAGAACAGGGGGAAGCGGCAGAGACAGAAGAGATCGCGGACGCTGCGTAAGCGACAGCAGTCTTTGCACGGCAAAACAAAACAGCAAGCGGACGAACAGCTGCAGGCATCTTCGGATGCCTGCATTTTTTTTCGCAAAAAAGTATTGAAATCAGTGGGGGCAGGGGGTAAGATAGATCCATAGGTGGAGAAAAGTGGAGGAAAAGTGTGATTTAGTGTCACAAAGTGGTGAGTTGAGAAAGGCGGCGAGCGAATATGTTCATGGGAGAATACAGCCATTCGCTCGATGCGAAAGGACGGCTCATCATTCCGGCCAAATACCGGGAGGCATTGGGAAACGCCTTTGTTGTGACGAAAAGTCTGGATAAGTGCCTCTGCATTTACGACACTGAATCATGGAATGCGTTTACGGCCAGACTGGCCGCGCTTCCGCATAATACGAGGGAACAGCGTGAACTCGTCCGCTTCTTCCTCTCGGGCGCTTCCGAGGTGGAGGTGGACAAGCAGGGCAGAATCCTGCTTCCTGCCAATCTGCGGGCGGCGGCCGGTATCGACAGAGACGTCGTACTGGCGGGCGTTGGCGACAAGATTGAGATCTGGAGCAAAGAGGCGTGGGAGGGCAATATCTCCAACGAGGAAATCAACAGAATCGCCGAGAAAATGATGGGCGAGGGACTTGTGATTTAGTGAAAATCGCAGAGAGACGACTGACGAATGGAATTTAGACATGAATCCGTTCTGCTGAACGAGGTGATCGAGAATCTGAATATTGCGCCGGACGGGATTTATGTGGATGGGACACTCGGCGGTGGCGGACACAGTTTCCGGATCGCGGAGAGACTGACGGCGGGCGGACGCCTGATCGGAATTGATCAGGATGAGGAGGCACTGGCAGCCGCCGGAAAACATCTGGCGATTTACCGCGACAGGGTGACGCTGGTGCACAGTAACTATGAGAATTTCAGCGCGGTGCTGCAGGCGCAGGGGATCGCCGCGGTGGACGGAATACTGCTGGATCTGGGGGTTTCCTCCTATCAGCTTGACAATCCGGAACGGGGATTTTCCTATCGCGAGGATGAGGCCCTTGATATGAGGATGGACCGGAGCGCTCCGGTCAGCGCCAGGGAGATCGTGAACGATTCTTCGCAGGAGGAACTGGTGAGAATCCTGCGGGAGTACGGAGAGGAAAAATGCGCGGTGCGCATCGCGAAAAATATTGTGGCGGCGCGGCAGCAGAAGCCGCTGGAGACGACCGGAGAACTGGCGCAGATTGTGCGGCACTCGATTCCGATGAAAATGCAGGAGAAGGGCGGGAATCCCTGCAAGCGGACGTTTCAGGCGATCCGTATCGCCTGCAACCGGGAGCTGGAGGTGCTGAGCGATTCGCTGGATGGCATGATCGACGCGTTAAAACCCGGCGGGAGAATCTGCATTATCACGTTTCATTCGCTGGAGGACCGGATTGTCAAGAACGCTTTCCGCAAAAATGAGAATCCATGCACCTGTCCGCCGGAATTTCCGGTCTGTGTGTGTGGGAAAAAGCCGAAGGGCAGGGTAATTACCAAAAAGGCGATTCTGCCGGGTGAGGCGGAACTGGAGCACAACCGCAGGGCGAGCAGTGCGAAGCTGCGGGTTTTTGAACGGATTTAAGAGAACGGGATTGAGATTGCGGAATTAAAATCACGGAATTGAGATATCGGGATTAAGACTACGAGATTAGAGATTAGAAAGATTAGAAATCAGGAAGATCAAAATAAGAAGCAAGGGAGTCTGTTTTAGCGCGGGATATGAAGGAACCGGGGGCGGTACAGGCGGTTAAGAGGGGAGATTCGATATGGCTGGAACAAGAGAATATCACAACAGGGGGGCCTATCGGACTTCTTTAGCCGGACGCGCTGCTGCGGCAGAGCGTCACAGCTCTTCGGCAAGGAGGAGCGGCGGCGTTCGGATGGAACGGGAGAACGGAGCAAACCGCGGCGCGCGCACAGAGGTGCGCAGCAGCGGAAGGACAGCCCACAGCAGAAGCGCACAGGCGCAGAGCACGGTCTACAGCAGAAACATGCAGGCACAGAGCACGATCCGTAGCAGAAGCACACAGGCGCAGAGCACAGTCCACGGCAGGAACACACAGGCGCAGAGCACAGGTTACAGCAGAAACGCGCGCACGCAGAGCGCAGTCTACAGCAGAAACATGTATGTGCAGGGAACGGCGGCTCCGGCGTACGAGACGTTCCCTGAGATGCAGGAGGAACTGCACCTCAGGAACCGCGAGGAGCGCAATATCCGCCGCCGCAACAGAGAGAAGGCGGCGCATATGAATCCGGGATATGTCCTTTTCATGGTGCTGCTGATGACGGCAATGGGATTTATTCTGATTGCGTATGTCAAGCTGCAGGCGGATCTGACGAATTCCGTCAAGAATATTTCCCGGCTGGAGAGTCAGCTCAGCGAGCTCCGCACCGCCAATGACGAGGCGTACAATGAGATCGACAGCAGCATCAGCCTCGACGATATCAAGTACAGGGCGATCACGGAACTGGGGATGAAGTATGCCAACGAGGACCAGATCGTGACCTACAGCAATGACGCGGGCGATTACGTCCATCAGGTGAGCGGAACGCAGTAGAGCGGGAGCGGAGCACGGAAGCCTGACCGGGGGCGGCAAACAGCAACAGTTCAGGCTGCGTCATTCGCAAAGCCGCGCTGCCGCAGAGGTTGCAGGAGAAAATAAAGAACGCTATAATAAAAAGCCGGATGGGGCCTCCTCCGGCTTTTGCACAAGAAACAGGAGAATTTCACCGCTGCGGCGGATGTCATTCGGAAAGTAATAGGAAGTACAAATTTGAAATCAAACGGGAACAAAGAGAGCAACGAGAACAGAGAGCAGAAGCTGCGCCGCGGGCAGCGCCGGTTTACGATTACGATGCAGAGAAAGCTGGTGGTGCTTTTTTTATTTGTCCTGATTGCCTTTGTCGGACTGGGAATGCGGATCTACGCGATTACCCGGGACAACGGCGAGGAGTACAAACGGCAGGTGCTCTCCCAGCAGTCGTATGACAGCGAGACGATCCCGTATAAGCGGGGAACGATCACAGACGCCAAGGGAACGATTCTGGCGACGAGTACGCAGGTGTTCAACGTGATTATCGACGCCAAGGCCATGCTGGAGAAAGAGGACTACCTGGCACCGACGCTGGCGGCCATCTCTTCCGTGCTGGATCTGGATTCGGACGAGATCAGGGACTATGTGAACGATCATCCCGATTCGCAGTATTATATCGCGGCCAAGAACAGTCCCTATGAACAGAAGAATGCCTTTGACGAGGCACAGAGTGAGGATGGGAATATTCAGGGCGTGTGGTTTGAGGCAGCCTACATCCGGTCCTATCCGAACGGAACGCTGGCCAGCGATGTGATCGGGTTTACCAACGGATCGAACAGCGGCAGCTTCGGGCTGGAGGAGTATTACAACGATACGCTCAACGGCAAAACGGGACGTGTTTACGGCTATCTCGACGATATGTCAAACCTCGAGCGGACGACGATCGATGCGACGAACGGGAACAATCTCGTGACGACGATCGACGCCAACGTGCAGAGCATTGTGGAGAAATACCTGAAAAAGTTCAATGACGAGCACGAAAACAAGGTGCGGGAGGGCAAGGGCGCGCGCAACATCGGCGCGATCGTCATGGAGGTCGATACGGGAAATATTCTCGCGATGGCGAGCTATCCCAATTTTGACCTGAACGACCCGCAGAACACGGAGCCGCTGATCGGCATGAACAAGCTGGACGAGACGGACAGTCCGACGGATGAGGTGCTGACGGCGGAGGATGTGGAGGCGTTCACCGACGAGGAGAAATCCCGTTATCTGAATGCGCTCTGGAATAACTTCTGCATTGCGACGCCCTTTGAGCCGGGATCGACGGCCAAGCCCTTCACGGTGGCGAGCGCTCTGGACGCCGGAGCGATCACGGGCAACGAGACGTATCTCTGCGAGGGATATCTGGAAGTGGGCGGCCATCAGATTTACTGCCATAACCGGTACGGAGACGGTCTGCTGACGGTGGGAGAGACGATCGAGCGCTCCTGCAACGTGGGGCTGATGTACATCGCGATGGCGCAGGGGATTGATACATTCACCGAATACCAGTCCCGCTTTAATTTCGGTCTGCGGACGAATATCGATCTGGCCGGCGAGGCGCGGACGGCGGAGCTGCTCTATTCGGCGGATACGATGCAGGCAGCGGATCTGGCGACGAACTCTTTCGGACAGAACTTTAACGTGACGATGATTCAGATGATCACGGGCTTCTGCTCGCTGATCAATGGCGGGAATTACTATGAGCCGCATGTGGTGAGCAAAATCACGAGCCCGAGCGGGGCGACGGTGGAGAACATCGAGCCGCGGGTTCTGAAGAAGACAGTATCGGAGTCGGTCAGCGAGAAGATCCGCGAGTACTGCCTGCAGGTGGTGACCGGGGAGAACGGAACCGGTAAAACGGCCCGTCCGGCGGGCTATCTGATCGGAGGCAAAACCGGAACGGCGGAGACACTGCCGCGTGGAAACGGCGAGTATATCGTTTCCTTTATCGGCTATGCGCCGGCGGATGATCCGCAGATCGCAATTTACGTCGTGGTGGACCGCGCCAATGAAGAGGCGCAGGACGATGCGAAGTATGCGACCGGCATCGTTCGCAATATCCTGACGGAGATCCTGCCGTATCTGAACATCTATATGACGGAGGAACTCTCCGAGGAGGAGAGAGCGGAGCTCGAGGAGCTGCAGCTCTCCGACACACTGGCCCTTGGCAGGGATGCCGACGTTTCCGGCAATTCCGCTTCCGGAACGACGGGAGAAGGCGCCGGGGAAGGCGTCTCCGGAGAAGGAGAGTCCGGAGAGGGAAGCCAGACGGGTGCATCGGGGCAGGAGGGCGCGTCGGAGAACGCCTCCACGGCGGCGACGGCCAATGAGATCTGGAAAACGTTCGAGACGGATCCTGAGACGGGATATAAAGTGGATCCGAATACCGGAGCGCTGGTGGATCCTGATACGGGATATGTGTTCGGCGGTTCCGTTCTGGATGAATCTTCCTCTCCGGGGAGCGCGGCGGGAAGCACTGCGTCCGGGGAAAGCGGAGAAAGCGCCGGGGCGGCCTCTTCTGCGGAGATAAGCGGAGAGGGCACGGCAGCCGCATCCCCGGAGGAAGCGCAGGAGTAAAGGATGCGGTCTTGATTCACAGGCGCTGTTCCTCGGGGCATTATGCGCGGCAGATGTGGATGGCAGAACCAATCTGCACGGAAAGCGCATTTTAAGGGAACCGCAGTGCGGGAATCACAGAAAATCAGTATAGAAGCGAATACAGAAACGAATGCGATACGAAGTACGGGAGAATTCAGGAGGTAGTCTATGAGCACAGCGTTATCCGGCGCGGTATATCCGCTGCTTTTATCTTTTGCGATCAGCGCGGCGGCAGGCCCGTTTCTGATTCCATTCCTGCGCAGAATCAAGGCGGGACAGACGGAGAGAGACGACGGCCCCAAGAGCCATCTGGGCAAAACGGGAACGCCGAATATGGGTGGTCTGATGATACTGCTGGGCTTCCTTGTGACGGGCGGTATTTTTGCCGTGTGGAACAGAGAGATCATACCGGTACTTTTCCTGACGGTTGGATTCGGAGCGGTCGGTTTCATTGACGACTATATCAAGGTCGTTCTGAAACGCTCGATGGGGCTGCGCGTCTGGCAGAAAATGGCGCTGCAGATCGTAATCACCTGTCTGTTTGCGTGGTATATCACCGCAGTGCAGGGGATATCACTGGGAATGAAGGTGCCGTTTGTATTCGGAATGACGATTGATTTCGGCTTCCTGAATGTTCCGATCCTGATCTTTATTGTGGTGGCGACAGTCAACGGCACGAATTTCACGGACGGCGTGGACGGCCTTGCGAGCAGCGTGACGGCGGTGGTGGCGCTCTTCTTCACAGCTGCGGCGGCTCTGACAGGGGCGACGGGGCTGCTGCCGGCGGGAGCGGCGATGATCGGCGCTCTTCTGGGATTTCTGCTCTACAACGCCTATCCGGCGAAGATTTTCATGGGCGATACGGGATCGCTGGCGCTGGGCGGCTTTGTGGCAGGCATGGCATATCTGCTGGAAATGCCGCTTCTGATTCCGATCATCGGCTTTATCTATATGATCGAGGTGATCTCGGTGATCCTGCAGGTCGGATATTTCAAGGCGACCCATGGCAAGCGCATTTTCAGAATGGCGCCGATCCACCATCACTTTGAGCTCGGAGGGTGGTCGGAGGTCCGTGTCGTCGCGGTCTTTACGATTGTGACCGTGCTCTTGTGCGCGGTGGCACTGCTGGGCGTCTGGTAAGTAAGAAGGCGTTTTGTAAGAACGCATGATACAAGGAGAGAAGGAGAAGATTTCCATGCATACATCGGAGTGGCAGGGACGGAATGTCCTCGTCGTCGGGACGGGACTCTCCGGAGCGGGCGCGGTGCGTCTGCTGCATCAGGAGGGCGCGGAGATTACCGTGCTGGAGCAGAATGAAAAAATGACGCGGGACGGCGTCAGGGAGCGGCTGCACGC
>JAUNGV010000002.1:44670-93011 GCA_030524225.1 Eubacteriales bacterium
GTCCGGCGGTGCCGATGGATGGAGCACTGGCGCTTCGGCTGCGCGGTGCGGGGGTGCCGGTGCTCTCGGAGATCGAACTGGGATTCCGCTCCGCGAAGGGACAGATCATCGGAATCACCGGGACGAACGGCAAGACGACCACCACCACTCTCGTCGGGGAGATCATGCGTGCGGCACGCCCTTCGGTGTTCGTCGTGGGCAATATCGGATTTTCCTATGCGGGAATCGCCGGGGAGACGAAGGAGGACACCGTCTGCGTCGCGGAGATCAGCAGCTTTCAGCTGGAGGGAATCGAGACGTTTCATCCCGGCGTGTCGGCGATTCTCAATATCACGCCGGATCATCTGAACCGGCATCATACGATGGAGAATTATATCGCGGCCAAGGAGAGGATTACGGAGAACCAGACGAAAGAGGATTTCGCGGTGCTCAACTATGAGGACGCGGCGCTGCGTGCCTTCGGGCAGGAGAGGTGCCCGGCGCAGGTGATCTGGTTTTCTTCTGCGAGAGCGCTTGCGGACGGCTATTATCTGCAGGGAGAGGAGATCTTCCATGCGCAGGGAGGGAGGGCGCAGCGGCTGATGAATATTCACGAGATGCGTCTCGTCGGCCTGTGCAACGTGGAGAATGTGATGGCGGCGATTGCGATGACGAGTGCGATGGGCGTTCCGATGGAGACGATTCTGTCCGTGATCCGCACATTTGCGCCGGTGGAGCACCGGATTGAGTTCGTGGCGACGAAACGTGGCGTGGATTACTACAACGATTCCAAGGGGACGAATCCGGACGCGGCGATCCAGGGCATCCGGGCGATGAGTCGGCCCACGATTCTGATCGGCGGCGGGTATGACAAAGAGAGCGTGTTCGACGAGTGGATCGAGGCATTCGACGGCAAGGTCAGAGAGCTTGTTCTGATCGGACAGACGAGAGAGAAGATTGCGGCCTGCGCCCGGGCGCACGGCTTTACGGCGATTACCCTGTGCGATTCCTTCGAGGAGGCGCTGGAGCACTGCACGGCGGCTGCGAGGGAGGGAGATGCGGTTCTGCTCTCCCCGGCCTGCGCGAGCTGGGGAATGTTCCCGAACTACGAGGTGCGCGGACAGGTGTTCAAGGAATATGTGAAGAACTTGTGACAACAGGAGGCGCGGGGCGTTCAGAACGGCGGTATGCCGCAGGAGCTGCGGGCAGGGCTTCAGAACGGCAGAGTGTTGCAGAATTCACGACGGCAGAACACAGGATAGGAGAGCGGTCTATTGGCAAAAAAGAGAGCGAAAGACAATTCCACACGATTCCGGGACTACAGCCTGCTGTTCATCATTCTGTTCCTGCTGGCCTTCGGACTGGTGATGCTCTATTCGACGAGTTCCTATGAAGCGGCGCTGGAGTTCGGCAGTTCGGCGTATTACCTGAGACGGCAGCTGATCTTTACGGTGATCGGCCTCGGAATCATGGGGCTTGTGTCGAGAATTCCCTATCATTTCTGGCAGCGCGTGGCTGTGCCGGCCTATGTGGCGGCCATGATACTGATTCTGATGATTATTCCCTTCGGAACGGGCGGAGCGGACGGCGCCAAGCGCTGGATTTATTTCGGGCCGATCTCCGTGCAGCCTGCGGAGATCGCCAAGGTTGCGACGATTCTGATGACGGCTGCCCTGATTAACCGGCTGGGCAAAAGGGGGCATACGGGACGCGGTTTTGCCCTTATTCTGGCGGTTCCCGTGCCGATTGCCCTGATGCTTTGGCGGATTACGACGAACCTGAGCTCTGCGATTATCGTCGTGCTGATTGTGGTCGGGATGCTCTTTGTGGCCTGTCCGTATTACAAGAGATTTTTCCTGATGGGAGGGGCGGTTCTGGCGGTGGGAGCGCTCGCCATCTATGTGGTGACGAACGCTGCGGATTCCTCGACTCTCGATTTCCGCGGCAGACGGATTCTGGCGTGGCTGGATCCGGAGGCGTACGCGGGAGACACGGCATTTCAGACGCTGCAGGCGCTCTACGCCATCGGCTCGGGCGGCCTGTTCGGAAAAGGGCTGGGACAGAGCATGCAGAAGCTCGGCTATATTCCCGAGGCACAGAACGATATGATTTTCTCCATCGTCTGCGAGGAACTGGGGCTGTTCGGCGCAGTCTGCATTATTCTGATGTTCATTCTGCTGCTGTGGCGTTTCCTCGTGATTGCCAATAACGCGGAGGACCTCTTCGGCGCGCTGCTGGTGGTGGGCGTGATGATGCACATTGCGGTGCAGGTAATCCTGAATATCGCGGTGGTGACGAACACGATTCCGAATACCGGCGTGACGCTTCCCTTTATCAGTTACGGAGGTTCGGCGGTCGTCGTGCTGCTGGGCGAGATCGGTATCGTGCTGAGCGTGGCGAGGACGATCCGGCTGGGCGAGCTGTAGCGGGGGCGCGGTCATCCGGCCGGACGGCAGCAGCGGGACGCTGCCGGAAATGGTAAACGACGGCGGGAAAGCGGCAAAACCGGATGCGGCGAAACAGTGGGACAGGGCGGCAGGAGGTAAGGATGGCGATCAGATTCGGCCGTAAAAAGGGATTGAGAGAACAGAGGGGACGGCCGCAGGACGTCTTCGCTTCCTCCGGCTATGATTATATCCGGGAAGAGGCCGCGCGCCTGCGCGCCATGGACAAAGAGGCGGAAAAGAGGCGGAGGCTTCTGGCCAGACAGCTGCGCCGGGAGGAGAGAGCCCGCGCCCGGAAAGAGTATTTTGCGGCGCACAGAGGCGTTGTGGCTGCGGGGATTGCGTTTTTGATCGCGCTTGTGGTGCTGGCGGCGGCAGCCCTCTATGTGTGGGTGAGCTACCGGGTGACGAAGGTCTATGTGGACGGCAGCACCCACTATACAAACGAGGAGATCAGCGAGATGGTGATGACGGGTCCACTCGAGCAGAATTCCCTTTATCTGTCCTTTAAATACCGGAATAAGGGAATAGAGGGGATTCCCTTTATCGAGCGGATGGATGTAACGATCGTCGATCCGAACACGATCCGGATCAGTGTCTATGAAAAGGCGCTGGCGGGCTACGTCAATTATCTGGGCAATTATATGTACTTCGACCGGAACGGGACGGTAGTGGAGGCTTCCAGGGAGAAAACGGAAGGGATTCCGGAGGTGACGGGACTTGCCTTCGACCACATTGTGCTGTACGAGAAGCTTCCGGTGGAGAACGACGCGGTCTTTGCCCGCATTCTGAACGTGACGCAGCTGCTCGGGAAGTACGAACTGTCGGCGGATCGGATTTACTTTGATGAATCGGAGAATATGACTCTCTTTTTCGGAGAGGTGCGCGTCCAGATGGGAGGGGATACGTATGCGGATGAGAAGATTTCGAATTTAAAACAGATTCTTCCGTCTCTGGAGGGGAGAAGCGGGGTGCTGGATCTGCAGTCCTACACACCGGACTCCAATTACATCACTTTTACGGAAAAGTAATTCCGTTTTTCCCATTGATTATTTGTGAATTCAATTGTATTATTAAGTGAGTTAGGTCAAAATAGGATCAGTATAAGGAGGGCCCACCGTGCTCGAGATTAAGACAAATGATACGGAATCGGCTTGCAAGATCATTGTAGTAGGTGTCGGCGGCGCAGGCAACAACGCTGTCAACCGCATGGTAGATGAGAATATTACCGGTGTACAGTTCATCGGGATTAATACGGATAAGCAGGCGTTGCAGCTGTGCAGAGCGCCGAAATTATTGCAGATCGGAGAGAAACTGACCAAGGGACTCGGCGCAGGCGCAGTGCCTGAGGTCGGACAGAAGGCGGCGGAGGAGAGCGCGGAGGAGATCTCTGCGGCGATCAAGGGAGCGGACATGGTGTTCGTGACCTGCGGTATGGGAGGCGGCACCGGAACCGGAGCGGCTCCTGTCGTGGCCAAGCTCGCCAAGGAACAGGGGATCCTGACGGTCGGCGTCGTGACGAAGCCGTTCCGTTTTGAGGCCAAGAGCCGCATGCAGAAGGCGATGCTCGGTATCGAGAATATCAAGCCGAACGTGGATACCCTGATTGTGATTCCGAACGACCGTCTGCTGGAGATCATGGACAGACGGACGACGCTGCCCGACGCGCTGCGCAAGGCAGATGAAGTGCTGCAGCAGGCGGTGCAGGGAATCACGGATCTGATCAATGTGCCTGCTATCATCAATCTGGACTTTGCAGACGTGCAGACGGTCATGCGCCAGAAGGGCATCGCACACATCGGAATCGGCTCCGGCAAGGGAGACGACAAGGCCAGCGAGGCGGTCAAGATGGCGGTGGAGAGTCCGCTTCTGGAGACGACGATCAGCGGCGCTACCGATGTGATTATCAATATTTCCGGCGATATTACGCTGGCGGATGCCTCCGATGCAGTCGGGTATGTGCAGGAACTGGCGGGTGACAGCGTGAATATTATTTTCGGTGCGATGTACGATGAGACGAAGTCGGACAGCTGCATGATTACGGTGATTGCGACGGGAATCGGGCAGCCGCAGACATTAAAGCAGCCCGGCTACAGCGCGTTCAAGAACACCTATGTTCCTCCGATTTCGTCGGGCGTTCACGGCGCGGCATCCGCTGCGGCGTCGGCGCAGCCCCAGGCGGCGCACGCTCCGCAGCCTCAGGTTTACAATCCCGGCCAGAGCGGTATTCAGAAAGCGGGCAAGGTGCGCAGCAACATTCCGGAGAAATCTTTGAAGATTCCGGTATTTATGCAGAAGAGCAGCAGGGACGAGTAGGGCGTATCTGATTATTATGAAGAAAAAAGTGTGGAAAGTGACCGGAGGTATTCTGCTTGGTGCGGTGCTCCTGCTGGCGGCAGGAGTGCTGTATCTGACAGTGCGGGAATACCGTCCGGCGCAGGTGGAGGCTGTTCCGGTCAGCGATGGGCAGAGTGCGCTCGCGGCAGGGGACGCCTTTTCTGTTATGACGTATAATGTGGGCTACGGCGGGCTGTCTGCCGGAGAGGACTTCTTCATGGACGGCGGAACGGGCGTACAGCCGGAGAGCCGGGAACTGGTGGAGAGCAATCTGGCGGCCATCGCGGATATCATCGGGGAGGCGGAGGCGGACATCCTGTTTCTGCAGGAGGTGGACCGTGATTCCAGACGCTCCTACCATATCGATGAGCTGGCGTATTTTGAGCAGGAGTTGGGTGTGGACGGGAGCTTCGCCTACAATTTCAGGTGCGATTTCATCCCGTATCCGATACCGCCGATCGGGAAGGTGGAGAGCGGGATCACGACGATGACGCAGTACCGGGTGGAGAGCGCGTCGCGGATCGCTCTGCCGGAATCGTTCTCATGGCCGGTTAAGACCTGCAATTTAAAGCGCTGTATTCTGGAGACGCGGATTCCGGTGGAGGGGACCGACAGAGAGCTGGTGCTCCTCAACTTCCATCTGGAGGCGTATGACAGCGGAGAGGGCAAGATCGCCCAGAGCCGGATGCTGGCGGAGAAGCTCGCCGAGGAGTACGCGAAGGGAAATTATGTCATCGCGGGCGGCGATTTCAACCAGACTCTCGAGGGAATGAAATCCTTTGGCTCATATGAGGAGATGGAGGATGTGTGGACGCCGGGGGAGATGAGCCGGGAGGATATTCCGGAGCATTTTTCCTTTGTGATGGCGGACGAATATCCGACCGTCCGCATCCTGAACGAGCCGTACAGCGGTAATTATGAAGATTCACAGGTCTATGTGATCGATGGCTTCATCGTCTCGGATAACCTGACGGTGGAGAGCGTGGAAGTGATCAACACAGACTTCGCGTACACGGATCATCAGCCGGTTAAAATGGAGATTGCGCTGCGGTAGAAGGTCTGTGAGAGGCGGAGCAGGGAAGAAAAAACGTGCGCTGTAAAGCGCACGTTTTTAATAGCCTTCCGCGGCGGAGGACAACAAAAAAGGAATACCTCTCACGAAGTATTCCTTATAGTGGAGATAGGGGGATTCGAACCCCTGACCTCTGCGTTGCGAACGCAGCGCTCTCCCAGCTGAGCTATATCCCCGAACGACTTTTTTATTATAATATCTGTTTTCCGTGTTTGCAAGATGTTTTTTCAAAAAAACTATTGTTTGAAATTTCTGAAAAATGCTTCGGTTGACGGCCTCCGCGCGCGTCAGTATAATCTATAAGGAAAGAAACGCATGATTTTGACGGGGTAATCCGGAAAATAGACAGGGGAACCAATAAGGAAAGGAATCATATGGAGAATCATAACAGAGCAATCACGGAACTGGAGGCGTACGAGGTGCTGGAGCACCGCTTCCTGGAGGATCTGCAGTCGGAGGGCTATCTGCTGCGCCATAAGAAGAGCGGGGCCCGCATCTCGCTTCTTGCGAACAACGACGACAACAAGGTGTTTTATATCGGATTCCGGACGCCGCCCGAGGATTCCACGGGCGTGGCGCATATCATCGAGCACACGGTGCTGTGCGGCTCCCGGGATTTTCCGGTCAAGGATCCGTTTATCGAGCTGGTGAAGGGGTCCCTGAACACCTTCCTGAATGCGATGACGTATCCGGACAAGACGGTCTATCCGGTGGCGAGCTGCAACGAGACGGATTTTAAGAACCTGATGCACGTCTATCTGGATGCGGTGTTCTATCCCCGGATTTATCAGGAGAGGCGCATTTTCGAGCAGGAGGGCTGGCATTATGAGGCGGAGAGCGACGAATCTCCGGTGACGATCAACGGCGTCGTGTACAACGAGATGAAGGGGGCACTCTCCTCGCCGGACGATCTGCTCTCGCGGGAGATTTTCACCTCTCTCTATCCCGACACAACGTACGCGGTGGAGTCGGGCGGCGATCCGGAGAATATTCCGGATCTGACGTACGAGGCGTATCTTGATTTCCATCGCCGCTACTATCATCCGTCGAACAGCTATATTTACCTGTACGGCGATATGGATATGGCGGAGCGTCTGACGTATCTGGACGAGAAGTACCTCTCGCATTTCGATGCGATTCCGGTGCCTTCGCAGATCGGGATACAGCCGCCGTTTGCGGCGCCGGTGGAGGCGAGCCGGGCCTATTCGATCATGGAGGATGAGGAGGAGGCGGGCAACGCCTATCTCTCTTTCAATGTGGCGCTTGCGGACTGCCTCGACGCGAAGCTGAACGTCGCGTTCAAGGTGCTCGACTACTGCCTGTGCGAAGCGCCGGGCGCGCCGGTCAAGGAGGCTCTGCTTCACGCGGGAATCGGGCGCGACGTGTACAGCATTTTTGAAAACGGCATCCGCCAGCCCTGCTTTTCCGTGATCGCCCGGTATGCGGACACGGAGCAGAAGGAGGCGTTTGTCGAAACGATCCGCCGGGTGCTCTCCGAAATCGTGGAGAAGGGATTTGACAGGAAAGCACTGGCGGCCGGACTGAATTACTATGAGTTCCGCTTCCGCGAGGCGGATTACGGCTCTTATCCGAAGGGACTTGTGTACGGACTGCAGTCTCTGGACAGCTGGCTCTACGACGAGAGACTCCCGTGGCTGAATCTGGAGCTCGGCTCCGTTTTTGCACAGCTCAAAGAGGAGGCGGACAGCGGTTATTTTGAAAAACTGATTGAAACGTGGATTCTGAACAATCCGCACTGCTCTGTGCTGGTGCTCGAACCGGAAAAAGGACTGACCGGGAAGAAAGAGGCGGCGCTGGCGGCCAGAATCGACGCGTATGTGGCGGGACTGACGCAGCAGGAGCGCGCACAGATCACGGAGCGGACGAGACTGCTGCGCCAGTTCCAGCAGACGCCGGAAACCCAGGAGGATCTGCAGAAGATCCCGCTGCTGACGCTGGCTGATTTAAAGCGGGAAGCACCTGGCTACGTCAACGAGCCGGGAGAGGCGGGGGCGGTTCCGTTTGTGGGACATCCGCTGCAGACGAACGGGATCTATTATTTGACGCTCCTCTTTGATTTAAAAGGACTGCCGCAGGAGTATTACCGGTATCTGGGAGTGTTCAGGGCGGTGTTCGGGATGCTCTCGACGGAGCGCTATTCCTATGCCGCGTTAAACAATGAGATTCACATTGAGACGGGCGGTATGGCAGAGTCGGTCAGCACCTACACCCAGGCGCATGATCTGACACAGTACCGGGCGTTTCTGGAAATCAGCACCAAAACGCTGCCGGATCATCTGGAGCAGACGTTTGCACTGCTGGAAGAGATTCTGCTGCATACCCGCTATGAGGATGCGGGACGGGTGAGAGAGGTGCTGGAGGAGGAGCGTTCCGGCATGAAGTCGGAGCTGCTGGCGGCCGGTCATGTGACGGCTGCGACCAGAGCGCTCTCCTATCAGTCCGGGACGGCGGCGCTGATGGATATGGTAAACGGGATCGCGCAGTACCGCACGGTCTGCGACCTGCTGGATCGCTATGACGAGGAGAAGGAGACTCTGTGCGGTATTCTCCGGGCGATGGCGGGGATCATTTTCCGGAAAGAAAATCTGCTGGCGGACTGCACGGCGCAGAGCGGGGAGCTGGAGAAGATCAAACCCTATTTCGCAGCGCTGGCGGAGCGACTGTCCGCGGAACCGGCGGAGGGAGAAAAGTTCTCTGTGCCGCTGGTAAAGAAAAACGAGGGCTTTGCGACGGCGGGACAGGTGCAGTACGTCTGCCGTGCGGGAAATTTCGTGACGAAGGGCCTTCCGTATACCGGAGCGCTCCGGGTGCTCAAGGTGATGATGGGCTATGATTACCTCTGGAATGTGGTGCGCGTCAAGGGAGGCGCGTACGGCTGTATGTGCAGCTTCGGAAGGGACGGCGCTTCTTACTTCGTCTCCTACCGTGATCCGCATTTGATGCAGACGGTCGGGGCTTTTCTCGATGCGCCGGCTTATGTGCGCGGATTCGAGGCGGACGAGAGGACGATGACGCAGTATGTCATCGGGGCGGTCAGCGCGCTGGATCATCCGATGTCACCGGCGGCTTACGGACGCTATTCCCTCGCGGGATATCTGACCGGTTTTTCCGAGGAGGAGGTGCAGAAGGAGAGGGACGAGGTTCTGGATGCGACGCCGGAGAAGATTCGGGCGCTGGCGGAGTATCTCGACGCCTTTCTGGAGGACGGGTGCTTCTGTGTCGTCGGAAGCGCAGCGAAGATCGAGGAGAACAGGGACAGATTCGGTACGGTGGAAAAAATACAGTAACGTGCGGAGGAGAATCAACGGCCCGGTGAACTGCGGATGGCGGGTGTGAGCGGTACGGTGGATTGGCCCGGGTTGTAAGCGGGCCGGAAGAGAGGCAGGAGCGGGGAAGCGGGAGAGAGGCGCGGGGAGTATGAAGAGAGACTGGCAGGTGAAGGAGAGTCCAAGGAGCGGGAGAACGGAGAATGGCGGCGGGAGGAGATCCTGCGCGCCAGCGGCTCCGGTGAAACTGGTGATGATGACGGCTGTGCTGGCACTGGCGCTGACAGGCTGCGCTTCCTCTTCTCTGCTGGGATGGAGCGCGGGAAGCGGGGCGGAACGGAGCGTCTCGTACAGCAGCGCGGCCTCCGACGGAATTTATTACGCCAATTCCGCAGATACCGCACAGATAACATCCGGAGAGAGCGGCGTTTCTTCAGAGAGCACGGGGAGAGGCGCGTCGGGAGCCGGGGCGCAGGAGGCGTCCGGCGAGTCCGCACAGCGCAAACTGGTCCGAACCATCGGCCTCTCTGCGGAGACGGAGGATCTCGACGCGCTGGATGAGGTGATCTCTGAGAGAGTGCAGGAGCTGGGCGGCTATATCGAGAACTCGCAGCGCGACAACGCCGTGAGTCTTGCGGAGGCGGATTCTTCTTATGGGAGAAATTCCGCAAGGCAGCGCGGACGCACGGCGTGGTACGGGATCCGTATTCCCGCGGAGCGTCTCGACGAGTTTGCACAGCAGATGGGAGAGGCGTCCAACGTGACCTCCCGGAGTGAGAGTGTGCGGGATATTACGCTGCAGTATGTCGACACGGACAGCCGCAGAGAGGCGCTGGAGGCGGAGCAGGAGCGGCTTCTGGAGCTGATGGAGGAGGCGGCCACGGTGAGCGATGTGGTCGCAATTGAGGAGCAGCTGACGAATGTGCGCTACGAGCTGCAGAATCTGGAATCACAGCTGCGGGTCTATGACAATCAGGTGGATTACGCCACCGTCAACCTCGATGTGACGGAGGTGCGCAGCTACTCCCCGTCCGGGGATCTGCCGCTTTGGGTGCGCGTTGAGAACGGTTTCTGGCAGAGCGCGCAGGATCTGTGGCTCGGACTGCAGGAGTTCGGAATCTGGTTTCTGATCCATCTTCCGTACATCCTGTTCGGGCTGGCTGTGCTGCTCCTCCTTCTTCTGTGTATGAAAATTGTCGCGGCGTTTGTGCGGCGCGGCAGGGCGAAGAAGGACAGACCGGTGGAAATCCGGCGTCTGAAAGGGCGCGGAGCGGGCAAGGGAAGAAAAAAGAAAAAAGGCAGAGCAGGCGCCGGCGGGGATGAAGTACTGACCGGAAGCGGGCGGCCCACGCCGCAGGCCAAAAGCCCCTGGCAGCAGTGAGAACCGGAGCCGGAACGAGAATAAAAACCGCGGTGAGATGGCTGGCAGATAAAATGGATGACAGATAAAATGAGCGGAAGATAAAACGGACGGAAGATAAAGCAGATAAAGAAGAACAGGAGAGAGAGTTGGAGAGAGAACAGCAGGGAGACAGGAAACAGAACGAAGAGAGGCAGCAGCAGAAAACACCACAGCAGAACACACCGCAGACGGCTGACAGGACAGAGACAGGGGGGCCCGCTGCGGAGGTGCGGGAGCAGCCGGAGAGCGGGGAGGCCGGGGTTTCTGTCAAATCCGGTTTTGTGACGATTCTCGGCAAGCCGAACGTCGGCAAATCAACGCTGATGAATACGCTGATCGGACAGAAGATCGCGATCACTTCGTATAAACCGCAGACGACCCGGGACAGGATCCGGACAATTTACACGGACGAGAGAGGCCAGATCGTCTTTCTCGATACGCCGGGACTGCACCGGGGCAAATCGAAGCTGGACGCCTATATGCTGAACGCGGCGCAGTCCACGCTGAAGGAGGTCGATCTCGCTCTCTGGCTCGTGGAGCCGCGGGCGAAGCTGGACGAGGAGGATCAGGCGGCGCTTGAACTGCTGCAGAGCTGCAAAACGCCGGTGATTCTCGTGATCAATAAGATCGATTCCGTGAAAAAGGAGCAGATTCTCTCTGTGATTGCGGCGTACAAGGACGCGATGGACTTCGCGGAGATCATTCCGGTCAGCGCGCGGACCCGGGCCGGGGTCGAAGATCTGAGGGCGGCGGTCTTTGCCCATCTGCCGGAGGGGGAGCCCTTCTACGATGAGGAGACGGTGACGGACGAGACGCAGCGGGACATCGCGGCCGAGATCATCCGGGAGAAGGCGCTGCGCCTGCTGCAGGAGGAGGTGCCGCATGGAATTGCGGTGCTGATCGAGAGCATGAAGTGGCGGGGACGCAAGGTCGATGAGATCTGCGATATCGAGGCGACGATTATCTGCGAGAGAGATTCCCACAAGGGAATTATTATCGGAAAGGGCGGTGCGATGCTGCGCAAAATTGGTACGGCGGCCCGGATCGATATCGAAAATATGCTGGAATGCCGCGTGAATCTGAAGATTTTCGTCAAGGTGCGCCGGGACTGGCGGGATGATCTGGCACAGCTGGGTAATTTCGGATACCGGGAGAAGAAGTAGCGCGGATCCGGCGGCGTGCAGATGCGGAACAGACGGCGGCGTACCGGAAACGGCTGCGAGGCAGGAACACCGGAAACGGCTGCAGGGGCAGGGAACCGGCTGCCGGGGCGGGAACGCCGCAGAGCGCTTCGGCGGGAAGGAAGAGAGGAACGTGCGCAGGGAAGACACACAGGAAGTGACGGGGCTGGTTCTGCAGGCCTCGAACGCCGGAGAATACGACAGAAGGCTGGTGCTCCTGACGAGGGAGAGGGGCAAGATCTCCGGATTCGCCAGAGGGGCTAGAAGGCCCGGGAATTCCATGATGGCGGCCTCGAGCCCGTTCTGCTTCGGCACCTTCCGGATCGCGGAGGGGACGGGGGCGAATCTTATCGTGGAGGCGGAGATTCGGAATTATTTCGAGACGCTGCGCGGCGATATGGAGGCGGCCTGCTACGGGATGTATTTCCTGGAGGTCATGAATTACTGGACGAGGGAGAACAACGACGAGGCGACGCTCCTGCTTCTGCTCTATCAGTCGCTGCGGGCGCTGGAGGCCGGCAGTATTCCGAACCGCCTTGTGCGCTGTGTCTTTGAACTGCGAACCATCGTGATTGAGGGGGAGTATCCGGGGCTGCCGCAGGAAGCGGCTTTTCAGGACTCCACGAAATACGCGGTGCATCATATCGCGACGGCGCCGCTGGGCAGTCTCTACACCTTTGCGGTCAGGGAAGAGGTGCTGCGGGAGCTGGAGCGGATCACTGCGCAGCTGCGGGAGAGGTGCATGCGCCACAGATTTTCCAGTCTGGAAATTCTGGAAACGATGGGATATTGAAAAATGGAAGGCCGTACCTTATAATAATAGGCGTTTTTTGTATCACTTGATATAAAACGCTCTGCGGGATCGGACTGCGGAAAGACGGCAGAGTAAGTATAGTGTGAAAAATAAGCTGACAAGCTTGTTTTTTGTACCGGGATTTGTGCCGGAGCGTCACAAATCCTGATGGTGACAGATGCAGCGCTGAAATTTGCATCGCCCCGCCACGGGGTACGCGCTCCGGAATGGAGATAGTATGACGGATAGAAAGAGGCGTCCGGCTCGGAGAGCGGGGGCTGTGGCACTGGCGCTGACGGCTGCGGTGCTGGCGGGCTGCTCCGGCGGCGGAGGTCTGTCTGACGCACAGGAGAACACGGCGCGCTTCGGGGATGACGGAAGGATAGAAGTCGTGGTGGTGGAGAGTTTTACCGAGTCGTATTACGATGAGGACGAGCTCTCGCAGCAGATCGAACAGGAACTGGACGCCTACAACAGCGGCGGACAGGCGGTGGAGAACAAAGGGCTTACGGTCAGCGACGGGACGGCGAGACTGACGCTCTCGTACGTCTCGTCAGACGACTATACGGCGTTTAACGGACAGGAGATGTACTTCGGAACTGTGAGCGGCGCGCAGGAGGCAGGGTATGAGCTGACGTCCCTACTGAGCGCGGTTTCGACGCAGGATCCGAACAAGATTCTGGCCAGTAAGGATCTGGAGACGCTGGCGGACAGTCATATTGTGATCGTGACGGAACCGTTCCATATAGAGACGCCCTACGATATTCTCTATGCGTCGGACAATGTGATGATCACGGCGGCCGCGGAAGCGGATGTGACCGGCGAGGTTTCCGTGCAGGAGCCTGCGATGCTGATTCTGACGCAGTAGAATGCGGCAGAACACAGAAAAAGGGAAAACAGACGGCAGTCGGCCGGGAACGCGGGCCGGATATGCGCCGTCGTTTATAATGGAAAATAAAAGGAGCGGAACACAAATGGAAAAGACAATGGACAAAATCGTAGCGCTGGCCAACGCCAGAGGGTTTATCTATCCCGGTTCGCAGATCTACGGCGGTCTGGCAAACACCTGGGATTACGGAAATCTCGGCGTGGAGCTCAAAAATAACGTCAAGCGCGCGTGGTGGCAGAAGTTTGTGCAGGAGAGCCCTCACAATGTGGGCGTGGACTGCGCGATCCTGATGAATCCGCAGACATGGGTGGCGAGCGGGCACTTGAAGAGCTTTTCCGATCCGCTGATGGACTGTAAGGAGTGCGGCGCGCGTTTTCGCGCGGATCAGATGATCGAGGGATATGCGGCGGAGAAAGGAATCGCGCTGGACGGCTCTGTGGATGCATGGGGCGCGGAGAAGATGATGCAGTTCATCGAGGACAATCAGGTGCCGTGTCCGACCTGTGGTGGCCACCGTTTTACCGATATCCGCCAGTTCAATCTGATGTTCAAGACCTTCCAGGGCGTCACCGAGGATTCGGCGAATACGATCTATCTGCGTCCCGAGACGGCACAGGGTATTTTCGTCAATTTCAAAAACGTTCAGAGAACGTCCCGCAAGAAGATTCCCTTCGGTATCTGCCAGGTGGGCAAGTCGTTCCGCAATGAGATCACGCCGGGCAACTTCACCTTCCGCACGAGAGAGTTCGAGCAGATGGAGATGGAGTTCTTCTGCGAGCCGGATACGGATCTGGAGTGGTTTGCGTACTGGAAAGAGTACTGCGTGAACTGGCTGACCTCCCTCGGTATGAAGAAGGAGGAGATGAGAATCCGCGACCATGAGAAGGAGGAACTTTCCTTCTATTCCAAGGCGACGAGCGACATCGAGTTCCTCTTCCCCTTCGGCTGGGGTGAGCTCTGGGGTATCGCCGACCGCACCGACTACGATCTCTCCCGCCATCAGGAGACCTCCGGAGAGGATCTGAGCTATTTTGACGATGTGAAGAATACGCGGTACATTCCCTACGTCATCGAGCCGTCTCTGGGGGCGGACCGCGTGGTGCTGGCGTTCCTGTGCGGCGCTTACGACGAGGAGACGCTGGAGGGCGGCGACGTCCGCACGGTTCTGCACTTCCATCCGGCGCTGGCTCCGGTCAAGATCGGCGTTCTGCCGCTCTCCAAGAAGCTGAACGAAGGTGCGGAGAAGGTCTACGCGGCGCTCTCGAAGAAGTACAACTGCGAGTTCGACGACCGGGGCGCGATCGGCAAGCGGTACCGCCGTCAGGATGAGATCGGCACGCCGTTCTGCGTCACGTATGATTTTGACTCGGAGACCGACGGCTGCGTGACGATTCGTTTCCGCGATTCGATGGAGCAGGAGAGAGTGCCGATCGACGGGCTGCTGCAGTGGTTTGAGGGCAGATTTGATTTCTGAATTTGAGTTCTAAGCGGAGCAGGCGGGAACCGCCGCCTGCAGACGGGCAAGACAAAAGGGAAAGGGAGCAACATCAATGAAAAAATACGGCGTAAATGAACTGCGCTCGATGTTTCTGAACTATTTTGAGAACAAGGGTCATCTGAAGATGAAGAGCTTCTCGCTGGTGCCCCACAACGACAACAGCCTGCTCATCATCAATTCCGGCATGGCACCGTTAAAGCCTTATTTTACCGGACAGGAAATTCCGCCGAGCCGCCGCGTGACGACGTGCCAGAAGTGCATCCGCACAGGCGACATCGAGAACGTGGGCAAGACGGCGCGCCACGGCACCTTCTTTGAGATGCTGGGCAATTTCTCCTTCGGCGATTATTTCAAGAACGAGTCGATCCCGTGGGCGTGGGAGTTTCTGACCGAGGTGGTGGGACTGGATCCCGACCGCCTCTATCCGTCGGTCTATGTGGACGACGATGAGGCGTTTCAGATCTGGACGGACAAGATGCACATCGCGCCGGAGCGGATCTTCAAATTCGGCAAGGAGGACAACTTCTGGGAACACGGTTCCGGTCCCTGCGGCCCCTGCTCCGAGATCTACTATGACCGGGGCGAGAAGTACGGCTGCGGCAAGCCCGGCTGCACGGTGGGCTGCGACTGCGACCGCTATATGGAAGTCTGGAATATCGTATTCTCCCAGTTCAACAACGACGGCCACGGCAATTACACGGATCTCGTGCAGAAGAATATCGACACCGGCATGGGACTGGAGCGTCTCGCGGTGGCAGTGCAGGATGTGGAGTCCATGTTCGACATCGACACGATGCGGGCGCTGCGGGACGAGGTCTGCGCGATTGCACATGTGGAGTATGAGAAGGAACACCGGATCGACGTCTCCGTGCGCGTGATCACCGATCATATCCGCAGCGCGACGTTCATGATTTCTGACGGCATCATGCCGAGCAACGAGGGCAGAGGCTATGTGCTGAGACGGATCATCCGCCGTGCGGCGAGACACGGCAGACTGCTCGGCATTGAGGGCGCGTTCCTGACGAGACTGGCGGACGCTGTCATTGCGGGCAGTAAGGACGGTTATCCGGAGCTGGAGGAGAAGAGAGACTTCATCGTCAACGTAATCGGCGAGGAGGAGAACAAATTCGCCCGCACCATCGACCAGGGACTGGCGATCCTCGCGGAGATGGAGCAGGAGATGGCCGACAAAGGAGAGAAGCAGCTCTCCGGTGAGAATGCGTTCAAGCTCTATGACACCTACGGATTCCCGCTTGATTTAACGAGCGAGATTCTTGAGGAAAAGGGCTTTTCGATCGACGAGGAAGGGTTCAACCGCGCGATGAAGACACAGCGCGAGACGGCCCGCGCCGCGAGAAAGACCACGAATTACATGGGAGCGGACGCGACGATTTACGAGCAGATTGATCCGGCAATCGCATCGGCGTTCGACGGCTACGATAAGCTGGAGCGGGACGGAAAGATTCTGGCGCTGACGACGGAGGACGAGGTTGTCGAGGCCCTGACGGACGGCAGCGAGGGCACGATCATCACCGATGAGACACCTTTCTACGGCACGATGGGCGGACAGGTCGGCGATACCGGCGTGATCGTCTCGAAAGACGGTGAGTTTACTGTGAAGGAGACGCTTCATCTGGTCGGCGGCAAGATCGGTCACATCGGCGTGATGACGAAGGGAATGATGCGCGTCGGCGATACCGTGACGATGAAGGTGGACGCACAGCGGCGCGCGGCGATCGCGGCGAACCACTCGGCGACGCACCTGCTGCAGAAGGCGCTGCGCGTCGTGCTCGGCACCCATGTCGAGCAGGCGGGCTCCTATGTGGATCCCGACAGGCTGCGCTTTGATTTCAGCCACTTCAAACCGATGACGAAGGAGGAACTGGCGGCGGTCGAGAAGCTCGTGAACGAGCAGATCGCGGCGTCCCTTCCGGTGGTGACGGACGTCACGACGATCGAAGAGGCGAAGAAGAGCGGGGCGATGGCCCTCTTCGGAGAGAAATACGGCGACAGAGTGCGCGTCGTGAAGATGGGCGATTTCTCGGTGGAGCTCTGCGGCGGTACGCATGTGGCGAATACCGCGAAGGTCGGATCCTTCAAGATCATCGGTGAGAACGGCGTCGCGGCGGGTGTGCGCCGGATCGAGGCGCTGACCGGAGAAGGTCTGCGGCGCTATTACGAGCAGCTGGAGCAGACTGCGCAGGAAGCGGCGGCCCTCGTGAAAGCGACACCGGTAACGCTCTGCGAGCATATCAGGAAGCTGCAGGAAGAGCTGCGCGCGGTCAGGGCGGAGAACGAATCCTTAAAGAGCAAGGAAGCCAAGGAGGCGCTCGGCGATGTGACGAGTCAGGCGGTGGACGTCAAGGGCGTTCCGTTCGTGGCGGCGTCAGTGGCCGGCGTGGATATGAACGGTCTGCGGGACCTCGGCGATCAGTGCCGGAACAAGCTGCCGGGCAGCGTGATTCTCCTGATTTCCGAGAAGGATGGCAGGGTGAACCTGATGGCGATGGCCTCCGACGAGGCGGTCACGAAGGGAGCCCACGCGGGCAATCTCGTCAAGGCGATCGCACCGGCAGTCGGCGGTGGCGGAGGCGGCCGTCCGAACATGGCGCAGGCCGGAGGCAAGAATCCGGCGGGTATCCCGGACGCGCTGGCACAGGCGGCGGCGGCGCTGGAGAGCCAGCTGCACTGATTCTCGCGGCAGGACGGCGGAGAGGTCCGATTTGCGTCTGCCATGCGCTTCGACCGCGAAGCGGCGAAGAGCGCGGCAGCGAGGCCCCTCGAATGGCGCGGGCTGAACTGCTATGCCGGACGGGACTTTCGCAATAAATTTCTTGACGGGCGGAAAAAGTGTGGTATAATAACTCATGTGTGCAGCCGACTGCACCGAAAAAAACCCAATCAGTCATGTTCTGAAGGGACTGAAGGGAGGGTGAGAGAGCAGATGTCAAACGTAATCGTAAAAGAAAACGAGACTTTGGACAGCGCCCTGCGTCGTTTTAAGAGAAGCTGCGCGAAGGCGGGAATCCAACAGGAAATTCGTAAAAGAGAGCATTACGAGAAGCCAAGTGTAAGACGCAAGAAAAAGTCTGAAGCGGCTAGAAAGCGTAAATACAACTAAGCTGACGTAAGCGTGAAAGTGATGAAAAGCCCTTGGTTTTTACCAAGGGCTTTTTCCGTGGAACCTCAAAGGGAAGGAGAGAGTATGACGTATGTGATCTGGGCAATCGGAATCCTGTGTGCGGCGGCTCTCCTCGTGCTCGCCGTGATGATTGCGGACAACCACCGCTTTGTGGTGCGGCACTATGAGGTCGCTTCTGACAGGGCGGACCGCTCCTATACGTTTGCTTTTATCACAGATCTGCACGCCAAGGTGTACGGCAAGGGGAATGAGAGCATCCTGCGGGCGATCCGCGAGATTTCGCCGGACGCTGTGCTCTTTGGCGGCGACCTGATCGTCGCGGCGCAGGCCGGAGAGGAGGGGGACGGCTGGATGAAGACGGCCCTTGCTCTGCTGCGGGATGTCAGCGAAGAGTTTCCTGTCTTCTATGTCAACGGGAACCATGAGTTAAAGCTGGATGAGCACTGGTGGAAGGAGACGGGAGGAACAGGGAAGAGCGACGGGGATTCTGAGGCGGCGTGGCGCCGGCGCAGAGCGTTTGCGGGCGCTTATGAGAGGCTGGACCGGGCGCTGGCACAGATCGGCGTGCGGCCGGTGCGCAATAAAAGATTCCGTTTTTCCGGAGAGAAGGGCGCGGCGGCCTTTGCGCCGCTGCCGCTGCTGGGAGAGTTCCCGGACACGGAAGCGGCAAAAACGGCAATGGGCGGCGCGCGCGTGAAAACGGAGCCGGACTCCCGCGGTGCATTGGCGGACACAGAAGCGGAGCAGTCAGCGGACGGGACAGGCCGCGCTGGCACCTATGACGCGCCCGGGATCGACGTGTTTGGGCTGGAGCTTCCGGCTCACTTCTATACGAAGTTTCAGAGCGAGACGCTCAGCGTGGAGGAGATTGACGCCCTGATCGGCCGTCCTGATCCGGCCCGCTTTACCGTGCTCGTGACGCATACGCCGAAGTATTTCGAGGCGTATGCGGCGTGGGGAGCGGATCTCGTGCTCTGCGGCCATGTTCACGGGGGAATCGCGCGTCTTCCGTTTGTGGGAGGCGTGCTCTCTCCGTACCCGACTCTGTTTCCGAAGTACAGCGGAGGCCACTATGAACTGCCAGGAGGCAGGCGGGAGAGCGCAGGGACAGAAGCGGCGGACGCGGGGAAAGAGCCGCGCAGTGTGCTGGTGCTCAGCTGCGGCATGGGGATGCACACGCTGCCGGTGCGCTGTTTTAACCCGGCGGAGCTGTCCGTGATCACGATCAAACCGCAGCAGTGATCTGCGGAAGGGAAGGAAAAGTGCGGAATCCATGCCCGATAGCATGAATTCCACACGCGAGCCGGAGCTGTAAACGTCTCCGGCTCGGGAGTGCAGGGAGGAAACCATGGCGATTCCGGTAAAGCTGCAGGTGT
The DNA here is from genome assembly GCA_030524225.1 of Eubacteriales bacterium. Classification (GTDB taxonomy): domain Bacteria; phylum Bacillota; class Clostridia; order Lachnospirales; family Lachnospiraceae; genus CAG-791. The sequence continues at coordinate 64,071 of JAUNGV010000002.1, forward strand.
TTGAGGGACCTCTGGATCTCCTCCTGCATCTGATTGACATCAATAAAATCGACATTTATGACATTCCGATTGTGGAGATCACCGAGCAGTATATGGAGTACATCCGCCAGATGGGAGAGCAGGATATGAACGTGATGAGCGAGTTCCTGCTGATGGCGGCGACGCTTCTTGATATCAAGAGCAGGATGCTCCTGCCCAAGGAGGTCAACGAGGAGGGCGAGGAGGAGGATCCGCGGGCGGAACTGGTGGAGAAACTCCTTGAGTACAAGATGTACAAATACATGTCCTACGAGCTGCGGGATCGGGAATTCGGGGCGGCCGTCCACTTTTACAGGGACAGGCTCCTGCCAGAGGAGGTCGAGCGGTACGAACCGCCGATCGATTACGCCGAGCTGATCGGGGCGAACACGCTGCAGACGCTGAATGAGATTTTCCAGCAGATCTTAAAGCGGCAGCAGGATAAAGTGGATCCGGTCCGCAGCACCTTCGGCACCATCGAGAAGGACGAAGTGGACATGGACGGCAAGATGGTTTACGTCCGCGATTACCTGCGGGGACACAGAAGGATCGGGTTCCGCGCCCTGCTGGAGAAACAGGGCAGCAAGGAAGAGGTGATCGTCACGTTTCTGGTCGTTCTGGAGATGATGAAAACGGGAGAGATCACGCTGTATCAGACCGAGACCTTCGGTGAAATCACGATTGAAAAGAGGGATGATTCTTAATGGAAGAGAAAAGAACGCGGGAAGCGGCAGAGGAAGAAAATACGGCGGATACGTCCGCCGCGTCCACTGAGGCTATTGAAACGCCGGATGAGGTGACGGCTGTGGCCGCCATCGAGGCGATTCTGTTCGCGATGGGGGAGGCGGTGGAGATTTCCGCACTGTGCCGCGCGCTGTCTATGACGGAAGGGGCGGTCAGGAAGGGCGTCGCAGCGCTGCAGAAACGGTATGAGTCGTCGAAATGCGGCCTGCAGGTGACGCGTCTGGAGACGGCGGTGCAACTGACGACGAAACCCTCGCTCTACCCCTATCTGATCCGGATTGCGAGTGCGCCGAAGAAATATGCGCTCTCTGACACACTTCTCGAGACGCTCTCGATCGTCGCCTACAAGCAGCCGATTACAAGGGCGGAGATCGAGAGCATCCGCGGCGTCAACAGCGATTTCGCGGTCAACAAGCTGGTGAGCTACGATCTGATCAGAGAGCTGGGCCGCAAGGACGCCCCCGGGCGGCCCCTTCTCTTCGGGACGACGGAGCAGTTCCTGCGCTCCTTCGGGGTCGGATCCATCGAGGAACTTCCGTCCCTCTCCGCGGTGCAGGTTGAGGAGTTCAAGGAGGAGGCGGAGAAGGAAGTGGAGACGAGGATGAATGTGTAGAAACAGTTCAGCCAGCCGGAAGTAAGAGGTACAAATCGTGCTCGCACGAATTTATACCTCTTACTTCCGGCTGAGGGAGCGCCCGATCATGAGCAAAGGCAGCCGCGAAGCGGCGGAGAGCGCGGAAGCGCGACTTTGCGAATGGCGCGGGCTGAACTGTTACCAATATCTAATGGCTCTATTAAATTTTTCTATTGTTTTTAAAAATTTTATGCTATACTTTTTAATGGCGCTAATTGCGGGTTTTTCTTCCGGCGGGAGAAAAGCCTGTTGCATAATTAGTACATTTTAGAGATGGAGGTCTAAAATATGAGCAGTTCTTCAAAAGCGAGTCAAAGAATCAACGCTTTGCTCGATGACAACAGTTTCGTTGAAATCGGCGCGCTCGTTACCGCCAGAGCAACCGATTTTAACATGAAACCGGAGCAAGCCCCTTCGGACGGTGTGATTACCGGCTACGGGGTGATCAACGGCAGCCTTGTGTATGTGTACAGCCAGGATGCGTCCGTACTGGGAGGCAGCGTGGGCGAGATGCATGCGAAGAAGATTGCGGGGCTCTATGAGCTGGCGATCAAGACCGGCGCTCCGATTATCGGCCTGCTGGATTCCGCAGGACTTCGCTTACAGGAGGCGACCGATGCTCTGAACGCGTTTGCATCGATTTATGCGGCGCAGGCCAAGGCATCCGGCGTGATTCCGCAGGTTACGGCTGTGTTCGGCAGCTGCGGCGGCGGACTTTCACTGATTCCGGCAATGAGTGACTTCTCTTTCATGGCGGACGGGGCAAAACTCTTTGTGAACGCGCCGAACGCACTGGCGGGCAACAGAGAGGACAAGAACGATACGGCGAGCGCAGACGCCAAGGCAAAGGCCGGCAGCGTGGACGGTGCAGCTCCGGAGGACGAGGTTCTGGCGCAGATCCGCGCGCTGGTATCCCTGCTTCCTTCGAATAACGAGGATGAATCCTTTGACGAATGTGAGGATGATCTGAACCGTGCCTGCGAGAATGTGGCGGCGAACGCGGCGGATCCGGCGGCAGTGCTGGCGGAAGTGGCGGACGGCGGCGTATTCTTCGAGACGAAGAAGGCTTATGCGAGAGAGATGGCGACCGGCTTTGTGAAACTGAACGGAGCGACGGTGGGTGTTGTCGCAAACCGCAGCGCTTCCTACGATGAGAACGGAGAGGCGGCGGAGAAGTTCGAGGCGGCTCTGACGACGGGCGGCTGCTACAAGGCGGCAGAGTTCGTGAAGTTCTGCGACGCGTTTGATATTCCGGTGATCTCCCTGACGAACGCGGCGGGCTTTGCAGCAACCGAGTGCGAGGAGAAGAAGATCGCTGACGCGGCGGGCAAGCTGACGGCGGCGTTTGCGGGCGCTACGGTTCCGAAGATCAATGTGATCATGGGAGAGGCAATGGGCTCCGCGTACACGGTGATGAACGCGAAGGGAACCGGCGCTGACTTCACGCTCGCTCTTCCGGATGCGAAGATCGGCATGATGGACGCGGCTCTGGCGGCGAAGATCCTCTGCGGCGACAAGGGCGCTGACGAGATCGCGGCGTGCCAGAAGCAGTACAGCGAGCTGCAGAACAGCGTGAGCAGCGCGGCTGCGAGAGGATACGTGGATCAGATCGTCGAGGCGGCGGATCTGCGCAAGTATCTGATCGGCGCACTGGAAGTGCTCTATACCAAGAGAGAGGTACGCCCCGCGAGAAAGCATGCAACCGTATAAAGGAGACACAACATGAAAAAATGGTTAAGAGGTTTGGCGATCATTACCTGTGTCTTTGCTCTGACGGCCTGCGGAAGCAGCGAGGATACCGCTCCGGCGGCTGACTCGGCTGTTACGGAGGCGGATGCCATTGCGGCCGGCGAGAACATCGTCACGCAGATCGATGAGATCGTCGCAGGCGGCATGGTCGATCAGTATGAGGATAACACGGTAGTGTACAGCGCTCTGACAAGCTGGACGACAGCCAAGGAGGATATCGGAACGGTCGAGGGATTCCAGGAGGAGTCCGCAGAGATCACGGATGACGGTATCACGATCAATATCGGTGTCGCCGGAAGCGATCACGACGCGACGGTCGTCATCATCTACGATGAGGACAACGTCCTCTCGTCGATCACGACGAATGTGAACTACTCCATAGCCGAGATGATGGAGCAGGCGGCGCTGAATACTGTTCTCGGTATGGGAACGACGTTTGCCGTTCTGATCCTGATTTCCCTTCTGATTTCTCTGTTCCCGCTGGTGAACAAGCTCCAGACAGGAGAGAAGAAAGATAAGAAGGCGGCGCAGGCTCCGGCTCCGGCAGCACCGGCAGTGGCAGAGCCCGCAGTGGAAGAGGTTCCCGAGGACGATACAGAACTGATCGCGGTCATTGCGGCGGCGATCGCGGCGAGCGAGGGCAGGACGAGCACCGACGGATTCGTGGTTCGCTCGATCCGCAAGGCATCCAGACGCAACTGGAAATTCTGATACAGTAAAAGAATACAGAGGAGGATTCATCATGAAGAACTATACCATTACCGTGAATGGCACCGCATATGACGTTACCGTGGAAGAGACCGGCGCAGGCGCACCGGCGGCAGCGGCTCCGGCAGCTCCCAAGGCTCCGGCGAAGGCTCCTGCAGCGGCTCCGAAGGCAGCAGCTCCGGCGGCTCCCAAGGCTTCCGCAGGCGCGGCAGGCAGTGTTAAGATTGAGGCAGGCGCTGCGGGCAAGGTCTTTAAGATCGAGACGAAGGTCGGCGATGCTGTAAAGGCAGGAGATCCGGTTATCATTATCGAAGCGATGAAAATGGAAATCCCGATGGTCGCTCCCAAGGACGGCGTTGTTGCAAGCATCGACTGCGCGGTAGGCGATGCGGTCGAGGCGGGTACCGTGCTTGCTACCCTCAACTAATCGCAACAACGGAACCAGGAGGTCTACGTTATGTCTTATATTTTAGATACATTGAACGGAATCGTGCATCAGACCGCGTTCCTGAGCCTGACCTGGGGCAACTACCTGATGATTGCTGTGGCTTGCGTTTTCCTGTATCTGGCAATTGCCAAGGGATTCGAGCCGCTGCTGCTCGTGCCGATCGCATTCGGCATGCTGCTCGTCAATATCTACCCCGATATCATGTTGAGCATCGAGGATTCCTCGAACGGAACCGGCGGTCTTCTGTACTATTTCTACTTACTGGATGAATGGGCGATCCTGCCGTCCCTGATCTTCATGGGCGTCGGGGCGATGACGGACTTCGGTCCGCTGATCGCCAATCCGAAGAGCTTTCTGCTCGGCGCAGCGGCGCAGTTCGGTATTTTCGCCGCATACTTCGGAGCGATTGCTCTTGGCTTCAACGGACAGGCGGCGGCGTCCATCGCCATCATCGGCGGTGCGGACGGCCCGACGTCCATCTTCCTGGCCAGCAAGCTCGGACAGATGGATCTGCTCGGCCCGATCGCCGTGGCGGCGTATTCCTATATGTCGCTCGTTCCGATCATTCAGCCGCCGATCATGAAGGCACTGACCACCAAGAAAGAGCGCATGATCAAGATGGATCAGCTGCGCCCGGTTTCCAAGCTTGAGAAGATCCTGTTCCCGATCGTCGTTACGATGGTCGTCTGCATGATCCTTCCGACGACGGCTCCGCTTGTCGGCATGCTGATGCTCGGCAACCTCTTCCGTGAGTGCGGCGTGGTTCGTCAGCTGACGGATACCGCGTCCAACGCGCTGATGTACATCGTCGTCATTCTGCTCGGCACCTCGGTCGGTGCGAACACGAGCGCGGAGGCGTTCCTGAATGCCGATACATTAAAGATCGTGGCGCTCGGTCTGATTGCCTTTGCCTTCGGTACGGCGGCCGGCGTTCTCTTCGGCAAGCTGATGTGCGCGCTGTCGCACGGCAAGATCAATCCGCTGATCGGCTCTGCGGGCGTGTCCGCGGTTCCGATGGCTGCCCGGGTTTCCCAGAAGGTGGGCGCGCAGGAGGATCCGTCGAATTTCCTGCTGATGCACGCTATGGGCCCGAACGTGGCGGGCGTTATCGGCACGGCAGTCGTGGCCGGCGTATTCATGGCGGTGTTCGGCGTCTGATCACGACAAACGCGGCGGGATGCGGCGCTCTGCCGTCTCTGCCGCCGCGGATAACCTTACAGGTAGGAAGGAGTTTAGTTTATGTCAGAACAACAGGTGAAAAAGCCTATTAAAATTACAGAAACTGTTCTGCGCGACGCGCATCAGTCCCTGATTGCGACCAGAATGCCCACCGAGCTGATGCTGCCGATCGCCGGCAAGATGGATCAGGTTGGATATCAGGCCGTGGAGTGCTGGGGCGGCGCGACGTTCGACGCATGCCTGCGTTTCTTAAAGGAAGATCCGTGGGAGAGACTCAGAAAATTAAGAGCGGAGTTCAAGAATACGAAGCTGCAGATGCTGTTCCGCGGCCAGAATATCCTGGGCTACCGTCACTATGCGGATGACGTGGTGGAGTACTTCGTACAGAAGTCCATCGCAAACGGTATCGATATCATCCGTATTTTCGACTGCCTGAACGATCTGCGTAACCTCGAGTGCTCGGTCAAGGCCTGCAAGAAGGAAGGCGGCCACGCGCAGGTAGCCCTCAGCTACACGCTGGGCGACGCGTATACCGAGGATTACTGGATGAGCATCTCCAAGGAAATCGAGAGCATGGGCGCGGATTCGATCTGCATCAAGGATATGGCCGGCCTGCTCGTGCCGTATGAGGCGGACCGCCTGATCCGCGCGATGAAGTCCGCGACGGATCTGCCGATCGAGCTGCATACCCACTACACCTCCGGTGTGGCGAGCATGACCTACTTAAAGGCTGTCGAGGCGGGCGTTGATATTCTCGACTGCGCCATCAGCCCCTTCGCGCTGGGAACCTCTCAGCCGGCGACCGAGGTTATGGTGGAGACCTTCCGCGGTACCCAGTACGACAGCGGACTCGATCAGAAACTTCTGGCGGAGATCGCGGATTATTTCCGTCCGTACAGAGAAGAGTGCTTAAAGAGCGGCCTCATGGATCCGAAGGTACTGGGCGTCAACATCAAGACCCTGATGTACCAGGTTCCGGGCGGTATGCTCTCCAACATGGTGAGCCAGCTGAAGGAGCAGAACGCGAGCGACAAGTACAACGACGTTCTGGAAGAGATTCCGAGAGTCCGTCAGGATCTCGGCGAGCCGCCGCTGGTTACGCCGTCGTCCCAGATCGTCGGCACGCAGGCCGTGATGAACGTCCTGCTCGGCGAGCGCTACAAGGTGGCGACCGACCAGACCAAGGATCTGCTCTCCGGCAAGTACGGCAAGACCATCAAGCCGTTTAACAAGGAAGTGCAGAAGAAGGTCATCGGCGACACGGAAGTGATCACCTGCCGTCCGGCAGATCTGATCCCGAACGAGCTCGCGAAGATCGAGTCCGAGATGGCACAGTGGAAGCAGCAGGATGAGGACGTTCTGTCCTACGCGCTGTTCCCGCAGGTCGCTGTGGATTTCTTCAAATATCGTCTGGCACAGCAGGAGAAGGTGGATCTGACCAAGGCGGACGCAAAGACCGGAAGCTATCCTGTCTAGCAATAAACTTTATAAGCAGTAGGAATCGCGCGGGGGCGAAAGTTTCCGCGCGATTTTTTTCACCGTTTTTTCACGAATTCCCATGGGGAAAGGGGTTTCGGGACAGGCGCGCTTTTGATAAAATGAACTGTACATGAGGCGGAGCGGGGGCAGGAAGCTGGCGGAGAGAGGATTCGCGGAACAAACGCGGAGAGGAGATTCGCGGAAAGGAAAGGCGCGGGATGGAACAGCGGAAAATATTGGTGGTGGACGACGAGAGCCGGATGCGCAAGCTCGTCAGGGACTTTCTGGTGAAGAGTGATTTTCAGGTTCTGGAGGCGGAGAACGGCGTACAGGCGATTGATGTTTTCTTTGCCCAGAAGGATATTGCTCTGATTATTCTGGACGTGATGATGCCGGAGATGGACGGCTGGCAGGTGTGCCGGGAGATCCGGGCGTATTCCAAAGTGCCGATCGTCATGCTGACGGCCAAGTCGGACGAGCGCGACGAGCTGCAGGGCTTTGATCTGGGCATCGACGAGTATGTCACGAAGCCGTTTTCTCCCAAGACGCTGGTGGCGAGGGTCGAGGCGATTCTGCGCCGGACGAACCAGGAGGGAGAGAGCGAGCGGCTGGAGTCCAGCGGGATTGTTGTCGATCAGACGGCGCACAGCGTGACGATTGACGGCAGGCCGGTGGAACTGAGCTACAAAGAGTTTGAACTGCTCACCTATTTCATGCAGAACAAGGGAATCGCTCTGTCCCGGGAGAAGATCCTGAACAATGTCTGGAACTACGACTATTTCGGAGATGCGCGGACGATCGACACTCATGTGAAGAAGCTGCGGAGCAAGATGGGAGAGCGCGGCGAGTGCATCAAGACGATCTGGGGAATGGGATACAAATTTGAAGAGGTAATGTGAAAAATAAGCCTGATCGCTTATTTTTCACACCGAGTTTTGTGCCGGAGCGTCACAAAGCTCGTAAATGGCAGACGCAAATTTGACATTTGCGTCGCCCCGTCGCGCAAAGCGCTCCGGAACGGAGATTAATATGCGGAGGGATACGGAGAGGCGGGCGCGCCGGAAATCATTCCATCACTCGATACGGGCGCAGTTTGCGGCCGTATTTTTCCTGTTGGTGCTGGGGACGATTCTGCTGTGCCTGATCCTGAACAATTTATTTCTGGGGACCTATTATCAGAATGAAAAGCAGAGGATTTTCCTGAGCGCCTATGAGAGGCTCCAGCAGGCGGCGCAGGAGGAGGCGATCACCTCTGATTCGTTTGATGTGGAACTGATCCAGCTGACCAATACGTACAATATCGGTGTGATCGTAATGGACAGTAATTCCAAGACGCTCAAGTGCTACGCGACGGATCCGCTCGAGATGTCGAGACGGCTGTGGGAGAATCTGTTCGGAACGACGCCGTCTATCGAGGAGATACAGGGCGGAGGAACCGGGGAGACCCGGAGCGACGGCGGGACGGAGACGACGTCTGCGGAAAGCAGCGGCTCACAGGAGGAGGCAGAGGAAGATTCGCAGCCGGAGGAACAGCCGGGAGGGGATCTTCCGGACAGCGGAGATACCGTGCTGCTGCACACAATCAAGACGGACGGAGAATATGAGCTGCAGATCGTGCTCGACCGGAGAACCTCGACGGAGTATATGGAAATGTGGGGATTCCTTTCCAATGGGGATCTCTTTCTGATCCGCGCGGCGTTGGAGAGCATCCGCAACAGCGTGACGATCACGAACCGTTTCCTGCTCTACACCGGTATGGCGGCGGCCCTGTGCGGCACGGCGGTGGCGCTCTGGATTGCGGGACGCCTGACGCGCCCGATCCGTGAGATGGCGGTGATCTCCGACCGGATGAAACACCTTGACTTCAATGCCAAATATTCCGGAAAGGGGAAAAATGAGCTCGGAGAGCTGGGAGCGAATATCAACGAACTGTCCGAAGCGCTGGAGGAGACGATTTCCGAACTGAAAACGGCGAACAACGAGCTGCGTCAGGACATTGAGAAAAAAGAGCAGATCGATGAGATGCGCAAGGAATTTCTCTCCAATGTGTCCCATGAACTGAAGACGCCGATCGCTCTGATTCAGGGCTATGCGGAGGGACTGCAGGACTGTATCAACGACGACGCGGAGAGCCGGGAGTTCTACTGCAGCGTAATCATCGATGAGTCTGCGAAGATGAACAACATGGTCAAAAAGCTGATGACGCTGAATCAGCTTGAATTCGGGAATGAGACGGTCACCATGGAGCGGTTCGACATTGTGGATGTGATCCGCAATTACCTGAGCTCCGCGGCGCTTCTGGCGCAGAAACAGGAGGTCACGGTGCGGATGGAACAGGAAGCGCCGGTTTACGTCTGGGCCGATGAGTTTTTTGCGGAGGAAGTCTTTACGAATTACTACAGCAACGCCCTCCATCACGTTTCCGGCGATAAAGTAGTTGACATTCGCTTTGAACAGAAGGAAAATTGTGTACGGATCAGCGTCTTCAATACGGGACGGCCGATTCCGGCGGAAAGTCTGCCGCATCTGTGGGAGAAGTTCTACAAGGTGGACAAGGCGAGGACGAGAGAGTACGGAGGTTCCGGAATCGGACTCTCGATTGTCAAGGCGATTATGGACACGCTGCATCAGAGTTATGGTGTGATCAATTACGACAATGGCGTGGAGTTCTGGTTCGAACTGGATACCGGATCGGGACTCGGCACGGAGAATGGGGGCATAGATGGTAGCCATTATTGATTATGATGCGGGCAATATCAGAAGCGTGGAGAACGCGATGACTATGCTCGGAAAGGAGACTGTGCTGACGCGGGACCCCGGGGTAATCCGGAGAGCGGACCATGTGATCCTGCCGGGCGTCGGATCCTTCGGAGACGCGATGGACAGAATCCGCAGATACGGGCTGGAAGAGGTGATTCGCGAGGTGGTACAGAGCGATACGCCTTTTCTGGGAATCTGTCTGGGACTGCAGCTCCTCTTTGAGGAGAGCGAGGAGAGTCCGGGGGTGAAGGGACTGTCTGTGTTGCGGGGGAAGATCAGGAGGATCCCCGCAGGGACGGAACCGGAGACGGGAACTCTCCGCAAAATTCCGCAGATCGGGTGGAACAACCTTGCGTTCCCGAGGCAGGGCAGGCTGTTCCGGGACATTGAAGAGGGGGCGTATGTGTACTTCGTACACTCCTATTATCTGCAGGCGGAGAGCAAGGAGATTGTCACGGCGACGACGCAGTACGGCGTGACGGTAGAGGCATCGGTGGAGCGGAACAATGTGTTTGCCTGCCAGTTCCATCCGGAAAAAAGCGCGGAGGTTGGACTGCAGATTCTGACCAATTTCCTGCAGGTGTGACGGAAAGCGAGAAAAGCAAAAGAGAGGGATGCCATGCTGACGAAGCGGATAATTCCCTGCCTCGATGTGAACAACGGGCGGGTGGTCAAAGGAATTAATTTTGTCAATTTAAAGGACGCGGGAGATCCGGTGGAGACCGGCGAGGCGTACTCGAAGGCGGGAGCGGACGAACTCGTCTTTCTGGATATCACGGCGACAAGCGATGCGCGGGCGACGGTGGCCGACATGGTGCGGCGCGTGGCGGAGCGGGTATTTATTCCGTTTACGGTGGGCGGAGGAATCCGCACGGTCGAGGATATGCGGGCGATTCTGCGCGAGGGCGCGGACAAAACCGCGGTCAATTCTGCGGCGCTGCTGCGGCCAGAGCTGATCGCTGAGGGCGCGGAGAAATTCGGCAGTCAGTGCGTGGTCGTCGCGATGGACGCCAGACGGCGCAGGAATGAGGACGGAACTTTCGCGGAGGGCTGGACGGTTTACCGCAGCGGCGGGAGGATCGACACGGGGCTGGACGCGATCGAGTGGGCGAGAAAGGCGGAGACCCTCGGCGCGGGGGAGATTCTTCTGACGAGCATGGACTGTGACGGCACGAAGAACGGATACGATCTGGAACTGACGAGAGCGGTGGCAGAGACGGTGCGGATTCCGGTGATCGCCTCCGGCGGCGCGGGAAAGACGGAGCATTTCTTCGAGGCACTGACACAGGGCGGCGCGGATGCGGCGCTGGCGGCGTCCCTCTTCCATTACAAGGAACTGGAGATCCGCGAGGTCAAGGAGTATCTGCACGAGAAGGGTGTTCCGGTGAGACTTTAGGAGAATGGAGGATAGATTGAAAAATGAGCTTGATAGCTTATTTTTCAATCCCGGGATTTGTGCTGGAGCGTTACAAATCCCGCTGATGGCAGACGCAAATCTGAAATTTGCGTCGTCCCGTCGCGCGAGGACGCTCCGGAATGGAGATTATTATGAAAAAAAAGAACTATTTATTGGAGGATGTGGAGCCGAAGAGACTGCTCCATTATTTTGAAGAGATCGCCGCGATCCCTCACGGATCGGGCAATGTGCAGGAAATCAGCGACTATCTCGTCGCTTTTGCGAAGGAGCACGGGCTGCGCTTTGTGCAGGACAAATTCCTGAACGTCGTGATTTACAAGGACGCCTCCGCGGGCTATGAGGACGCGCCGGTTCTGATTCTGCAGGGCCATATGGACATGGTCTGCGAGAAGCGTTCGGACGTCGCTCTGGACATGGAAAAAGAGGCGATCACGCTGCGCCGCGACGGGGATTACCTCTCGGCGGAGGGGACGACGCTGGGCGCGGATGACGGTGTGGCGGTCGCCGCCATGCTGGCAATTCTCGAGGATGATTCCCTGGCGCACCCGGCTCTGGAGTGCCTGATTACCACGGACGAGGAAATCGGCCTGATCGGCGCGCAGAAGCTGGACACCTCCGTACTGCAGGGCAGACGCCTTCTGAATATGGATTCCGAGGAGGAGGGCATCATGACGGCGGGCTGCGCCGGAGGGGCGCACGTCAACTGCCTCCTGCCGCTCTCCTATAAGCACAAGCACGGCACGCCGATCCGGATCGAGGTGAGCGGGCTGCGGGGAGGCCATTCGGGAGAGATGATCGGCAGCGGCCGGGCGAGTGCCAACCAGCTGATGGGAAGGCTCCTTCAGAATCTGCGCGGACTCGGTGTTCTGCGCCTGATCGCCCTGGACGGCGGGACGAAGGACAATGCGATCACGAGAGAGTGTGCGGCGGAGGTGCTCCTTCCTCCGGATGCGGCGCACAAGCCGGTTGAGGCGGCGATCCGCGAGTTTGAAAAGACGCTGCAGACCGAGTACCAGTTTACGGATCCGGGCGTGACGATCTCCTATGTCTGGGAGGAGACGCGCAAGTGCCGTGTGATCGGCAGGAAATCGACGGACAGAGTGATCCGTCTGCTCTGCACCCTTCCCTACGGTGTGCAGGAGTACAATCCGGCCTTTGCGGGACTGCCGCAGACGTCGCTGAATCTCGGCTCTCTTCATATGACAGACGAGACGCTGCGGGCGGAATTCCTCGTGCGCAGCAGTCTCGATTCGCAGAAGGAAATGATGGAGAAACGGCTGGCGGCGATCATGGAGGAGTTCGGCGGAGAGGCGCAGATCGAGAGTGATTATCCGGCGTGGCAGTATGCCAAGACCTCCGCGTTCCGCGATCAGTGCGTGGCGACGTACCGGAAGGTGGCGAATCAGGAGCCGAAGGTCGTAATGATTCACGGCGGGCTCGAGTGCGGCATTTTCTCCGGTAAGATGGAAGGGCTTGACGCGGTCTCCATCGGGCCGGACACCGAGGAGATTCACACGCCGAACGAGAGGGTAAGCCTCTCGTCGCTGGAGAGAACGTGGCAGTATCTCGTGGCGCTGCTGGCGGATTTAAAGCAGTAAACCGGAAGATGCCGTGCGCAGGCTGCCGTGACGATGGGAAGTCCGGGCCGGATGCTCCGGCAGAGGATCAATTGGACGGAACAGACGAGACGGGCGCCGCGGCGTCCGTCCGGGGGAGGAGAGAATATGGGCGCGATTGCGAACGACTGGCTGCCCGCAGTCGGCGGGGAATTTCACAAGGAATACTACAGGGAGCTTTACACATTTGTGCGCAGCGAGTATGCTACGCATGTGATTTATCCGCCGGCGGACGACATTTTCAACGCCCTGCATCTGACGCCGCTCTCACAGGTCAAGGTGGTGATTCTGGGACAGGATCCGTATCACAACGCGCATCAGGCTCACGGACTGTGCTTCTCGGTGCAGCCGGATGTCAGAGAGCTGCCGCCGTCTCTCGTCAATATTTTCAAGGAACTGCACGACGATGTGGGATGTACGCTGCCGAACAACGGCTGCCTGACGAGCTGGGCACAGCAGGGCGTTCTGCTGCTCAACACGGTGCTGACCGTGCGGGCGCATCAGGCGAATTCGCACCACGGCCACGGATGGGAGCAGTTCACGGACGCGATTCTCTCGGCGGTGAACGCGCAGGACAGACCCATCGTCTATCTGCTGTGGGGATCGCCCGCCCAGAGCAAGGCGCCGATGCTGACGAATCCGAAGCATCTCGTGCTCAAGGCGCCGCACCCGAGTCCGCTTTCCGCGTACCGGGGATTCTTTGGCTGCCGCCATTTCAGCAAGTGCAATGCATTTCTGGAGGAACACGGCGAAGCCCCGATCAACTGGCAGATTCCGAACGTGTAGAAGCCGGAATGCGGAGAACCGGACAGGCAGAGGAAACAGAATAAGGAGGAGAGTTATGAAAAAAATTCCGTTTGTGACAAAGGAACAGGTAGAGAGCATTGCGGCGCAGTATCCGACGCCGTTTTATCTCTACGACGAGGCGGGAATCCGCCGGAATGCGGAGGCGGTGCGGGAGGCCTTTGCGTGGAATAAGGGCTTCCGCGAGTTTTTTGCGGTGAAGGCGACGCCGAATCCGTATCTGATGGATATTCTGAAGGAGTATGACTGCGGGTTTGACTGCTCCTCCGAGACGGAACTTCTGCTCTCGGACGCGGTGGGGGCGGACGGCGCTCATATCATGTTCTCCTCCAACGATACGCCGGCACAGGAGTACGCGCTGGCGGCGGAGCTGGGCGCGACGATCAATCTGGACGACATCACCCACATTCCGTTTCTGGAGGAGATTCTGGGAGGAAAGCTTCCGGAGACGATGAGCTGCCGTTTTAATCCGGGAGGGATCTTCCAGATGAGCAACGGCATTATGGACAATCCGGGGGATTCCAAGTACGGGTTTACGAGGGAGCAGCTGTTCGAGGGCTTCCGTATTCTGAAGGAAAAAGGCGTGAAGCGCTTCGGAATTCATGCTTTCCTCGCGAGCAATACGGTTACGAACGAGTATTATCCGACGCTGGCGGGACAGCTCTTTGCGCTGGCGGTGGAGCTGCAGAAGGAGACGGGAGCGCAGATCGCGTTCATCAATCTCTCGGGCGGCGTAGGCATTCCGTACACGCCGGACGCAGAGCCGAACGACATCCGCGTGATCGGAGAGGGCGTGCGCCGGAAGTTTGAAGAGATTCTCGTTCCCGCGGGGATGGGCGACGTGGCGATCTACACGGAGATGGGCCGTTTCATGATGGGACCGTACGGGGCGCTGGTGACGAAGGCGATCCACGAGAAGCACATCTACAAGGAGTATATCGGCGTCGACGCCTGCGCGGCGAACCTGATGCGCCCGGCGATGTACGGCGCGTACCATCATATCACGGTGCTCGGCAAGGAGAATGCTCCCTGCGATCACAAGTACGATGTGACGGGCTCCCTGTGTGAAAACAACGACAAATTCGCGGTGGACCGGATGCTGCCTGAGATTGAGAAGGGCGATTACCTCTTCATTCACGATGCGGGGGCCCACGGATTTGCGATGGGCTACAACTATAACGGCCGCCTGCACAGCGCGGAGCTCCTGATGAAGGAGGACGGATCGGTACAGCAGATCCGCCGTGCGGAGACCCCGAGGGATTACTTCGCGACGTTTGACGAGACGCCGTACTATGACAGAATCGATTTTGAGAAAGTGAACTGCTGATAAGAGGCGCACGGGAGTACCCCCTCTGCGGAGACAGGAAACCCGCGCCGGAAAAAGGGATGGCGATGCACCGGATCGGGAAACCCGAGTGTACAGATGGTGCCAGCCCGGCCTGTGGAAAGCAGGCAGATAAAAATCCCTCTCTTCCTTTTCGGAAGAGAGGGATAAGAGGGGGAGTATGAAAAAGTTTAGTGTTGCAGAACCATAACGGGAAGTTGGCTTTCTTCCTCTGTTTGATTCTGTACCTATATCATACCGGAGAAATGTGTGCAAAGTGTTGAGAAAATGTGTGGAGTCTGTGAAGATTCCAAAAACATTTTCTGCGGCGGATCTGTGTGCGGAGCGCCCTCGGGCGGGGAGTTTGACATCTTTTTAACAACTGGATATAATAATTTTGTTTGGAAAATGCGCTCCGGTCAACGGGGCGCTGTTTGGCTATCAGAAGACGGAAAGCGCATGCGCGGCGTGCGGCAAAGGTGTTGGTTTGATTGAGGAAAAATCCATTTCACAGGCGGTGATCGGACGGCTGCCGCGTTATTTCAGGTATCTCGGCGACCTGAGAGCGGACGGAATCGAGAGGGTTTCTTCGCAGGAACTGAGCAGGCTGATGCATGTGACGGCCTCCCAGATCCGTCAGGATTTCAACAATTTCGGTGGTTTCGGCCAGCAGGGATACGGTTACAACGTCGAGTATCTGCATGAGGAGATCGGCAAGATTCTCGGGCTGGACAGAGAGCACGATATGATTCTGGTCGGCGCGGGCAATCTGGGACAGGCGCTCGTCAATTATATGAATTTCAAAAACCGGGGTTTTTATTTCAAGGGTGCGTTCGACATCAACCCGGCGCTGTTCGGACAGAAGATCGGATCGGTGGAGATCTATCCTCTCGCGGATATGCCGGCTTTTGTCAGGGAGCACAGGATTGACATCGCCGTTCTGACGATTCCCAAGACGGAGGCGCTTACGGTCTCGGAGATGCTCATCGATGCGGGGATCAGGGCGATCTGGAATTTTGCCCATGTGGATCTTCCGGCCCCGAAGGATGTGCAGATTGAGAACGTGCACCTCTCGGACAGCCTGATGAAGCTGTCCTACAATATCCACCGGTATGAAAAGGAAAAAGAATAGGGAAGCGTGGAGACGGATGGAAAGAGCATACTTACTCACGGGTCAGGAGATGGCGGAGGCGGACCGGTTCACCTCAGAGGAGATCGGGATTCCTTCGCTTGTTTTAATGGAGAGGGCGGCTCTGGCTGTGGCGGAGGCGATCCGGGAGCGCTTTCCGGAGCCGGTTCCCGTCGCGGTTCTCGCAGGGCGCGGCAACAACGGGGCGGACGGTCTGGCGGTGGCGAGACTCCTCTCTGAGGCGGGATATCCGGTTCGCGTCTTCCTTCTTCCGGGCGAGATCAGAGAGGGGAGCGCGCTGGAACGGCAGCGGCGGATTCTGGAACGGCTGGGCGTGGGGACGGAGATATTTGCGGAGGAAACGCAGGAACAGGATGTCGGGACCGGGGCGGAGCGCGCGGCGGGAAAAACCGCGGAACGGCGTAAGGAGCGGCAAATAGGAGCAGATTCGATGTTCCGGACAGGCAGAGAAGCGGCGGTGATCGTGGACGCGCTCTTCGGTACGGGGCTGGGACGGCCCCTTACCGGAGCGGCGCTGGCGGCTGTCCGCGCGATCAATCAGGCACGCAGGGGGAGCGGGGAATCCGCTTTTCTGTGCAAGAGAGGGGACAGCGCCGCCGTCTCCGGCGGAACGCCCGTGGTCTTTGCGGTGGATCTGCCCTCCGGGATCTCGGCGGACGACGGAAGCGTGCAGGGCGAAGCGGTGCAGGCGGACGTGACCGTGACCTTCGGATTCTATAAGAGAGGGCAGATGCTCTACCCGGGCGCGTCCTGCTGCGGGGAACTGCGGCTGGCCGACATAGGAATCGGGTCGCATTCCCTGCAGGGGGAGCCTCCCCTGTTTACCCTGCTTCCGGAGACAGGAAAGCGGACGGAGACCTTCCTGCCCCCGCGAGATCCGGACGGAAACAAGGGAACCTTCGGCAAGGTGCTGCTGATTGCGGGCAGCCGGAATATGGCGGGAGCGGCGATTCTGGCCGGCCGCGCCTGCATGCTGGCGGGAGCCGGTATGGTGCGGATCATGACGCCGGAGTGCAACCGGATCATTGTGCAGACGGCGCTGCCGGAAGCGCTTCTGACAACGTATGAGACGGTCTCCATGGAGCCATTTTCTGTGGAGTCCGCTTCTATGGAGTCGGCTTCCATGGAAACTGTTCCGCGCGGGTCGGACGTACTGCAGAGGAGCGCTTCGCATGGGGCGGCGCTGCCAGCGCGCACGCGGGAAGAACTGGAAGCGGCGATGCGCTGGGCGGACGCGGTTGCGGTCGGGCCGGGGTTGGGACGCTCACCGGAGGCGGCCGCCCTGCTGCGGGAGGTGCTGATGAATCTGCAGAGGGAGTCGGTGTATCGTCTGGTTCTCGATGCGGACGCTCTGCGTCTTCTGGCGATGGACCCAGAACTTGGAAGGCTCCTGCGGGAGAGAGACGAGTCGGTGCTGTGTGTGATGACGCCGCACATGGGCGAGGCGGCGGCGCTGGCGGGCAGGGAGATCGTGGACTGCCGGAGGGACCGGTTTGCGCTGGCCCGGGAGCTGGCGGAGAAATACCGCGCCTGCATGGTCTGCAAGGATGCCAGAACCGTGGTCTGCTCATGGGAGCGCGGGCAGCAGTATCTGAATACGAGCGGCAACAGCGGGATGGCGACGGCGGGCAGCGGGGATGTGCTGACCGGAATGACGGCGGCTCTGTCCTGCCGCTGCGAGGGCGCGTTTGAGACGGCGGTGGCCGCCGTGTATCTCCACGGTATCAGCGGCGATCTGGCGGCGGAGAGACTGGGCGAGGAAGGTGTGACGGCGCAGGCGATTGCACAGGAGATTCCGGCGGCGATACGGCGGCTGGGCGGCTGAGAACTGCAGAGGTGCAGCCCGCCGGACGGCAGAGCCTGCAGGAGGCAGAATTTGCGGCCGCGCAGGGCAAAGGAAAAGGACAGGCAGAAAATGACGAGCAAAACGCAGCGGATCAGAGCCGAGGTGGATCTCGGCGCGATCCTTTACAATATGGAGCAGATGCATGCGTATCTGCAGCCGCAGACACAGATGATCGCGACGGTCAAGGCGGACGGATACGGACACGGAGCCGTTCCGGTGGCCAGAGCGCTGGAATCTCTGCCTTTCCTGTGGGGGTATGCGACGGCGACTTACGAAGAGGCGGCCGATCTGCGCAGTGCGGGCATCCGGAAACCGATCCTGATTCTGGGCTATGTGTTTCCCTACTGCTACAGAGAACTGGCGAGACTGGAGATCCGTCCTGCCGTCTTCCGGGAGGATATGCTGAGCGAACTTTCCCGGGCGGCGGAGCAGGAGGGGAAGCGGATCCGGGTTCATATTGCGGTGGACACGGGAATGTCCCGGATCGGGATCCGTCCCGATGAGAGCGGTCTGGATTTTGTGAAAAAGGCGGCGGAGACGGACGGAATAGAGACGGAGGGGATTTTTACGCATTTCGCCCGGGCTGACGAGGCGGATAAGAGTGCGGCCCGCGATCAGTTCTCCCGCTTCTGCGGTTTTGTGCAGAGGGCGGAGAGGGAGACGGGACGGCGCATCGCGCTGCACCATGCGGCTAACAGCGCCGCTATTGTGGAACTGCCGGAATGTCAACTGGATCTGGTACGGGCGGGAATTACGATGTACGGACTGTGGCCCTCGGAGGAGGTGAGCCGGGAGATTCTGCCGCTTCGTCCGGCGCTCTCACTCTACTCTCATATCGTCTATGTGAAGGAGGTGCCCGCAGGCGTCCCGGTGAGCTACGGGGGGACTTTTGTGACACAGGGAACGACCCGGATCGCGACGATTCCGGTGGGATACGGGGACGGTTACCCGCGCAGTCTCTCAAATAAGGGATGGGTGCTTGTGCATGGAAAGCGGGCGCCGGTTCTCGGACGGATCTGCATGGATCAGTTCATGGTGGACGTGACCGGGATTCCGCAGGCGCGGGAGGGAGACGAGGTGACGCTGCTCGGAACGGACGGGCAGGAGACTCTTTCGATGGAGGAGCTGGGAGAGCTTTCGGGGCGGTTCCACTATGAGTTTGCCTGTGATCTGAGCGCGAGAGTGCCCCGGGTCTACCGCGAAGCGCGGCATACGCCGGAGCATGGGCCGGAGGCGGCGTCCGATTGACGGAAGCAGCGCGCAATGGTATAGTTTATGGAGTTAATCAGCAGTTCTGCGGAGGAGCGACACAGAACTGCGCGGATCACAGCCGGGACGCCGTCTGCGCGGGGATTCCGGTGTGGTCGGAGCACAGAGCGCTCCGGCATGGAGGTAAAAATGTCAGGACATTCTAAATTCGCAAACATTAAACACAAAAAAGAGAAGAACGACGCGGCAAAGGGAAAGATCTTTACGATCATCGGCAGAGAAATCGCCGTCGCGGTTAAGGAGGGCGGCCCGGATCCCGCTAATAATTTCAAGCTTTCTCAGGTGATCCAGAAGGCGAAGGCCAACAATATGCCGAATGATACGATTGAGCGCGGCATTAAGAAAGCGGCCGGCGACGTCGGCAATGTGACATATCAGTACAATACCTATGAGGGATACGGCCCGGCGGGCATCGCCATTATTGTGGAGACGCTGACGGACAACACGAACCGCACCTCGGCCAATGTGCGTAGCGCATTTACGAAGGGACAGGGCAATATCGGCACGCCCGGCTGCGTGTCCTTTATGTTTGACAAGAAGGGGCAGATCATCATCGACAAGGAAGAGTGTGAGACGGAAGCCGACGATCTGATGATGACGGCACTTGATGCGGGAGCAGACGACTTTAAGGAAGAGGAGGACAGCTATGAGATCCTGACTTCTCCGGAAGCGTTTGAGGAGGTGTCCCGCGCGTTGGAGAAGGCGGGCATTGTTCCGGCATCGGCGGAAGTGACGATGATTCCGCAGAATTATGTATCCGTTACGGATGAGACGGGCGTGAAGTGCATTCGCCGGATTCTCGATCTGCTCGAGGAGGACGACGATGTGCAGGCCGTTTACCATAACTGGGACGAGCCTGACGAGGAATAAAGGCGGAAAGAGAGGGGAGAAAAAGCGGTGCTGCCAATCAGGAAAACTGCGATTACCGCGCTTATTTCATTACTGTACGGTCTGTTCCTTGTCAATTATGCCGTTCGTTTTTTGGCAGGGCTTTCGGTTTATCCCGAGGGAAGCGGCACCTTTTTGATCCTTTTACTGACTTATCTGACGTTTGCGGCCGGGTATCTCGCGGTGATACTGGGAACGGCGCTTTCGGAGCGGATTGCGCGGCGTGCGGCGCGCAGACAGGAGGGGGAACAAGAATCGCTGCGCGGCTATGCGGGAGCGGTTTCTCTTGTGTTCGCCCTCTTCGTGCTGCTGCGGGCGGCGCTCTTTCTCACGGGGGCCTCGGCGCAGATTCCCTCCTCTCCGCTCTATGAACAGGCCATTCTGTATGCGGAGTCGGGGACGATGGCGGCGGGTAATCCGCTGCCGACGCTCTATGTCAATCTCTGCGCGCTGTTTGTAACGCTGTGCGGGGAGGCGACGGAAGGGCTATTCCTGCTGCAGGGGCTGATGGATCTTCTGTCGGCCTTTTTCCTGTTCTGGGCGCTTCGCGCCTCGTCAGGGAGGACGGCGGCGCTCTTTTATCTGCTGCTGCAGAGCCTGTTCTGGCCTTCGGTGCGTTCGGTGTATACGGTGGATGCCTCGCATCTGCTGCTCCTTTCCTTTTCTTTCGGGATGGTGAGCCTGAGCTTTCTGCTCCGCTCGCTGGCGGAAGAGGAAGAAGAGGAGACAGGAGACGCGCGCCGGAAACGTCAGATTGGGTGGCTGATTTTGACGGCAGCCGCCGTCGGATTCTGTGCTCTTCTGGATGCGGCGGGACTCTGTCTGTTCTGCCTGCTGGCGGTTCCCTGCGTTCTGGTGCGCAGGGACGGGCGATCCTGCGTCTGGGCGACGCCGGCGGCAATGGGAGGCGCGGCGGTGATTTTCCTGCTGCTGATTTCCCTTTATTACGGGCAGCTGCCGTGGCAAGCAGTTCTCTCGTGGGCGGCAGTCTATCCGGTCTGGTTTTCCCCCGGATTTGTGATGGAGGTGACGCCGGATGCGGGACTGTATGCGCTGTGCGCGCTGGGAGGGCTCGCGTTTTTTGCGGGGCACAGAAGACGGGCGGACAGCGTTTCCCGCTGGATGTTTACGGCGCTTTGCTTCGGATGGCTCTTACCGCTTCTGGGATGGAGCGCGGCGGACCGGACCGTTCTGGTACAGGCGGCTCTGTGTGCGCTCTTCGGCGTAGCGGTGCAGGATATGCAGTATCTGGGCATTCAGGCGTATCGTGAAAAGCTTCCGCCCGAGGAGGCGTGGTCCGCGGACGGGAGTGAGGAAGAGAGGTCTGTTCGGACCATCGGAGTCAGAGAGACTTCTTTCGGTCTGGCCGGGGCAGGCGGCATGATGGCGCGAGCGGCGGAGAGCGGCGAAGAGGCCTACGAGTCGCCGGTTCCCTATTATAATGAAGAAACCGGCCATTACGAGATTCCGGGAATGGAGAATACGGGAGCAGGGAATGCGGCGGCCGAGAACCGGAATGCGGGAGCGGGGACTGCGGCGGCAGAGGATCCGGATGCGGGAGCGGGCGCGCGAAGTGTGCGGGAGACGGCGCAGGCGTTCCCGGACGGGGAACTCCTTCCGGAGTACGGACAGGAAGAGGAGCTGCAGGCAGAGCCTGTGCAGTATCTCCATAATCCGCTGCCGCAGCCGCAGCGCAGGGAGCATGTGCCGCTCTCCTATGATCTTCCGGAGGAGGAAACCGAAGGGGAGTACGGCGATCTGCCGGGGGATTTTGCGGACGGCTATGATTATGAGATTTCCGAGGAAGATGATTTTGATTTCTGAGCAGCGCTGCGGAGACGACGGTGAAATCCGAAACAGAGAGTGAATTCCTGAGATACGCGTAGCCGGATTTGCGGGCGGAAACGGAAGCGTCCGGAGATATGCGGAGCCGGATGACAGTGGAGATCAGAAGCGATAGAAGAGAAAGTGGAGTGAAGGCGGTTCATGGCAACAGGAAACAGAAACAGTGGCAGGACGTCGTCCCGCAAAACAGGGACGTCGGCCAAAAAGACGCAGACCGCCCGCGCTTCCTCGTCGAAGGGAAGCGGGCGCGGCACGGCCAAAAGCAGGCAGACGGGAAGAAAGACGGCATCGGCCCGCACATCCTCTGCCAGAAAGAGCGCATCCCGGGGGAAACGGGGATACCGCTATGAAGAGAAGCAGGATTTTGCCCTGAAATATGAGCTGATCCTGATTCTTCTTTTTGCGGGGATGGTCTTTTTATTTCTGGCGAACTTCGGAGTGATGGGGGCGGCGGGAAATGTGATCAGTTCCGTTCTGTTCGGCCTGTTTGGATTCAGCGCGTATCTTCTGCCGGTCTTCCTCTTTTTTCTGGCTGCGTTCTGGGTTTCCAACCGGGAGCAGGAGAGCGTTTACCGCAAGATCGCGGCGTCGGCGGGGCTCTATCTGGTGTTCGGCATCGTCTGTGAAATGGTCAGCCATTCTCTGGCGGAGTCGCCGACGTATCAGATCGCGGAGATCTATCTGCGCTGTGCACAGGGAAAGACAGGCGGCGGCGTAGTGGGGGGAAGTCTGGCTTTCCTGTGTTACGCTCTTCTTAAGACCGTGGGTACGGTACTTCTCCTGATTGTGGTTGTTCTTGTCTGCATTGTGATCCTGACGGAACGCTCTCTGTTCGGAGCGATGCGGGAGGGCAGAGAGCCCTGGGAGATGCAGGAGGAAGGGGATGACCCGGAACCGGATGAAGGAGAACTTCCGGGACATCCGTTCTATGGCAGAGAGGCGTCCCCCAGCGGTTACAGCCGCTGGATGCAGGCCAGAGAGGAGAGAAAGCTCCGCAGGGAGGCCGAGGCGAGAGAGCGGGAGACGCGCAGGCGTCTGGACGCCCAGGAGAGAACCCGGCGCATGGAGGAGCGGGAGCGGGAAGCGGCTCTGGCGGCCGAGGCGCAGGAGAACAACAGGATACTGCGGATGGACCGCAAGGTGTCGGGCGTTACGCTGAATACCCTTCCTCACGGAGATGAGGTGCAGACTGTGCTGCGGGAGGAGACAGAGGAAGCGTGGAATTACGGGGCACAGGAGTACGCTGCGCAGGACGGCGAAGCGGAGAACCCGGAGAGAGGAACGCGGCAGGATGAGGAGCTCCGCCGGGAGTTTCCGGATCCGGCGGAGACGGAATGGGAGAGCCGCCAGCTCGCCGGGAGAAGGCGGACACAGGAGCGCGCGGAGAGTCTGCTGCAGGATGAACTGCATGAGATTACGGTGGACGACCTGACTTTTCGCGCGCTGCAGACGCCGCTTCAGCCTCTGCCTCCGGTACAGGAGGCGGTTTACGGAGGAATCGGCGTGCTGCCTCCGGCGGACAGGACGCCGGATTATACCTCGGAGGCGTTTGCAGACCGGATCGTGAGACAGGGATATTTGGAGAGCGCGGAGACGGAGAGAGAGAATCCGCGGACACAGGGACAGGCGCGCGGGGCGCAGATTCCGGAGAACGCGGCGTACGGCGCTGTGCCGGTCGGACCGGGGGAGGCCGGAATGAGCGGCAGACCGGCGGCGGACGCATACGGCCGGGCCGTAGCAGCACCGGGAGAATACGGGCAGCAGAGCGGCGTCTGGTATGACACGGACAGAGAGGCGGCAGAAGTCGGCGGCCGGTACGCTGCGGACAGGGATGCGGTGCAGAGCGGCGAAGACGCCCGGCAGGCAGCCGTGCAGGAGGACTACGGACAGTTCGAAACGGAGCGGGAGGACTCCGCACAGTATGGGAAGGATGCGGGGGAGCCCGCACCGCAGCGGCAGATGGAAAGAGAAGACGTCCCGCGCGGCAGAGAACAGAGCGCGCTGCAGGGACAGGGTGCGCCGGACGAAACCTCCGACACTTCGAGGGAACGGGAGGTGCGGCGGCAAGAGCAGGCCTCCGGAAATATGCATGAGATTTCACCGGAGAGCGGCGCGCTCACCGAGCAGGAACTCGAAGACATCCGGGTGCACCGGGAGAGGCCGCAGGAGAAGAACGGGCAGGGGGTACAGACGCAGGGAGCCGGAGGCACAGCGCCGAGGCCGCAGGCGGCAAGCCGCCGTTACAGCTATCCTCCCCTCTCCCTTCTGACGAAGGTGGAGCAGAAGAAGAGTCCAGAGTCCGACAGGGAACTGAAGGAGACGGCGCTGCGCCTGCAGGAGACCCTGCGCACCTTCGGCGTCAATGTGACGATTACGGACATCAGCCAGGGTCCGGCGGTGACCCGCTACGAGCTCCAGCCGGAGCAGGGTGTGAAGGTCAGCAAGATCGTCTCCCTGCAGGACGACATCAAGCTGAATCTGGCTGCGACGGATATCCGGATCGAGGCGCCGATTCCGGGCAAGGCGGCGATCGGAATCGAGGTGCCGAACAAGGAGAACACGATGGTGGCCTTCCGGGATCTCGTCGAATCGCAGGAGTTTCAGAAATCCCAGAGCCGTCTGAGCTTTGCCGTGGGCAAGGACATCGGCGGCAAGACGGTCGTCACGGACATCGCGAAGATGCCGCATCTGCTGATCGCGGGTTCCACCGGCTCCGGCAAGTCAGTCTGTATCAATACGCTGATCATGAGCGTGCTCTACAAGGCGACGCCGGATGAGGTGAGGCTGATCATGATCGATCCCAAGGTCGTGGAACTGAGTGTGTACAACGGCATTCCGCACCTGATGATTCCGGTTGTGACAGATCCGAAAAAGGCGGCGGCGGCCCTGAACTGGGCGGTGGCGGAGATGACGGCGCGCTATCAGAAATTTGCAGACGCCAAGGTGCGCGACCTGAAAGGCTACAACGCCATGGTCAAAGCGCAGGGCGGCGCGCAGAAGGACTTCATGCCGCAGATCGTGATCGTGGTGGATGAGCTGGCCGACCTGATGATGGTGTCGGCCAATGAAGTGGAAGAGGCGATCTGCCGTCTGGCCCAGCTGGCCAGAGCGGCGGGGATTCACCTGATTATCGCGACGCAGCGGCCCTCTGTGGACGTCATCACCGGTCTGATCAAGGCGAACATGCCGAGCCGGATTGCGTTTGCCGTCTCCAGCGGCGTCGATTCGCGCACGATTCTGGATATGAACGGGGCGGAGAAGCTGCTGGGCAAGGGTGATATGCTCTTTTATCCTCAGGGCTATCCGAAGCCGGCCCGTATTCAGGGCGCGTTTGTCTCCGATCAGGAGGTCGGGGATGTGGCGGCTTTCCTGAAGCGGGAGAACAGGCCGGCGGGGGACGACAATGAGATCGCGCAGGCGATCGAGAACATCGCGAACGGCACGGCGGGAGCCGGAGCGGGCGCGTCGGGAAATGCGTCGGGAGGTCTGGACGAGCACTTTGCGGACGCGGGCCGCTTCGTGATCGAGAAGGACAAGGCGTCGATCGGCATGCTGCAGCGCGTGTACAAGATCGGATTCAACCGGGCCGCCCGTATTATGGATCAGCTGTGCGAGGCGGGGGTCGTCAGTGAGGAGGGCGGCACGAAGCCCCGCAGGGTTCTGATGTCGCTGGCGGAATTCGAGGCGTATCTGGACGGAGAATAAAAGTCGGAAGCGACGCGGGAATGCGGAGCAGAGAGAACCGGACAGGGTTCCGGCAGGAGGAAACAGCAGCAAGCGACAGAAAGAACACAGCAGAGGCAAAGCGGTGAGGAACCGGTGCGGTAAGGAAATCGCGGAAAGGAGCGGGACATGGCAATTCAGATAGACGGCAAGGCGATTGCGGCACAGATCAAGGATGAGGTGCGGGCAAGAATAGAGCAGCTGCGGGAGCAGGGAACAGAGGTGACGCTGGCGGTGGTGCAGGTCGGCGCCGATCCGGCGAGCAGTGTTTACGTCCGCAATAAAAAGAAGGCGTGCGAATACTGCGGGATCATCTCCCGCTCCTATGAGCTGGGTGAAGAGACGACGCAGGAGGAGCTGCTCGCTCTCGTGCAGTCGCTGAACGAGGATCCCGGGATCAACGGGATTCTGGTGCAGCTCCCTCTGCCGTCGCAGATCGACGAGGACAGGATTATCGGGGCGATCTCGCCGAGTAAAGATGTGGACGGCTTCCATCCTCAGAGCGTCGGCGCGCTCAGCATCGGTCTGCCCGGCTTTATTTCCTGCACGCCGGCCGGCGTGATCCAGCTGCTCAGACGTTCCGGCATTGAGATGGAGGGAAAAGAGGCCGTCGTGGTGGGGCGCAGCAATATCGTGGGCAAACCGATGGCGGCGCTGCTGCTGCGGGAGAATGCGACGGTGACGGTGGCGCACTCCCGCACAAAGAATCTGGCGGAGGTCTGCCGCCGCGCGGATATTCTGATCACGGCGATCGGCAAGCCGAAGTTCTTTACCGGAGAGTATATCAGGGAGGGAGCGGCGGTGATCGACTGCGGCATCAACCGGGATGAAAACGGGAAACTCTGCGGCGATGTGGACTATGCGGAGGCGGAGAAGATTGCGGGGGCGATTACGCCGGTGCCGGGCGGCGTCGGGCCGATGACGGTGGCGATGCTGATGGTGAACTGCCTCGCGTCGCTGGAGCTGCAGCAGGCGTGAGCGGGCGGCAGGATGGCGCGGTCTGTGGAAACAGGACAAGGAGGCGCGTATGAAGTGTCCCAGATGCGGGATGGAGATCAAAGACGGCGACCTCTACTGCGAGAACTGTGCGATGGAGATCAGGATCGTTCCGGAATTTGACCCGCAGATCGAACAGCAGATTCACGAGTCGATGCAGGGCGTCGGCGATGTGATCGGAGAAGAGGCGGACAGACAGGCCAGGGAGCTGACAGAGGAACTGGAGCGGCAGGAATACCGGGAACGGCGCACAGTCGGGAGGCAAAAGGGCGGCCACAGGCGGCGCAGGCGGATTCTGCTGGCGCTGGCGGTCTGCGGCGGCGCGGCGTTTCTTGCGTTTGCCGTGTTCCGCTATGCGGCCAGGCAGTCGGAATCGTATCTGGTCGGCGAGGCCTACCGGTATTCCGAGGACGGGGATTACGAGGCGGCGCTGGAGAGTATAGAGAGCGCGGTGCGGCTCACCGTGGAGCCGAGCCCTTCTCTTCTGCTGCTGCGGGCCGAATATCTTCAGAAGTCAGGACGGACAGAGGAGGCTCTCTCCGCGCTCGAAGATCTCGTGCAGGAGGAAGGGCTCTCGTCCGAAGAGCGCATGGAGGCGTACGGGCGGCTGCTGGGGCTTTACACTCTGCAGGAACGGTATGAAGAGGCGGCCGGGGCCATTGAGGCATGCGGAGACGAACAGGTGCGCCAGGCCTATGCGCAGTATCTGATCAGCGAGCCCGTGTTTGACAAAGCGGCGGGAGATTATGAAGGGGAGCTGGAACTGACGCTCTCGGCGGACTGCGAGGGAACTATTTTTTACACCATTGACGGAACGACGCCCACGACGAGGAGCGCGCTCTATCAGAGTCCGCTCCGGCTCTCGGACGGCGAGTATGAGATCGCCGCGATCTGTGTGAATCACTTTGGCGTGGTGAGCGAGGTCGTTACGAGGCGGTATGAGGTGAGCCCGGCGCAGCCGGATGCGCCGGAGGTGCTGACCGAAGAGGGAACGTACAGCCGGCCGACTTACATCACGGTAGCCGAGCCGGAGGAGGGAGAGATTTACTATACGACGGACGGGACGGAGCCGACGCAGGATTCCAACAGGTATACGGGACGGATTCCGATGCCGGTGGGAGCGTCTGTTTTCAAATTTGTCTGTATCAGCGAGAGCGGGGCGGCGAGCGAGGTGGTGGAGTGCCACTACCAGATGAACGTCACGAGTTCCTTCTCCATTGAGGACGGGCCGAATTACATTCTGGTCGAGCTCATCAACGCGGGGGAAATCGTCGATGTGCAGGGGACGATCCGCAGCGGCAGCGCGCGGTATATTTATTCATATCAGGGCGTGAGGCAGATCCAGGGATACGGAACCTTTTATATTTACAGCGAATCCCTGATGGATTACATGACGGGCGATACGGTTGTGACGGGACGGCGTTTTGCGGTCAATACGAAAAACGGCACGGTGAATCTCTACGACGCGGCGGGAAATCTGCAGCAGTTTACGGGATAAGGGATAGGCGGAGGAAACGGAGAAAACCGTCATAAACTGATTGAATATACAGAAATGATAAAGTAAAATAAATAAGTATGACGTCCGTGAAGGCAGAGACGGAACACGGGCGCAAATGTGCGGAGCCGCCGGAAGGCCGTTTCGCGAAAAGGGTGTAAGGAGGAAGGCATGTACAGAATAGAGAGAGCGGAGGAGTTGGCTCCGAATATTTATCTGATGGACGTGGAAGCGCCCAGAGTCGCAAAACACGCGCTGCCGGGACAGTTCCTGATTGTCCGCGTGGACGACGAAGGCGAGAGAGTTCCGCTGACAATCTGCGACTACGATGCGCAGAAGGGAACGGTACAGATCGTATTCCAGGCAGTCGGCGCGGAGACGGAGAGGATGGCGAGACTGAAGGTGGGAGATTCCTTTCACGATGTGGTGGGTCCCCTGGGACGTCCTTCCGAGCTGACGGAACTGCCGCAGGAAGAGCTGCAGAAGAAAAAGATTCTCTTTGTGGCGGGAGGCGTGGGAACCGCGCCGGTTTATCCGCAGCTGAAATGGCTCAAGGAGCACGGTGTGCTGGCCGATGCGATTGAGGGAGCCAAGACAAAAGACATCGTCATTCTGGAAGACCGGATGAAGGAAGTGGCCGGAACGCTTTATGTGACGACTGACGACGGCTCCTACGGCAGAAGCGGTATGGTGACGAAGGTGATTCAGGATCTCTACGACGAGGGCAAGCGCTATGATCTCTGCGTGGCGATCGGCCCGATGATTATGATGAAATTCGTCTGCAAGCTGACGAAGGAACTGAATCTTCCTACGATTGTCAGCATGAATCCGATCATGGTGGACGGAACG
>JAUNGV010000043.1 GCA_030524225.1 Eubacteriales bacterium
TATTTGTGATGCTCAAATGTATTCTCTACTCGCTACTTCATTGTTTCAAACTTTCTCCTCCTCGCGATATCCATCTACTTGTTTCAAAATTCGTGCCGGAACACCGGGAGTTTTTCTTACTGAATAAAATTTGTTCGATGCTGTGTTTCCATTTTAGGCGGAAGCACTCCCTCTTTTTTACCAGCCTCCAGACATTTCAGCATCCATGCCATGTTGTGCCCCAGATTCCGCATAGTCTGCAGGCCTTCGGTGTCCTGTTCGATCTGCTCCGGCGTATTGCCGTGAACCATGTTCCAGTAAGTGGAGGTCACCACCGGCATACACGCATTGGTGAAATATTTATTTAATGCGTCAATGGAAACCGTAGTTCCCGCTCTGCGTGCCGTTACGATAGCCGCAGCTGGTTTGTGCTGAAAATATTCTCCGCCTGCGTAAAACATCCGATCCAAAACCGCCTGGAACTGTCCCGTCGGATGAGAGAAATAGACAGGAGAGCCAAAGATAAATCCATCCGCACCCTCAACCTTGTCCAGCCATTCATTTACCACATCATCTTCATAGATGCAGCGGTCTCTGCCACCGTTATGGCAAAAGCCACAGCCCATGCAGTCCCATACCGGAATCGCACCCATTTGAAGAATTTCTGTTTCAATGCCATCCTGCGCCAGAGCAGACGCTACCTCTGTTAAAGCCCGAAATACACACCCGTCTTTCGTGGTACTTCCATTCATTAAAAGAACCTTCATCATTCCTATCCTCCTGATTTAGTTTAAGCCATTTCTTTTTCCCACCATCTAAGAGTAGAAATGCCCGTTTCATCGCCCAGACGCTCCATGCGGCTGATCTCATCTGCGGTAAGCACGATCTTCGCAGCCGCAGCCGCTTCCTCCACCTGCTTTACCTTGGTGACGCCAATGATAGGCAGCGTTCCTTTTGCGATTGCCCATGCCGTAGCAATCTGGGAGGGACTGGCATCATACTTAGTTCCGATCGCCTTCAGCTCAGCGATCAGTTTTTCCAGCTCTTTCAGATGAGCGTTATAGGATGCAGCGCGCTCAGTGCCTTCCGGGAAAGGATGTTCCTGATCGAACCGTCCGGTCAATGCTCCCTGTTCCAGTACCATATAGGCATAAAATGTAATCCCATTCTCCCTGCAGTAGTCCAAAAGCCCGGCGTGCTCCGAAGAACGGTGCAGCAGACTAAAGTGATTCTGAACAGCAGATATCTTAAGTCCCGCCGCCTGTAAAATTTCATTGGCACGTTTTAACTCGGCTAAATTGTGATTGGAAACGCCAATCGTTTTAATCTGTCCGCTTTTTGCCAGCGGGATCAGATCCGGCGTCCATTTTTCCACATCAAGCGGATTGTGGATCCAATAAACATCCATAACATCTGCATGAAGACGCTGCTTGCTGCCATCCAGCATTTCCTGCATCGCCGAGGGACTGTCGCTCGCGATCTGGGGCGTAAACTTTGTTGAGATGATCACATCGTCCCGGCTAATCTTCTCAATGAAACTGCCAAGGATCTCCTCTGAAGCGCCCTCTCCGTAAACTGCGGCAGTATCCCACAGAGTAAGGCCTGATTCCATTGCTTTGTCAAATACAGGCTGCAGGTCCGCAACAGTCAGATGATTTCCAAAGACCTGATCGCCGCCACCGGCACCTACGCCCCAGGACCATGCTCCCAACGCAATTTTCGGCATTTTTGTATTCGTCATTTTCATTTTCCTCCTGTTTTTTCAAATTCGTTTTCTTATACCAGCTGTTTGTTCAGCGTGTATACCAGATAATCCAGACAATCAATTTCCTTTTGATGATCGTGTACCAGGGTCAGCAGATATTTTTTATACCGGGATAATTCCAGCATCAGTTCCTTCTTTTTGTTATCCTGCACCAATGCCATACACTTTTGAATCATCTGCTGACCACATCCGGCATCTTTTAGATTCTGGTAAAGAATCTGCATACGATCCGATGCTTCTGCCATATCTTCACCTCCTGATTTTCCGGCATGACTTTTCCATAGCTCAAAATGCTTATTCTGCATCTGAAAGGAACGTCTGAATATCTTCCGTGATCTGTTCCTTTGTGATGCCGTTCTCTCTCATAAGCTCCTCTGCATCATAGCGATCCGGGAAAGACTTTCTTATGCCGTAGTTTTTCACCTTCATCTCCGAAGCGCCGTAGAAGCTTGCAATTTTTTCACCGAAGCCGCCTTCCAGCATACCGTCCTCCAGTGTAACCACAAGTGTATGCTCATCCTTCAGCTGTTCCAGCATCTCTGTGTCAAGTCCGGTCAGGAACCTGGGATTGATGAGGGTCGCGTCGAGTCCCAGCTTTTCTTTTGCATATGCTGCGACGGTTTCGCCCAGCTGATAGAAATCCCCGGCGGCAATCACTGCAACCTTGCTGCCTTTATGCTCCATTTTGAAACGGTTCAGGTCGCTGTAATCGGTATCCACCGGACGGGCATCATCGATCACGCCATTGCAGGGAATACGGATGCATACAGGATGCTGTGTCTGCTCAATGCTCCAATCCAGCATTGCGAAGTACTCTTTCTTTGAGGTCGGTGCAAGGTAAACCATATTGGGGATATTCGCAATCAGAGGAATATCATAAATTCCCAGATGCGTCACATCATTCATCCCATATACGGAAGCCGTGTTGATCAGGATCGTCGCCGGATTCTTGTTAATGCACAAATCCTGCGAGAGCTGATCATAGGTTCTCTGCATGAAGCTTGCATGGGTCGCAAAGACCGGTTTTCCTCCGTTCTTTGCCATGCCGGATACCATCGCGACTGCGTGTTCCTCCGCAATGCCCACATCAATGAACTGTTTCCCGGCCGCCTTTCTTCTCCCCTCTGTAAAGCCTATATTCGTAGGCACAGCAGCGACAACCGCAGAAACCATCGGATCTTTCTTCATTTTGTCCATGAGGTATAATGCGGTCAGTTCACCATAATCTTCCTCGCTGGAAATCGGGCCGGTATATTCTCCGGTGGCCTCATCAAAGGGCATACACCAATGCCAGTTCTCTTTATTAACCTCTGCCGGCCGATAGCCCTTGCCTTTTACCGTATTGATATGAACGACGATCGGATGGTCAATATCCTTTATCCGCTGAAACGCTTCGATCAGCTTCTCAATGTCATTGCCCTCATCCACATAAAGATAGTCAAGTCCCATAGCCCGGAACAGATTATTGGGATGCTCCCCATTGCTTTCCCGGAGCTGCCTGAGCCCCTTATACAGACCACCGTGGTTTTCTGCAATGGACATATCATTATCATTAAAGAGGATGATAAAGTTGCTATCCATCTCGCCGACAAAATCCAGTCCCTCCAATGCTTCGCCGCCGCTTAAGGAACCATCTCCGATGATTGCAATGACGTTTTCTTTATCACCTCTCAAATCCCTTGCTTTTGCCAGGCCGGAGGCAAGGCTGATGGAAGTGGAGGTATGCCCGATATTGAAGAAATCGTGCTCACTTTCCTCCGGATTTGTATAACCGGACACATCAGAAAAGTGCTCGTCATAGAGGTATGCGTCTTTTCTTCCAGTCAGCATTTTGTGAATATAGCTCTGGTGGGAAACGTCAAACACAAACTTGTCTCTGGGGGATTCAAAGACGTAATGCAGGGCAATCGTCGCTTCTACCATTCCGAAGTTTGGTCCGAAATGTCCGCCTTTTTTGGTCAGTCGGTTCATCAGTGCTTTTCTGACTTCGACTGCCAGTTCCTTTCTTTCTTCCTCCGACAGTTTTTTTACATCTGCCGGACTTTGGATGTTTTCTAATATCATAATTTTCTCCTCTGAACGTTAAGTTTCAATGAGTGTTTTGTGCAGCTGCTCTTTGTCTTTGTTCATCACTTATTTTAATGACATGGTGTGGAAATGTAAAATACTTGGTTTCTATTTTTAGTTATTCTTGAGAGGAATAATTAAAAGTGCTATACTCTATGTAAGGTTAATGACACAGAGTGTAATCAAAATTCAGACAGGGGGAATTTACTTTATGGAAATCCGGGTATTACGATATTTTCTCGAAGTCGCACGAGAGGAAAATATTACGAAGTCAGCTGCGTACCTCCATATTTCCCAGCCGACTCTATCAAAGCAACTGAAGGATTTGGAAGCGGAATTGGGCAAAAAGCTTTTTGTCCGCAGCAACTATTCCGTGAAATTGACAGAAGAAGGTATGCTGCTTAGAAAGCGTGCGGAAGATATTCTGTCTATGGTAGATAAGACCACAGCGGAATTTAAAGCGTTGAATGAGATCAACGGCGGCGATATTTATATTGGCTGTGCGGAATCGGAGGGAATCAAATATTTCATACAGGCAGCAAAAAAGCTGAGGGAAATGTATCCGCGTATTCGTTTTCACTTTTTCAGCAGCGGCACGGATGCCGTCAATGAAAGACTGGAGCGTGGGCTTTTGGATTTTGCAGTCATCGTGCAGCACGTAGACCTGTCAAAATACAATTATCTGCGGCTGCCTTCCGATGACAGCTGGGGACTTTTAATGCGGAAAGACAGCCCTTTGGCGCAAAAAAATACCATTCAAATGGACGATCTTCTGGATATTCCTCTGATCTGCTCCCGTCAGAGTATGGAGGAGGAAATGCCGGAATGGTTTGGCGAAAATCTTGAAAAAATCAATCTGGTAGCCACCTACGATCTGCTGTTTAATGCATCCGTCATGGTTCGCGAAGGATTTGGCTATGCTCTTGGATTTGATAAACTGATCTACACAGGAAAAGACAGCGACCTGTGTTTTCGGCCGCTGTCCCCTGCGCTTTCTACCTCTATGTATGTGATCTGGAGAAAGTATCAGCTGTTCTCACCGGTAGCGGCTCTTTTGCTGGAGGAACTGAAAGAAATGTATACGGAGTAATTACTGGTTATAGCGAATTCGGGATAATACGGGCAATCAATGCCTCTCTTCAATATTTTCAATTCTCATTAATATCAAATAGTGTGTCCATGTTTTCAAAACAGCTTTTCCATACTTAGCCCGCACATTCCCTTGTTGTTCATCTTCTACAATTTGTTTTCCTATCAAAAGATTGGTAATTATTTGCAGCAGATTTACCTGTTTAAAGGTATTCAAACGTGCACTATCCACGATCTCACTTACCTGTCCATATAGGCTATCAATATTATATTCTTCGATCATAAATTTCTTATCCATAATTCACCCCCGCTGCGTCTAGAAAATATAGCACAGCGGGGGTGTCGTTGCAAACATACGTTTGCTTCCTGTTAATTTGTCTATGATCCGTCTATTATCCGTGCAGCGTCTGCTCCATGATCTCCAGCGCCTTCTCGAGCTGGCTGTCCGTCCCTTCCTCGTAGTATCTCTCAATATCGAGTTCGCACTCGACGTCCGGTGCAATCCCCGTCCCGTTGATATCGCGTCCGCCTCTTGTATAATAGTTCGCCACTGTCAGCTTGATCGCCGTGCCGTCTGTCAGAGAATAGATATTCTGCATGATGCCTTTTCCATATGTCTGCACCCCGACGATCGTGCCGACCCCCGCGTCCTGAATCGCGCCGGTCAGAATCTCTGACGCGCTCGCCGAATACTCGTTGACCAGCACTACAATTGGTACCTCCAGCGCATCCTCGCCGTCACAGGTATAATCAGAGCGCGTGCCGTCCTTGTACTCCGCATAGAACACAAGTCCCTCCGGCAGAATATGATTGGCAACTTCTGTTACCGCGCTCACATCGCCGCCCGGATTGCTGCGCAGATCAAGAATCAGTCCCTTCATATCCTGTTCTTTTAACTCCGTCAGTGCATCCGTGAACTGTTTTCCCGTCGCCGCATCAAACTCCGTAATCTGCAGATAACCGATCTCTCCCTCCAGCATCTGTCCGTAAACGGTCTGGACGTCCACCTTGGCGCGCACGACATCGATCTCCAGATACTCCTCCTCGCCTTCCCGGTAAATCGTCAGGCGAACCGTCGTGCCTTCCTCTCCTTTCACCAGGGCAACCACTTCGTCGGTGGAGAGGCCGACCGCCGACTCTCCGTCAACCTGATAAATGATGTCGCCCGCCCGCAGACCGGCCGCCTCCGCCGGTGTATCGGGAATGACCCCCGTAATCACCGCCATCTGTGTCTGCTCATCCGTGCCGACATAGGCGCCAATCCCGTAGTAGTAACTCTCCTGATTCATCTCCTCGACATCGTCCGCAGTATAGTAGACGGAATAGGGGTCTCCGAGAGACTCCAGCAGCCCCTTATACATGCCGTCTTCTTTCTGCTCCTGCGTCACCTCGTCCGAGTGATAGTAATACTGGTTAATGGAATTCTCGAGCAGCTGAAGTTTGTAAACCGAATCGCTGTTAATCGCCGACTCTCCTGCGTCCGCCGTCTGATTCCGGACGGAGACGCCACCCAGCCAGCCCAGCTGCCACGCCGCAAACAGGAGACTGCCCGCCAGCGCCATCACCGTCGCTCCCATCAGCATTCCCGCCGCAAAATAACGGAGTCCCATCCTGCGCGGCCGTTTGGGGGCGTCTTTCCCGGAATCACCGTCCCGCCCTTTGTCCTCTGTCAGAGCGGCCGGCTGCGGCTCCGCGTGCTGCCCTGCCCCCGCGTTCTCCGACTCTGCGGCTGTCCGCTCTTCCTCCTGTTCTCTGTTGTCCGTTTCATTTGTCATTCTGTTTTCCATCTGAGTCCTCATTCCGGAGCGCTGCCCCAGTATTTTTTATCGCCGCTCCGCCACTTTCCACCGCCGCGCTCCCATCGCATAAAACTGCGTTTCATGCGATGGACGGCTGTCGCCGTATGCCCGTCTTCATGAAAACCGGACGGAAAGTAAACTTTCCGCTCCGGCTTTTCATGAGGGCGGGCGCGCGGCTCGTAGCTAGCCTAAATAGTCCCATGGGCTGACGTAGGAGCCGTTCAGGCGGACGGAGAAGTGCAGGTGGTTGCCGGTGGAATTGCCGGTGCTGCCTACCGCCGCGATCTGCTGTCCTTTCGTCACACTCGCCCCTTTGGAGACGTAGAGGGCCGACGCGTGCATATAGATCGTGTACAGTCCGTCGCCGTGGTCTATCATGATATAATTCCCCATCGAAGAGCTGTAGGAGGCCGCCACCACGGTTCCGTCATAGGCCGCGAGAATCGGCGAACCGCCCGGCGCCGCCATATCCAGTCCGTTGTGGAAGCGGCTGTCGCCGTAAATCGGGTGGATCCGGTAGCCGTACTCGGAGGAAATATAAGTATAGGAAGGCGCTGGCCACGCAAACACACCGCCATTATAGTGCTGCTGGTTCGCCGCCGCAAGCTGTTCCTTCTCCGCTGCCACCGCCGCCTCCAGCGCCTGAATCTCCGCATTCTGCTGCGCCATCTGCGCCTCATACTCCGCAATGGTGGCGTTCTGGTTCTCAATATCCCCTTCCACGCTGGCTACCTGCACCTGTTTCTCGCTGATCAGGGATTCCATATTGGCTTCTTCCTGTTCCACGCTGGCTCTTGCCGCATCCAGCGTCTCTTTTTCTTCTTCCAGAGCCTCTTTCGTCAGGGCGACGAGCTCCGCCTGCTCTGCGTACTCGTCCAGCATCTCCCTGTCATACCGCGCCACCAGCTCCACATACGTCGCCTTATTGAGCATCTCGCCAAAGCTGCCCGCCTCCAGCAGCACTTCCAGATAGGCGACGCTCCCGCGCTCGTACATAAACCGGATCCGGCGCTTCATCGCCTCGTACTGCTCCTGCTGTCTGGCCTGCGCCTCCTCCAGCTCCAGCTCCGTCTGCTCGATCTGCGTTTCCTTATCCGCAATCTGCGTTTTCAGCGTGTCGATTTTCCCCTGCATCTGCGTCAGGCTGGCGTCCAGTTCCGTAATATACGAAGTCAGATCATCTTTGGATGCCTGCAGCTCCTCTTTGATCTGCTTTAAATTGCTCAGGTTTGACTGTATCTGTTCTCTCTCCTGCTTGGCTGACTCAATCGAAGCCTCTTTCTGCTTGATGCTCTCACTCGTCACCTCGTCCGCCTGCACCGGCAGCCGCAGACACAGGAACATTCCTATGATAAAAAGTAAGGAGGCTCCTGCCATCCGCCTCCGCCAAATCCTTCCCGTCAACCAAATTCCTCCTGTGCAAATACCAACCCGGACATTCGCAGAGGCCGTTTGAACGGCCAGCCCGATAAGCCGCCGCCAAACGGCCTCTGCAGTCCCAACTCTCTATACGCTCAGATGACGCCTGACCGTCACCGCGCTTCCGATGAATCCAATCCCCACGCCGAGCGCGATCGTAATCGGCACCAGCGTCGCAAAAATCTCTCCGACCGGCAGGAAAGACAACACCTGCGAGAGCATTGCAAAATGTTCCTCCACATAGGCGATCGCCTTTTCATAGATAATAAAAATCACACCAAGAGGAATCAGCGAACCGATCAGTCCTATAATCATCCCTTCGATCACGAACGGCGCTCGCACGAAGAAGTCCGTCGCCCCGATATACTTCATAATCGTGATCTCTTCCCTGCGGACGGAGATTCCAATCGTCACCGTGTTGCTGATCAGGAAGATAGATACGGCGAAGAGTATCGCAATGATTCCGACTGAGATATACGCGATCAGCTGATTGACGCCGCTCAGCGTCGTCGCCGTGATCTCAGAGCGGTTGACCATCCGCACCTCATCGAGAGATTCCAGATACGTCACGAGCGCGGACTGCCGGCTCACATCCCGCAGATAGATTTCCAGATTATCCTCTCCCTCCAGCGGATTCTCTGTAAAACCATCCGCATACTCTCCGAGATACTCCTGACTGAAGGATTCCCACGCCTCGTCGGAAGAGACATATACGACCTGCGATACCTCCGGCCTCTCCTCAATTCCGATCTTAATCTGGTTGATCTGCTCCTCCGTCACGCCCTCGTTAAAAAAGACAGTCACGGAGACGCCTTCCTCCGCCGTCTTTACCACATGCTGAAAATCCATCAGAATTGTATAGAACAATCCAAACAGAAACAGGCAGGCCGCGATCGTCGCGACAGACGCCAATGTGAACAGTTTTTTGCGCAGCAGGTTCTTAAATCCCTGACCGAGCGAATAGAAAAAAGTGCTAATCCTCATCCCTGTACCCGCCGTTCTCCTCATCTTCCACAATGACGCCCTGCTTCATCGTGATCACTCTCTTCTGCATCTGATTGACGATCTCCTTGTTGTGTGTAACCACAACCACCGTCGTTCCGTTCTGGTTGACCTGTTCGAGCAGCTTCATGATTTCCCACGAATTGCGCGGATCCAGGTTGCCGGTCGGCTCGTCGGCCAGCAGAATCAGAGGACGGTTGACGAGCGCCCTGGCCAATGCCACGCGCTGCTGCTCGCCGCCCGAGAGCTGGGAGGGCTTGCTCTTGTACTTATCCGCCAGTCCCACCGTCGCGAGAATACTCGGAACATTCCGGCGGATGTTCGCCGTCGAAACCTGTATAATACGCTGTGCGAACGCCACATTTTCATAGACGTTCCGATCTTTCAGCAAACGGAAATCCTGAAAAACGATGCCGAGATTGCGGCGGAACTTCGGAATCTTGCGGTGCTTGATTGTCGTCAGATCGTATCCGAGCACATTGATATATCCTCTCGTCGCCGTCAGTTCCCGCAGAAGCAGCTTAATCAGCGTGGATTTTCCCGAACCGGAATCCCCCACGATAAACACAAATTCCCCCTGCTTGATCTGCAGCGATACGCCGTTTAATGCCGCCGCCCCCTTGGCGTATGACTTATACACATGATCCATTGTGATCACGTTGTCCGAAGGGACGTCGCGCATTCTCCTGTCTCGTCTCATTCCCGAAAACTCCCTGCCTTTCTATCCAAACATCCTTTTCGTTGCCGCGTACAGAGCGTTTCCGGCGATACAGAGGTATCGTCTAATACTCGTACGACTCCATATACTTCATGTATTTTACCACCATCAGGGCAATCTTAAACGTGATGGCATCCTCAAACACGCGAAGATCCAGCCCCGTCATTTTGAGCAGCTTGTCCAGACGGTACACCAGCGTGTTTCTGTGAATGAAGAGCTGTCTCGAGGTCTCTGAGACATTCAGGCTGTTCTCAAAGAACTTGTTGATCGTCGTGATCGTCTCATCGTCGAACTCGTCCGGATTCATTCCCTTAAAAATTTCACTGATGAACATACGGCACAGCGGAATCGGCAACTGATAGATCAGACGCCCAATGCCCAGCTCATTATACGCAACTACAGTGCGGTCTTCAAAGAAAATTTTGCTGACGTCGAGAGCCATCTTCGCTTCCTTGTAAGAACGGCTGACTTCCTTGAGTTCCTCGACCACCGTCCCGTAGGCGATCCGGATCCCCTTCATCCCGCTGCGTTCCAGATATTTCTCATAAACTCCGGCCGCCTTACTGATGTCCTTCTGTGCGCTGGAATCGCCCAGTTCCCTGACGACCACAGCACTGTTCTCATCCAGCGAGGTGACAAAATCGCTCGTGCCGCTCACATAAGCCTGCATCAGCTCCAGCACGCCGGCCTCTTCCTCCGTCGGCGCGACCTCGATCAGAACCGCCACCCGCGGTGCCTCCGCCGGTATGTGAAGTTTTTTGGAACGGCCGTAAATATCGACGAGAAGCAGATTGTCCAGCAGCAGATTCTTGATGAAGCTGTCCTTGTCATATCGCTCCTTGGAGGCGTTCAGCAGCCCCTTGATCTGAAACGCCGCCATTCTCCCCACCATCAGGGAATGATCCGACGCCCCCTTTAAGACCAGCACGAATTCCAGCTGATTCTCGTCAAACACTTTGAAGAACTGGAAGTCCCCCACTTCCTGTGAATCCGCCTGTGACTGGGCGAATCCGGCGACCGCTTCCGCCGCCTCCTCAAAGAGCGGGGCTGTGGAAGCCACCTCCCGCCCCTCCGCTTCCATAACTGCCAGTTCTACCCGAGAAATTTCCTTGATACCGTCGATCGTGCTCTGTAACACCTGATTTGATATCATTCCCCCACACTTTCTGTCAACCCCATTGTTAGCTGCTCTCGAATTGTCTAGCCGGACCCCTGTTATTTCTCATTCTAAGCCACTATCTCGGAAAAATCTATAAATATTATTGAATTTTTTGTGTATTTTGACGAGGGCATCCGGAAGCAGATCATTCTGCACCGCAGCGAGGCGAATGCCCCTTCTTCCTTTTCAGTTCCCCTTCTCTCCGCTATCTCCTTTTCTCACAGAAGAAATAATTCACTGAACACCATATAAGCCACCGACAGCAGAACGCCCAGTACCAGCGCAAAGGACAGCAGCGGCCTCTGTGTCCCCAGCCCGCTCTGCTCCCTCTCCGGCGTTTTCCCTCTCTCCAGTGCGGCGATCAGACGGATCGCCAGCAGCGCCAACGCCGCCCCCGCCGCAGCCATGAAAATCTCCGCGCCGAGCGCCAGAAAACTGTTTCCTCCGACCGCGCTCTGCGTCTGTGCCGCCTCCTCCGCCCACTGCCCTGCTCCACTCTCCGCCATCGCATTCTGCAGGTAGAGCATCGCTATCTCAAACGTATTGAAACAGCAGTGGACAAGGAACGAAGGCCAGATACTCCCGGACGCCTCCGCCAGAAGCGCGAGGAAAATTCCCAGCACCGCCGCGTAGGACGCCTGATTGAAATTCAGATGCATCAGACCGAAGAGCAGCGCCGAAACCAGAACGGAACCGATCACTCTCCCGCTGCTCCGGAGTGAGCGAAACACATAACCCCGGAACACGAATTCCTCCAGAAACGGCCCGATCACTCCGATCAGCAGAGCCATCTGCCAGAACGGATAGGAGAGGATATCCGAGCTCATAGAGGACACCGTGTTATCCACTGCCAGCATGGAGAGAGAGTTCACCAGCGTAATCAGCGGAAAAACGAGCGCTGTGACGAGCACCGAGAGTGCCGCCGTGCTGATCCTGATTCTCCGGAACGGAAACATTTCCGAAAACGAAGCCGGTGTGCAGAGCGCAAAAATAAGCGTCGGAATCACGACAATCCCCTCACTGAGCAGCGTCCCCGGCCACATACCGTAAACCGCCGGAAAAAACATACCCACAGCGCTGATTGCCAGAACCGCCGCAATATGAAACAGTATAATGCTGAGGAAGAGCCCTCCCGCCTTTCCAGATGTCATTCACGCTCCCATTCTGCAGGATATGCCCGTTTGGCCCGCCGCCCGCACAGATACAACGCCAGAGCCCGCGTAAATTTAAAACGCCGCTGCGCTACCGGCAGCGGCATCTCTCACAGTGCTGCGGCAAGCCTCAGCCCTGCGTCATCATGAACTCAATCAGCTTCTGGGTATCCTCAGGCTCATACGCCACGATATCCAGTTCCTTGACCTGCCCGTCGGAGAAGCAGTTCGCCAGAGACACATACTGGGACAGTTTGGATTTCAGATTCAGCCTGTCTCCCTCATCCGTCACCAGCTCTACCTTTCCTTTGCACGCGTCAACCACTTCAAAAAACTTGTTAATATCCCTGATGTTCTCTACCTTCATTGCCGTTGCCCTCCTGTCCGTTTTCCGGAACACCGCACCGCGTTGTCAGTTGTCGTGACAAACTCTCACTGCTCCCATTATACTACAGGGCAGCATGTCCTGAAAAGGCTTTCTCGCCGGGAGGAGCGATTTTTATGCAATGGCGCGGGCTGAACCGTTGCATTTTTACCGGCATCGCACAGACGGCGTCTGTCTGCCCCGCGCGCTTCCTCCTACCGGAGCCTGATTTCTCCATCGCCGATTTCTATCTTTCCTTCTTTTAAAAGACGGCCTACCGCGCGCTTGAACTCGTTTTTACTCATCTGCATCTGTTCGCGGATGAAATCCGGATCAGCCTTATCAGTGAAGGCAAGAACGCCCCCGTTCTCCTCCAGCCTGCGCAGAATCACCTGCGCGTCGCTCTCAATCTGCACCAGTCCGCTCTCCCGCAGACTCAGATCCAGCTTGCCGTCCGGCTTGACCGCCGTCACTCTGGCCGACACCGTCTCTCCGATCCGGAGGGGACGCACCAGCTCCCGCTTCGGCACCAGAGCCGAGTAGAGATTATCCACCGCCACGAAGACGCCGAAGTTATCGCTCGTCTCATACACCGTCCCCGTCACACGGTCCGATGCGCGGTACGGGCTGTCCTTGCGAAGATACGGATAGACGTTCATCGTCGCGCACAGGCGGCTGCTCTTGTCGAGATAAACCCCGACCAGGATCTCCTCCCCCTCCTTCACGCGCCGGTCCCGCGGCTGCTCGTGAAACGGCAGCAGCAGATCCTTATCCAGTCCCCAGTCAAGGAAGGCGCCGATTCTGCCGACCTGCTTCACCGTCAGAAATCCCACCTCGTGGAGCTGCAGCAGCGGCTCC
Organism: Eubacteriales bacterium; assembly: GCA_030524225.1. Taxonomy (GTDB): domain Bacteria; phylum Bacillota; class Clostridia; order Lachnospirales; family Lachnospiraceae; genus CAG-791. The sequence continues at coordinate 13,371 of JAUNGV010000043.1, forward strand.
TTCCTCGTCGCAATGATACGGTCCTCCGAATCCTTGTACAGGAACACCTCGATCTCATCTCCGAGAGAGAGTCCTCCCTCCGGCAGCTGCGACTTGGGCAGCAGCACCACCTCGTCGCCGCTGCGCAGCTCCTCCTCCGCTTCCTGCGCAGCGCCCGCCTGTATCCGCTCCGCCAGGTAGACGCCGAAGCCTACCACCTTTGCCACTGTAAGAATCTGATTTTGCCCTAACTGAAACATGGTAATTCCGTCCTTTCTCCCGCTGCAGACGCCCTCCCGGGCGCCGCCTGCCGCCGTCTCTGTCATCCGCCCGGCGTCCGATCCGTCTGTCACGATCAGCCGCCCGCTGACACCGTTTACAATCTCATCTGCGCCACCGCATAGGGTTTTCCGTCCTCCGCATTTAACGCGACAGTCAGACGCGGCGCATCCTGCGCGCCGAACGCTGCCCCCTGTGCATCCGCTGGCTCCGAAGCCTCGCTCCGCCTCTCCTGCGCGCCCGCTGTCTCCGGAGTCTCGATCCGCCTCTCCTGCACGCCCGGCTCCTGCGCGCCGTACAGCACCGGCGTAATCACGTCTCCCAGACGCGCCTGTCTGCGGTACTCCACCCGGAGCTGGGACACCCGTGCTCCCTCCGGCAGCGCCCCCATCGCCAGACGCACATACTGCCCGTTGTTGACATGATGGTTCGTATCGAGATGGTACGGTGCCACCACGATCGACTCCTGCGGAACGCCGTTCTCTTTCGGCAGCGCTATTTTACGCGGCTCATACTCCATCTCGAGGCGTTCGCAGAGCTGATACCTCTCCCTCATGAACGCCGGAACCTCGGCCGGCAGCATTCTCCCGCAGTCCATCAGCGACCAGACCGAGTTGGCCGTCACCAGCCGCTCCCCGTCCTTCGTCTCCATAATAAAGTTGCGCAGCCCCATAAATCCCCGGAATTCGTACGGCTGCGTCCCCGTCCGCACTGCCTCGCCCAGTTCCGGATAACGGCTGATCTGAATCTGCCAGTAATTCACCAGCCACACAATGTGATTCTCCTTCAGATACGCAAGACCGACGCCCAGATCCTCCGACTGAAACGTGGAGCAGTCCTGAAAATAATCGATCAGCGATTCCAGCGTCAGCCGTCCGTCCGGAGCGATCTCACTGTAGCGGATTCTTCCCTCAAAACTGTACTGCATCTGTGTTCCCCTCCTCTTTCCCCGGCAAAACAAATCCTGCCGAATAAGATTCTCCGCCTGCAGCACGCTTTCCTTCCGCCGCAGTGCGATCCTCACGGAGTGTTTTGTTCTGACTAGAAAAAAGACCTCAGTGATCGTCTCACTGAGGTCTTCCAGCTGGGCTACCAGGGCTCGAACCTGGAAAATGACGGAGTCAGAGTCCGTTGCCTTACCATTTGGCTATAGCCCAATGTTCATACCGTTTTGCAGCGCCTGTACCGGTCGGCTACAAAACGGTATTATAAAGGAAGATTTTACTTTTGGCAAGTGGTTTTGCGCAAAAATCTCGTACAACTTTTCAATGTTTACCTATTGTATTTTCTGATAATTATGCCTCAAACGCCTGCTTCAGGTCGGCAATAATATCCTTGCTGTTCTCCAGACCGATGGAGAGACGGATCGTATTCGGGTAAATGCCCTGCTCGAGCAGCTCCGCGTCATTTAATTCGGAATGCGTCGTGCTCGCCGGATGGATTACAAGGCTCTTGGCATCCGCCACATTCGCAAGCAGGCTGAAAAGCTGCAGTCTGTCGATAAACGCCTGCGCCTCCTGCGCGCCTCCCTTGATGCGGAAGGTGAAAATAGAGCCCGCGCCATTCGGGAAATATTCTCTGTAGAGACGCTGCTGCTCCGGATCGGTCGAGAGAGCCGGATGGCTGACGCTCTCCACCTGCGGAACGCTCTTTAAGTAATCGATTACCTTCAGCGTATTCTCCACATGACGCTCCACGCGCAGGGAGAGGGTCTCCAGCCCCTGCAGGAAAATAAAGCTGCTCACCGGCGAAATGCACGCCCCCGTATCGCGCAGCAGAATCGCGCGGATTCTCGTGATAAACGCCGCCGGACCCGCCGCCTGTACGAAGCTGATCCCGTGATAGCTCTCATTCGGCTGCGTCAGCTGCGGGAACTTGTCCGCATGCGCCGCCCAGTCAAATTTACCGCCGTCCACGATCACGCCGCCGATCGTCGTGCCGTGTCCTCCGATGAACTTCGTCGCCGACTCCACCACAATATCCGCGCCGTGTTCGATCGGACGGATCAGATAAGGCGTGCCGAAAGTATTGTCAATAATCAGCGGCAGCCCGTGTCTGTGCGCAATCTCCGCCACCGCCTCAATATTTGTGATCTCACCGTTCGGATTGCCGAGGGTCTCCACATAGACCGCCTTCGTATTCTCCTGAATCGCCTCTTCCACTTCCTGCAGGTTCAGCACATCCACAAACGTCGTCGAAACGCCGTAGTCGATCAGCGTATGCGCCAGCAGGTTATACGTTCCGCCGTAAATATTCTTCGCCGATACGATATGGTCGCCGCGCAGCGCCACGTTCTGGATCGCATACGTCACCGCCGCTGCTCCCGAGGAGACCGCCAGTCCCGCAATACCGCTCTCGAGCGCCGCAATCCGCTGCTCGAAGATCTCCTGCGTCGGATTCGTCAGTCTGCTGTAAATATTGCCCGGATCCTTCAGCGCAAAGCGATCCGCCGCGTGCTGGCTGTTCTTAAACACAAATGAAGAGGTCTGATAGATCGGCACCGCGCGGGAATCCGTCGTGTGATCATAATCCTCCTGTCCTATATGAAGCTGCTTCGTCTCAAAAGACCAGCTCTCTACCGTTTCCTTCGTAATTTTCGCCATGATTTCCTCCCTGCCGGAGCGTTCTGCTCAGACCGCCGCCGCTCAGTCCACGAAAGTGGCGTTCCGGCTGCGATACCACGATTTTATGACGCTCCTTCACAAAACCGCCGAATGAAAATCCATGCCCTCCGGCATCGCTTCCATCCTGTTCTCTCTGCTGCTTTCCGTGATGATACCACTGCTTTTCCCTTGTCATTATAAGGTCAGCGGGCACAAATTGCTATCCCACATTCGCCCGAATCTGAAATTTTCCCGAAGCAGCTTACCAAACAGATTTGTCATAGCGCCTCTCCTGTCGTTCTTTGTTTCTGTGTTTCTATCATTATTGATTGTATGTCCGCCTCTTTGCAGATCTCACTCCGACTGTCCTCTCTGCTTCCGAGGTGTCCCGTACATCATATCCCCATATTCATATAATGTCAATAGGATTTGTATAATTAAATATAGTTTTAAACTATACCATGTTACTGCTTTTAGGTATTATACAATAGCACTTTCTCTGCGTATAATGCATTCAGATCGTTACCGCGGTTCCCCGGAGCCGCCGGAACTATTGATAAACCATTCAGGAGGACTTCTATTATCATGGCAACCTTACAGACCCCTTTTCGTTACGATTATGTCGGCAGTTTCCTGCGTCCCGCCGCGCTCAAGAAGGCGCGCTCGGAATATGAGAGCGGAGCAATTGACGCCGCTGCTCTCAAAAAGGCGGAGGATGAATCGATCACCGCTCTCGTGGCAAACCAGAAAAAAGCCGGCTATCACGTCATCACAGACGGTGAATTCCGCCGCGCGACCTGGCATCTCGATTTCATGTGGGGATTTGAAGGCGTCGGACATAAAAAGACCGAAACCGGTCTTCCCTTCCACGGAGAGGCCGCAATGATCGACGATACTTATCTGACCGGCAGGGTCTCGGTGGATTCCCACCCCTTTGTCGAGCACTTCCGCTTCCTCAAGGCTCTGGAGGATGAAAATACTGTCGCCAAACAGACCATCCCCGCTCCCGCGCAGTTTCTCGAGCAGATGATCATGCCGTTCGCTCTGCCGAATACCCGCAAATACTACGCCGACACCGACAATCTCGTCGCCGATATCGCAAAAGGATACCAGAAGGTCATCGCCGACCTCTATGCGGCCGGCTGCCGCAACCTCCAGCTGGACGACTGCTCCTGGGGCATGCTCGTTGATCCCCACGCCGCCGCAATCTTCGGCGTTGACCGCGCAGGACTGCAGGGCATCCGCGAACAGCTTCTGGATATCAACAACCTGGCGATAGAGGGTAAGCCGGAGGATCTCGTGATCACCACCCACGTCTGCCGCGGCAACTTCCATTCCACTTACGCCAGCAGCGGCGCTTACGACAGCGTGGCGCAGGAACTCTTCGCCAGAGAAAATGTGGACGCCTACTATCTGGAGTACGATGATGAGCGCTCCGGCGGATTCGCTCCGCTGCAGGCAGTTTCCGGGGATAAAAAGGTCGTGCTCGGCCTGATCACCACCAAGTCCCCCGTCCTCGAGGACAAGGAGAGCGTAATTGCCCGTATCCACGACGCGGCAGGTTACCTTCCCCTGGACCGGCTCTGCCTGAGCCCGCAGTGCGGCTTCGCCTCCTGCGAGATCGGCAACAAACTGACCGAGGAACAGCAGTGGGCCAAACTCGCACTCGTCAAAGAGATCGCCGAGGAGGTCTGGGGAGCGTAATCCCCCGCGATCCGGCCTTTGCGATCCGACGCGGATCAGCCCTGTGTAATTTCGCGAAATCTCTTATAAAGTCCAGCGTGCGCGGCGGCCAGCCGCCCGCCGTCCATCTTGACAACGGCCCTGTCATACGTGATAAGGCCGTTGATTTCTGTCTCAATATCGCTCATCTGCGTATAAACCGCGGCGCTCAGCCCCCTGCCCAGATTCGGCAGAATCTCCCTCTCCAGAAGTCTCTCGTACGCGGCGGTCAGTTCCTCTGACGACCGGTAATAGCGGTACCCGAATTCCTTTTCCCTCTCCAGATGCCCCTCCACCGGCCACGCATAGCCTCCGTACTCCGTCAGCGCCACCACCCGTTCTTTCTGCGGGCGGACACGGAGCCTGCGCAGGTAATTGTGGATACTGTACATATCGCCGCCCCTCTGGTCAAACCATCCGCACGCCTCATTGATCAGACGCGTGCCGTCCAGACTGCGCAGCATCCTCGTCGCCTTCCCCGCGTCAAACTGCCCCCATCCCTCGTTGAACGGAACCCACGCCGCAATACACACGTGGGAATACAGCGTCTCCACCATCCCCCGCAGATCTCTGCGGTACTGCGCTCTTCCCTCTGCATCCGCGCGCCCAAACAGACCATACCGCGCAGGACCGTCTCCCACCGCGCGCACCAGATTCCCGAGCGCATTCGGCAGCACCGTCGTAAACGCCATGCGGTAGCGTCCCCCTCCATTCGGCATATCCTGCCAGACAAACATTCCGATCCGGTCACAGTGATAGTAAAACCGCTCCGTCTCCACCTTGACGTGCTTGCGGATCGTATTAAATCCCAGCTCTTTTGCCATGCGGATATCCGCCGCCAGCGCCTCATCGGAGGGCGGCGTCATCAGACTCTCCGGCCAGTATCCCTGATCGAGCACTCCGTTAAAGAAGTACGGCCTGTTATTTACAAAAAACCGCCAAATCTCGTGTACATCCCTCCTGACTTCCAGTTTGCGCATCCCGAAATAGCTGCGGACAACGTCGGTATCCGTTTCTCCGTCCGCCCCTTCGCACATCTCTCTGTGAAGAGTAAGCCGCACGTCATAGAGATGCGGATGCTCCGGACTCCACGGTGTAAAGCCGGTCATCGGAATCGTCAGCGAGTCCCCGCCGCTCTCTGCCCGGGCGATCTCTTGTCCGCCGTCCAGAATCACCGCCTCCAGCCTCTCATCCCTGTTTCCGTCGCCATGTCTCCCCGCGATCTCTGCCTCAATCCGCACCGCGCTCTCATCATAGAGCGGCGTAATCCGAACGCTCCTGATAAAACGCTCCGGCACACATTCCATCCAGACCGTCTGCCAGATCCCGCTCTGCGGCGTATAAAAGAGGTCAGGGAACTCTCCCCTCCGGTCCAGCCGCTGTTTCCCTCGGGCGTGCGGACGCTCCTCCGTCCAGTCCGAGACGCGGACGAAAATCTCATGGACCTCTTCGCTCCCTGCCCCCGCGCAGCCCGCCGCATTTGCACAACACACCGCCTCCGGGCAGTCTGCCGCATCCGCGCAGTCCGCCGCATTCACACGATCCCGCTCTGCTTCCTCCCGTCCGGCACATCTCCGTCTCTTCGCGCTGCGCCGCAGCGCCTGCGTCACATCGAAGGTAAAGGGCAGATATCCACCAGTATGCTCTCCGACAAGCTCGTTGTCCACATAGACCGCACATTCCTGGTCGACCGCACCAAAGTGCAGCAGAATCCGATCCCGCTCCGGATTCCTCCAGAAGCCCTCCGGCAGCTTGATCCTCCTTCTGTAAAGCAGATACTGGCGCGGTTTCAGCTCCCTCTCCACGCCAGAGAGCGCACATTCGGGCGAGAACGGAACGAGAATCTCTCCGTCCCATTTCCGCTCCGTTTTTCCGGCATCCGCACCGCTCCCCGCTCCCTCTCTCCTTCCCTCCTCCACAATCGCGTACTCCCACGCGCCGTTCAGATTCAGGTAACTATCCCTGACCATCGAGGGCCGGGGATACTCCTGCCAGATGTGTTCCCTGTCAAACCTCTTTCCCCATTTCGTTCTCAGCTGTTTCATGGCGATCTCCCTGTTCAAACTGTTTCGCGGTGCTTTCTCCACTCTCATTATACTCCCGCTTCCGGAAATCGTAAGCCCGCTATTGACAGCTGCATTCTCAGAAACCGCAACCTTGCCATTGACAGCCGCGCCGCCGGTTCCGTATCATAAATCTGTCTTCCGAACTCAAACTGATCAGGGACATTATTGTCGGAGCGTCACAAATCTCATTGGTGTCAGACGCAGATTTGACAGTTGCGTCTCCCCGCCGCGAGGAGCGCTCCGGAATGGGGATTGATATGAAAACTGTACGGAATATTCAAATTCAGACCGAAAACAAAGAAGAGCTCTTCCCCGATTTCACGGACACCTTTCCCTATACCGCCACGAGAGCCGAACTGCATCGCTATCCCGGCCGCATTGCCCCGTGGCACTGGCATCAGAGCGTGGAACTCTTCTATATGGAAAGCGGAGAACTCGAATACAGTACCCCCGGCGGCACCATCCGGTTTCCGGCCGGTTCCGGCGGCATGGTAAACTCTGAAGTCCTGCACATGACAAAGACGCTCTCACGGACAGGCGAAACGATTCAGCTGCTCCATATCTTCCACCCCGCTCTGCTGGCGGGGGAAAGGGGCAGCCGCATTGACTCCAGATACATCTCACCGCTGACCCGCTCCCAGCAGATCCAGCTGATTCCACTCTTCCCGGAAAATCCGGAACATCAGAAAATTCTGGATCTGCTCCGAACCTCTTTTCAGATTTCCGATTCCCTGTTCGGCTACGAGCTGCTGCTGCGGGAAGCCCTGTCGCAGATCTGGCTTCTCCTGCTGCAGCAGGCGCAGCCTCTGTTGGAACAGGAGAGCGCTCCCGGAAAAAGCAGCGGTCAGATCAAAGCTATGATGACCTACATCCACGAACATTACCCGGAACACATTTCCATCCGGAACCTTGCGTCCTCCGCCTTTTTGAGCGAACGCGCCTGCTTCCGTATGTTCCGCGAAACTCTCCATATGACACCGAACGAATATATCACAAGCTACCGGCTGCAGCGGGCCTGCCGCCTCCTGGAGACGGGGCAGGATTCCATCACCGATATCAGCCGCGCCTGCGGTCTCGGCAGCAGCAGTTATTTCGGAAAAGTGTTCCGGGAACAGTTCCGCTGTACCCCCTCGGACTACCGGCGAAACTGGCAGGATCGTGAGAAAATGAGGCCGTAAAAGGATAGCAAATTCAATTTTATTTCACTATACTGACAGAGATACACAGACACGAAATGTTTCCGCAGACAGACTGCGGAAAAAGGAATCAGAATTGAAAATGAAGAATTCCCATAACGTGTTGTGCCTGAACGAAGGGAAAGGAATGGATATCATCATGGAACTTACCAGAGAACTCGCCGAACAGGCTCTGCAGGAAGCCGCAGTCAGCAATCCCGGGCCGTGGGTCGATCACTCCCGCCATGTCGCCATGGCCTGTCAGAATATCGCCGCCCGATGCAGCGATCTCTCTCCCGAGACGGCCTATCTGTACGGACTGCTCCACGATATCGGACGCCATGCGGGCGTCACCTCGGAGAGACATCTGCTGGACGGCTACCGGTACTGCACGCAGCGCGGCTGGACAAAGGCCGCCCAGATCTGTATCTCCCACGCATTTATGATACAGGACATCGAAACCTCTATCGGCGTTTTTGACGTCAGCGACGAGGACTATCTGTTTATGAAAGAGTTTGTGGCAAGCGCCGTCTATGACGATTACGACCGCCTGGTGCAGCTGTGCGATTCTCTTGCCCTCCCCAGCGGCTTCTGCCTGCTGGAAAAGCGGTTCGTGGACGTCACCATCCGCTACGGATTTCATCCCCACACGATAGACCGGTGGAAGAAGGTACTGGAAATCAAAGCGCTGTTCGACCGGAAAACAGGCGGCTCCATCTATGATCTCCTTCCCGGCGTGATGGAAAACAGTCTGCGGTGAGAGGCGCAGGACAGCCGGTTCGCCCCCAAAAGGTGCCAAAGGGATTGATCAAAGATTCTTCAAAGGAATCTGCCAAAGGTTCATCAAAGGGATCTGCCAAAGATCCGTCAAACACCTGACACCCCTTCCCATTCCCGCTCCGTACTGCTATAATGGAGCGGTATCCAGCGGCCGGCGCAGAGGTAATCACCTGCGGACAGCCGCCCTTTCCGGAGGCTCCGGAACTCTAAATCATATGCAGAGTAGGCTTTCATGCGTCAAGTGCCCGCCGGACAGGGAGTTGCCGGCAGGACGAAAAGCGCCGTTTCCAGTGCGCTTGCGGTATGCGGGCCGCATCTCGCTGCATCAGAAGAGACAGAACCATCTCTATCTCCTTTTGCGGCCGGATGTCTGTAAAAGGAGGTATTTTCATGCAGAAACTCACCGTTCTTTTTGCAGATTCCGCGCGGGAATTCAAACATGTGCGCACCATTACGATGTGCGGCCTGTTTGCAGCTCTCGCGTTTATTCTGGAATCTTTCTCCATCGAACTGGGCAGCTTTATCAAAATTGGCTTCTCCGGTCTGCCCAACGAGTTCGTCGATCTGCTCTTCGGCCCCGTCGTGGGCAGCGTATTCGCCGGTATGCTCGATATCCTCAAACTCATCATCAAGCCAGGCGGCGGCTGGATTCCCGGCCTGACCCTGAACGCCTTTCTGGCCGGCATCATTTACGGCTGCTTTTTCTACAAGCACCCTGTCCGCCTCTGGCGTATTCTGGCCGCAAAGCTGATCGTGGCTCTCGTTCTCAACGTCGGTCTCGGCACCTTCTGGCTCTCGCAGTTCTACGGCAAAGCGCTGATGGCCATGATTCCGGCCCGCTTCGTCAAAAACATGGTGATGTGGCCGATCAACTCTCTCGTCCTCTATCTGCTGATGAAGGCGTTCGAATCCGCCGGCATCTTCCGCATGATCCGGGAGCTTCACCCCCTGCGCAGGGAAAAGGGCAAGAAATAAACAATACAGGTACGGCAAACGGCGGCAGGAGAATTCGCACACTGCGTTCTCCCACCGCCGTTTGGGCGCTCCTCTGACACCGAACATCTCCCGCTTTCCGCCGCTGTCTATCCCCTGTCGTCCGTCAGAACTTATCAATATGCTCCAGATTCAGAATAAACACCGTCACGCCTCCTGCGTCCTCGACAACCGGAATTGCCGTCATGCCCACGGGATAGCGCTGTGCCATAAACATGGAGGCATTGCGGTAAATCGTCTCCTTGCGGCGTCCCGCCGTCTGCTTCAGGATATCCAGCACCTGTTCGAGATGTTCATCGTCCGTTCCGATCATCACCGTAGTGCTCTGCTTCTTCAGAAATCCACCTGTCGAACTCAGGAGGGTGACGAAATAACCGTTTTTGTTCAGCTCGCTGACCGCCTCGTCGTAATCGTCCCCCTGCATCACCGCCATAATCAGTTTGCCGCTCTGCGGGTCCTTTTTGATCTCCTCTTCCACTCTCTTTTCGTTTCTATCTTCTGCGCTCTCCTGTGCCTGTTTCCGTTCTTCCATAGGGTCCTCCATTCCGGAGCGTCTCATGCGGCGGGGCGACGCGAAGTTCAGAATTGCGGCTGCCGTCTGCAGCACAGTCTTTGATCTTGCGCTGTGATTTGTGACGCTCCGGCACAAATCCCGCCTGCGCTTCTTCCCGATCACGGCGCCTCCGTCCGCTGCACCGCCCGGGCAAGTTCTGGTTCAATAGCGCGTCTCTTTTATTTATGAACATCATACACGATTACACCGCAAAGTAAACAGTTAATTTTCGAAAATCCATCCAAAAAGCTGTCGCCTAGCGCACCGCACGAAAGCATCTTATCACGGCGGACATAAAGCCGCCATTAAGAAAACCTCTCGCAGATAAGGATTGCAGGAACGTCACCCTCCCAGCGTTTTCAGAAACGCGTCCAGTCCCTCGCAGACATCCTCGTATGTCTCATCGAAATTCCCCGTATACCACGGATCCGCAATATCCCGCGGTGATTCCGTGAAATCGAGAAGGCGGCAGATCTTTCTCTCCGGATCCCCGCCCGCAATCCGCGTCATATTGCGGATATTCGCCGCATCCATGCCGATCAGGTAATCAAATTTCTCATAGTCCCCACGCGTCATCTGACGCGCCCGGTGATCCCCGCAGGGAATCCCGACCTCCCGAAGCTTCTGGCGCGTCCCGTAATGGACGCCGTTTCCGATCTCCTCTGTGCTCGTCGCCGCCGAATCGATATAGAATTCCTGCTCCCGTCCCGTTTTGCGCACGAGATCCTTCATCACATATTCCGCCATTGTCGAACGGCAGATGTTGCCGTAGCAAATAAAAAGCACTCGTATCATCTTAAAATCCCTTTCATCATTACTGTTGATTTCCTGCAATGTATATCCCCACTGGTATCTGCGCTTCCTGCGGCATGTACCCCACTGATATCCTCACTTCTGCGGCATGTACCCCACTGATATCC
>JAUNGV010000044.1 GCA_030524225.1 Eubacteriales bacterium
AGGAGCGTTGATTTGCCCGCTCCGTTGACGCCGACAATGGCAGCCTTTTCCCCTTTTTCCATATGAAAGGTGACATCAGTCAGAACCGGCTGCTCCAGAAATTGTTTGCTGATATGGTGACACGCTAAAATCATGACTTCTTCTCCTGCTATCGCGTTTGGCGGGCGCCGCGTCCGGACTTTGCGCGGACGGTTTCCTGCATGGTGCGCGGAAAGGCGCCTGTTTTGCAAAGTGTAGTTTATCCTATTTGCGCGGAAAATGTCAACGAGCGGCTCTGTCTGCGTTTCAGACGGTGATTTTACAGAGGGAAGGCAGTGCCGCGATTTGTTAAAAAATTATCGAGATGTACTGAAAAAGATACCGGATTTACGCCTTTTCTTCCTTGTATACAAAGAGCGAAGCGGGTATAATTTCTTCTATACTAATGCGGCAGCGACGAACGAAGGCGGCGACGGAACAGCACAGCAGCGCCGCGGCGCGGGGACGGCCATTGTCTCCGCAGTTTGCGCCGGTATGACCGACTGAAAGATCGTCCGCCTGCTTATACCGGCCGTGCAGTCAGACGCCTATGCATCCGCCTGAGAACACGTTCACAGTAAATACAGTAAAGGAGCAGAATTATGTCAGCATTTATCGATTCGATCAAAGAAAAGGCAAGAAAAGACCGCAAGACGATTGTCCTTCCGGAGACCACCGACAGACGCACGCTGATTGCGGCAGCCCACATTCAGGAAGAGGGGATTGCAGACCTGATTCTGGTCGGCGACGAGGATAAGATCATGGAAGGCGCGAAGTGGCTGGAGCTGGACTTAAAGCGCGTGGCCGTCATCAATCCCGCCACCACGCCGAGGCTGGACGAGTATGTGAACGTGCTGTATGAGTGCCGCAAAGCAAAGGGAATGACGAAGGAGAAGGCGAGAGAGATTCTTCTGAATGATTACCTGACCTTTGGCGTTGTGATGGTCAAGAACAACGACGCGGACGGCATGGTGGCGGGCGCCTGCCACGCGACGGCGGACACGCTCCGTCCCGCCCTGCAGATTCTGCGGACAGCGCCGGGCGTTAAGCTCGTCTCCGGTTTCTTCCTTCTGGTGGTTCCGGACTGCCCGTACGGGGAGAACGGCACGTTTATCTTCGCGGATTCCGGACTGAATCAGGATCCGACCAGCGAAGAGCTGGCGGCGATCGCCGATACCAGCGGAAGGAGTTTCCAGGCTCTGGTCGGAGCGAAGCCCTTCGTCGCGATGCTGTCCCATTCCACGAAGGGCAGTGCAAAGCACGCGCTGGTGGACAAAGTTGTCAATGCGGTCAAGATCGCGCATGAGAAATACCCGTCCCTGACGGTGGACGGCGAAATGCAGGCAGACGCTGCTCTCGTTCCCGAAGTGGCAAAATCCAAAGCGCCGGGAAGCCCGGTGGCAGGCCGTGCGAACGTATTGATTTTCCCGAATCTGGACGCAGGCAACAACGGTTACAAACTGGTACAGCGCCTCGCCAAGGCAGAGGCCTACGGCCCGATGCTCCAGGGAATCGCCAAACCCGTCAACGACCTCTCCCGAGGCTGCAGCTGGGAAGACATCGTAGGCGTAGTAGCCCTAACAGCCGTGCAGGCACAACTTTCGTTATAGCATTGAGCCGTGCACATCTGTAATTTAGAACCCGCTCCGTGCTTGCACGGAAGCGGGTTCTAAATTACAGATGTATAGGGCGAAAGCCCGCGACCGAGCCGGAGCGAAGCGGAGGCGAGGTTGGCACGGCTCAATGCGATCAAGGAGGGCGGAAAGCGAAGCGCTTCCGCCCGGAGCAGAGGGACGAAAGGGCGAAAGCCCGCGACCGAGCCGGAGCGAAGCGTCTCTACATCCACACAAGCCCGCGGCACCCCGCGGCGGAAAGGAAGCCATGAACATTCTTGTCATTAACTGCGGAAGCTCATCCCTGAAATTTCAGGTGATCGATACCGACACAGAGCAGCTGCTCGCCAAGGGACTGTGCGAGCGGATCGGACTGGACGGTTCTTTTACATATCAGAACAAGAAAGACGGCGGAGATAAGAAGACGGTGCAGACGCCGATTCCGGATCACAGGGAGGCGATCCGGCTGGTGCTTGATGCGCTGACAGACGCGCAGAGCGGAATCATTTCGTCTCTGGATGAGATCGGAGCGGTGGGGCACCGGGTGGTGCACGGCGGAGAGAAGTTCACGCAGTCCGTCGTAATTGACGACAGTGTGATCGAGGCGATTCGGGAGTGTGCGGAGCTTGCGCCGCTGCACAATCCGGCGAATCTGACAGGAATCGCAGCGTGCCGGGCATTGATGCCGCACACGCCGATGGTCGCGGTTTTTGACACGGCGTTTCACCAGACGATGCCGGAGGAGGCGTATATTTACGCGATTCCTTACCGCTATTACAACGAGTACAAGATTCGCAGATACGGCTTCCACGGGACGAGCCATTCTTTCGTCTCGAAGGAAGCAGCGCGTTTTCTGGGACAGCCCTATGAGAGCCTGAAAACGATCGTCTGCCATCTGGGCAACGGAGCCAGCGTCTCGGCAGTGAAATACGGCAAATGCATTGACACCTCGATGGGAATGACGCCGTTGGACGGTCTGATCATGGGAACGCGCAGCGGCAGCATCGATCCGGCGATCATGGAGTTTATCTCCCACAAGGAGTACATGACGGTGGAGGGGATTATGCGGATTCTCAACAAGGAGTCCGGCGTGTGGGGACTCTCCAACGGTCTCTCCTCCGATTTCAGGGATCTTGAGACAGCCTATGAGAGTGAGAATGAAAACGCGGTGCGCGCCCTGAATGCGTTCTGTTACAGTGTGGCGAAGTTCATCGGTTCCTATACGGCGGCTTTGAACGGAGTGGACGCGATCTGCTTTACGGCGGGAATCGGGGAGAACAGCTCCTTTGTCCGGGCCAAAGTCTGCAGCTATCTCGGTTATCTGGGCATTGCGATTGATGAGACACAGAACAGTAAGCGCGGCGAGGATACCGTCATCTCGACGCCGGAGAGCAGGGTGAAGGTGCTGGTCATCCCGACAAACGAGGAGCTGGCGATTGCCAGAGAGACCTACGCGTTGTGCCGGTAAAGGCAGATCCAAAATCGAACGAGCGAGAGCAGTGCTCAATGGTGCAGTTCAGCCCGCGCCATTCGCAAAGCCGCGCTGCCGCGCTTTCCGCCGCTTCGCGGCTGCCTTTGCTCATGAGATGGCGCTCCCTCAGCCGAGAGCAGCAAGTCAGAAAGCGTGCAAGCACGATTCTGACTTACTGCTCCCGGCTGGCTGAACTGGTTTCAAAAAAACAAGTTGACAAACCGGCGAAATGTGGGTATACTAAGCCTTGTGTTTTGGACTTGTGTCCGGCTTTCCCAAAGGGGAACAGCAATTTCTCCCATGACAAAGGGAACAGCTAAGGAGGTGTAACGAATGTCTATTTGTCCGAAGAATAAATCTTCTAAGAGCCATAGAGATATGAGAAGAGCAAACTGGAAAATGTCTGCTCCTACGCTCGTAAAGTGCAGCAAATGCGGCGCTCTGATGATGCCTCACAGAGTTTGCAAGAACTGCGGTTCCTACAACAAGAAAGAGATCATCAAGCACGAGGATTAATGGTATTTTACAGAATTAGCTTTGATGAAATGACACCGGTACGGGGAACTGTACCGGTTCTTTTTGTTGATTTTTGGCAGAGCTTCTAGTAAGATAGAATGGTATGCGCTCTGAGAAAAAAGGAAACGAAGCAACCGGACGCGTCAGGAAAATGAGCAGCTGTGAAGACGGCAGATGCGTCGGGAAACCGAACAGCCGTTATGGCGGCGGATACGTCAGTAAAACGAGCAGCCGTGAAGACGGTGGAAGCGAGCGCGCAGGAAGCAAACGGCCGTGGAGACAGCGGCAATCGTGCGCGCGGGAAAATGAGCGGACAGAGAGGGGAATCCCTATGAGTGAAATCGTAAATGTCGCGGTGGACGCGATGGGCGGCGACAATGCGCCGGACGAGGTGGTAAAGGGTGCGCTGCAGGCGGTGCGCCATAACGGACAGGTGAAGGTGACGCTGGTTGGAAGACAGGACGTGATCCGGGAGGCGATGGACCGCGTGGGCGGCGGCGAGCCGTATCCGTCCGACCGCGTGGAGATCTGCCACGCATCGGAGGTGATCGAGACGGCGGAACCGCCGGTACACGCGATCCAGACCAAGAAGGATTCCTCCATCGTCAGAGGAATGATGCTGGTCAAAGAGGGCAAATGCGACGCCTTTGTGACGGCGGGCAGCAGCGGTGCGACGCTGGTCGGCGGGCAGGTTCTCGTCGGGCGGATCAAGGGGATCGAGAGACCTCCGCTGGCGCCGGTGATGCCGACGGCAAAGGGACCGGTTCTGCTGATTGACTGCGGGGCCAACGTGGATGCGAGAGCGTCCCAGCTCGTTCAGTTTGCGCAGATGGGTTCTATTTATATGGAAAATATTGTGGGAGTGAAAAAGCCCCGCGTGGCGATTCTGAATATCGGCGCGGAGGAGGAAAAGGGCAATGCCCTTGTCAAGGAGACGTTTCCGCTCCTGAAGGAGTGCGATACGATCAACTTTATCGGCAGTATCGAGGCCAGAGACGTCCCTGCCGGAGCGGCGGACGTGGTTGTCTGCGAGGCGTTTGCGGGCAATGTGGTGCTGAAAATGTACGAGGGTGTGGCGGCGACGCTGCTGGGTGAGATCAAATCGGCGATGATGTCTTCCCTGCGCAGCAAGATCGGAGCGATTCTCGTCAAACCCGCGCTCAAGTCCATGCTCAAAAAGTTTGATATCGCGACCTACGGCGGCGCGCCGCTGCTGGGCTTAAACGGTCTGGTCGTCAAGAATCACGGAAACGCCAAGGCAATCGAGATCGAGCACGCGATCGAGCAGTGCGTCGCGTTTAAGGAGCAGAAGATCAACGAGCAGTTCCGGACGAAGATGAAACTGGTGGACCGCACCAAGGCGAGAGCGGCGCAGTAATTTGTGCGCCGGGCCACATGGATTGATGATGGCGGGAGTCTGAAGGCAAAGGCTGCGCAGTAAGCGGCACCGCCCGGACTTTTGCAGAGCCCCAAAGAGCAGTAAAGAGGCGATCGTCGGAGCGGGAATGCCAGAACGGAGACAGCAGTCACAGTGCACAGCTGCGGCCGGGGAAAGAGCCCGGAATGCCGCAATCCGGAATAAGGAATCAATCAAAGAAACGGTGTCCCGGACAGGGAAAAGCGCGGCGCGCAGTTTGCAATATAGGATACCGGGAGTAATCCGGTATCAGCATCAATAGAGTATTTCAGAAGAAAAAGGAGCGAAAACGGTCATGGAATTTGCAAAAATGAAGGAAATCATCGCAGACGTACTGAATGTGGATCCGGAAGAGATCACGATGGAGACGACTTTTACAGAAGATCTCGGAGCGGATTCGCTGGATCTGTTTCAGATTATCATGGAGATTGAGAACAAGTTCGGCGTCAAGGTTCCGGTAGAGAAAGCGGAGAGCGTCAAAACAGTGGGCGAGGCCGTGGCTCTGATTCAGGAAGCGGGAAATGGGCAGTAGAGGCAGGCGCGGATGGAACAGAAGTCGATAGAGATTCTGGAGGAACGCATCGGATACCGGTTTGGCGACCGGAATCTGCTGCAATGCGCGCTGACGCACACCTCCTATGCAAATGAACAGAAAATCCGCAGGACACAGGACTACGAACGGCTGGAGTTTCTGGGAGACGCGATTCTGGAGATGGTGACGAGCGCGGTGCTGTACCGGACGTATCCGGACAGACGGGAGGGAGAGCTGACGAAACTCCGTTCCACGCTTGTCTGTGAACCGGCGCTGGCGTACTGCGCCAGGGATATCGGGCTGGAAGAGTATCTGCGGCTGGGGCGCGGCGAGGAAGCCTGCGGCGGCAGACAGAAGGACTCCATCATTTCGGACGTCATGGAAGCGGTCATCGGCGCGATGTATCTGGACAGCGGCGGAATTGAGGAGCCGCAGCGCTTTATTCTGGCCCATATCCTGTCTGATCTGGAAAATAAACAGCTTTTCTACGACGCCAAGTCCATTCTGCAGGAGTATATCCAGAGAAAGGGCGGCGAGGTTTCCTATGAGGTGCTGGAGGAGAGCGGGCCGGGGCACTGCCGCCATTTCCGGGTGGCTGTCGTGGTAAACGGAAAGAGCGCCGCAGTCGGCGAGGGGCGCTCTAAAAAGGCGGCGGAGCAGCAGGCGGCTTATCAGGAACTGCTGCATCGGAATATTTCCCGTTCCTGAGAGACGCCGCACACAGGCAGCGCGGCTGCCTGATTTTGTTTCACGGAGACATTCATGTATCTGAAAAGTATTGAGATTCACGGCTTTAAATCCTTTGCCAACAAAATTAAATTTGAATTCCACAATGGAATTACGGCGATTGTCGGACCAAACGGCTCCGGTAAGAGCAATGTCGCGGATGCCGTCCGCTGGGTGCTCGGCGAGCAGCGGATCAAACAGCTGCGCGGCGCTTCCATGCAGGACGTTATTTTCGCGGGAACGGAGCTGCGCAAGCCTCTGGGCTACGCCTATGTCGCGATTACACTCGATAACAGCGATCATCAGCTGGCGATCGACTACAGCGAGGTGACCGTGGCGCGCCGTCTGTACCGCTCGGGAGAGAGCGAGTATCTGCTGAACGGAACGCCCTGCCGGTTAAAGGATGTCAACGAGCTCTTTTATGACACCGGTATCGGCAAAGAGGGATATTCCATCATCGGACAGGGACAGATCGAGAAGATCCTGTCCGACAAGCCGGAGGACCGCCGGGAGCTCTTCGATGAGGCGGCGGGGATCGTCAAGTTCAAACGCCGCAAAGAGGCGTCGGAGAAGAAGCTGGAGAGCGAGAGAGCCAATCTCGTGCGCGTGAACGATATTCTGTCGGAGCTGGACAAGCAGGTCGGTCCGCTGGAGCGGCAGTCGGAAAAAGCGCGCATTTATTTAAAGACGAGAGAGTCCCTCAAAGCGCTGGATGTCAACGTTTTCCTGATGGAAAACGGCAGGACGCGGACGCAACTGGAAGAGATGCGGCGCAATCAGGACATCGCCGCGAAGGATCTGGAAGAGACGAAGACCCAGTACGAGGGAGCGCGGACAGAGTACGAGCGCATCCAGTCGGAGATCGAGACGCTGGAGAAGGAGATGGAGGAGGCCCGCGGCAAGATCACCGATACGAGTGTCGTGCGGGGCAAGCTGGAAGGCGACATCAAGGTCTACCGGGAACAGATCCGGGCGGCGCAGAGCAACGCGGCGCATTTTGCATCGCGGCAGGAAGCGGTCAGGGAGCAGCTGGCGCGCTACCAGAAGGAGAAGGAGTCGATTCTCACCGGAAAGAGCGGGATTGACGACAAGATGAACGACCTTCTGGCGCGGCGCGGCGCAGCCAGAGAGGAGATGGGGGTGGTCTCCGCGCAGATCGAGGCGTATACGGCCAGAATCGAGGAGGGTAAAAACGCGATCCTCGATGCGCTGGGGGAGAGGGCTTCGATCAAATCCAGAATCGCGAGTCTCTCCACCATGGCGGAGCAGATTGATATCCGCAAATCGGAACTGACTTCGCGTCTCGTCCTGGCGAGAACGCAGGAGTCGGAACAGGAGGAGCGGATCGCCGGGCTCCAGAAACAGTTCGAGGAGGTCTGCGCGTCCATCATAGGACTCAAGGAAGAGCAGACCGGGATCGAGGCGGAACTGGACGGCATGAAAAAGAGTCTGGCGGAGAAGGATCAGCAGCTGCGCGACGCGCAGATCCGCTACCATCAGGATAAAACCAAGCTGGAATCTCTCGCGAATCTGACGGAGCGGTACGAGGGCTTCGGCGGCAGCGTCAAGAAGGTCATGGAGAACAAGGCCAGGGAAAAGGGGCTGATCGGCGTCGTGGCGGATCTGCTGAAAACCTCCCCGAAGTACGAGACGGCCATGGAGGTGGCACTCGGCGGTAATATCCAGAATATCGTCACGGATGATGAGGCGACGGCCAAGCGCATGATCTCCCTGCTAAAAAGAGAGCGGGCGGGACGCGCGACCTTCCTGCCGCTGACGAGCATCGAACACCCGCAGGAATTTAACCGGCCGGAGGTCTTGAAAGCGCCGGGCGTCGTGGGACTGGCCGACGAACTGGTGGAGACGAAGCCGGAATACCGCAACGTCGCCAAGGCGATGCTGGGACGCATTGTGATCGTGGATACCTTTGATCACGCGGTACAGATTGCGAACCGGTTCGGACACAGCGTCCGGATGGTTACGATCGAGGGAGAACTGTTCGTGCCGGGCGGCGCCATCAGCGGCGGTGCGTTCCGCAACAGCAGTAATCTTCTCGGAAGGCGGCGTGAGATGTCCGAGCTGGAGGGAAAGGTCAGAAAATCGCTGGAGCAGATCGATGCGCTGAATGAGGAGATCGCGCAGACGAGAGAGAGGCGATCCGGCCTGCGCGCGCAGCTGGAAACCTCCAAGAACAGACTGCAGGAACAGTTCATCGCCCAGAACACGGCGCGCATGAATGTGATCAAGGAGCAGGAGCGCAAGAAGGAGGCTGCCGGAAGCTACGTCCAGTTAAAAGAGGAGAGCGAGGGAATCGAGGCGCAGACCGCTTCCGTGGCGCAGCAGAAAGAGGAAATGCGGGCAAAGCTCGCTGCTTCGGAACAGCTGGAAAAGGAGACGACCGCGCAGATCGAGACGTGGCAGAGTGAGTTGAATGCGCTGCAGGAGGAAGAGAGCGCCAAGGGCGAGGCAGCGGCAAAGTGGGATCTCGAAATTGAACGGATTCGCCAGCAGCAGCAGTTCGCGCAGCAGAATCTCGACAGAATTGCCCAGGACGAAGAGCGCGCGTCGGGGGAACTGCGGGAGATTGTGGAGAGCATCGAGGGCGGCGAGGAGGAAGTGCGCCGCAGGCAGCAGGATATCGAGGAAATCGAGAAGACCATTGCGGCCTCCCATACCGTGCAGAGCGATGCGGAGAAGACTCTGAAAGAGAGCACGGAGAAGAAAGAGACGCTGAACGCGAAGCAAAAAGAGTTCTTCACCACGAGAGAACAGCTCTCGGAGAAACTGTCCTCGCTGGACAAAGAGGTTTACCGCCTGAATGCACAGCGGGAGAAGCTGGAGGAATCCATCGAATCCCAGATCAACTATATGTGGGATGAGTATGAGATCACGCTTTCCGACGCGGCGGCGATGCGGGATGAGACCATGACGGATCTGCCTGCCATGAAGAAGGAGATTGCGGGATTAAAGAACAGAATCCGGAGTCTCGGCGACGTCAATATGGGCGCGATCGAAGAGTACAAGACTCTGATGGAGCGATACACCTTCCTGAAAGGCCAGCACGACGATCTCGTGGAGGCGGAGAAGACGCTGCAGGGGATTATCGAGGATCTGGACGAGGCGATGCGCAGGCAGTTCAAGGCACAGTTCGCCCGCATCACAGCGGAGTTTGATAAGGTATTCAAGGAGCTCTTCGGCGGCGGAAAGGGAACGCTGGAACTGATGGAGGACGCGGATCTGCTGGAGGCGGGCGTGCGCGTCATCGCACAGCCGCCGGGCAAAAAGCTGCAGAACATGATGCAGCTCTCGGGCGGCGAGAAGTCGCTGACGGCGATTGCCCTGCTCTTTGCGATCCAGAGTCTGAAGCCCTCGCCCTTCTGCCTGCTCGACGAGATCGAGGCGGCGCTGGACGAGAGCAATGTGGGACGCTTCGCCGGGTATCTGCATAAGCTGACGAGGAGCACCCAGTTCATTGTCATCACGCACCGGCGGGGGACGATGGAGCGGGCTGACCGCCTCTACGGAATTACCATGCAGGAGAAGGGAATTTCGGCGCTGGTAAGCGTCAATCTGATTGATAAGGAACTGAGTGCGTAGTAACAGCAGAGCTGCTTTGGAAGATGCACTAACCGAAAAATAGAATGTGATTTTGCTGTCGGAGCAGCGGAGCTGCTTCGGAGATATATCCACCGAAAACTAAAGTGAGATTTTTCTGTAAGATAGGGGATTGGGCAGATGGCTGGTTTTTGGAAACGATTGATGGGAATAGGCAGGGATGAGGAGAACGAATCCCGGGAAGAGGAGCGGGCGCAGGACGGAGCGTTTTCGGAAGAGGCGGTTCCGGAGGACGAGCAGGAGAGGGAAGAGCTGCCGGAGCAGGAAGAGATGGACGAGATTTCCGGAGAGCAGTCGGATGCGGAGGGAGAGTGGTCGGCGCCATCCGACGGGACGGAAGCCGGGGAGCAGTTTCCGGAGAGTGGTATTTCAGGAATGCAGCGGGAACGGAAGCCGTTTCAGGAAGACGCCGGACAGGGCGGCGACGCTTATGTGACGGATTCCGAAGACGCCGGGCAGGGCGGCACTTTTGCACCAGATTCTGAAGCAGAGACAGAGCCGGATTCCGATGCGGATGCAGAGTCGGATTCCGCAGAAGACGCAGAGCCGGATTCCGAACCGGAAGAAGATTTGGAGGAAGCCAGTCCGGAGGAACCTGAGAAAAAAGGCTTTTTTGCCCGCCTGCGGGAAGGACTCACCAAGACCCGGGATAATATCGCGAGAGGGTTCGACCGGGTGTTTGCCGATTATTCCTCGATTGACGACGAGTTCTACGAAGAACTTGAAGAGATCATGATTATGGGTGATATCGGCGTGCGCGCGACGGACGCGATTCTGGAGCGTTTGAAGGAGCAGGTCGAGGAACAGCGGATCTATGAGCCGGAGGCGTGCCGCGAGCTGCTGGTTCAGGACATCAGGGAGCAGATGCGTGTGGACGAGCACGCCTACGATTTCGAGAGGGGCCCGTCGATTGTTCTCGTGATCGGCGTCAACGGCGTCGGCAAGACGACGTCGGTGGGCAAGCTCGCCGGTATTTACAAAAGTCAGGGCAAAAAGGTACTGATCGCGGCGGCGGATACGTTCCGCGCGGCAGCGGGAGAGCAGCTGGAGGAGTGGGCGCGCCGTGCGGGCGTCGATCTGATTTCGGGAGCGGAGGGCTCCGATCCGGCAAGCGTGATTTACGACGCCGTCTGTGCGGCCAAGGCGCGCAAAACAGATATTCTGCTGTGCGATACGGCGGGACGTCTGCACAACAAGAAGAACCTCATGGAGGAGCTGCGCAAGATCGACCGGATCATCACCAGAGAGTATCCGGAGGCGGTACGGGAGAATCTCGTGGTGCTCGACGGAGCGACCGGCCAGAACGCGCTGTCGCAGGCGAGAGAGTTCGGCAGCGTCACGAATCTGACGGGCATCATCCTGACGAAAATGGACGGAACGAGCAAGGGCGGTATCGCAGTTGCGGTGCAGTCGGAGCTGCACATTCCGGTCAAGTTCATCGGCGTCGGAGAGCAGCTGGATGATTTGCAGAAATTCCGGGCGGATGAATTTGTGGATGCGATCTTCGGTCAGAGGGACAGCGAATAGATGACACCATCGCCGGTCTTGCATTTGACTGAGAATTGCAGTATTTTACACAGAGAGGTTTGTGAGGAAGAACCTCTCCCGAAGCGCCATCCGGCGCTTCACACAGGCTGGCAACAGATACGGGCCGGCTGAGGTTTGTGAGGAGCCAAACCTCTCCCGAAGCGCCGTCCGGCGCTTCACACAGGCCGGCAACAGATACGGACCGACTGAGCGTTGCGATGAGTCAGCCGGGTTTTGTACACAGGAGGAATGAGAATGAGCGCAGAGACGGAGATGCTGACATTACCGAAATTCGAAGAGGCATATGAGATTGTGCAGAAGGTCACACGGCCGACGGAGCTGATTTACTCCGATTACTGGAGTGAGCAGACAGGCGGGAAGGTGTATCTGAAGCCGGAGAATATGCAGAGAACGGGTGCGTACAAGGTGCGCGGCGCGTATTACACGATCAGCACGCTCTCGGAGGAGGCGCGCAGCAAGGGGCTGATCACGGCCTCGGCGGGCAATCACGCCCAGGGCGTCGCTTATGCGGCGCAGGCGTTCGGCGTCAAGGCGGTCATCGTTATGCCGACGACGACGCCCCTGATCAAGGTCAACCGCACGAAGGCGCTGGGGGCAGAGGTCGTTCTGTACGGGGACGTTTATGACGAGTCCTGCGACAAGGCGCTGGAACTGGCGAAGGAGCACGGCTATACGTTCATCCATCCTTTTGACAATCCGACCGTGGCCACCGGGCAGGGCACGATCGCGATGGAGATCATCAAGGAGCTGCCCCTCGTCGATATCATTCTCGTTCCGATCGGCGGCGGCGGGCTGGCGACAGGCGTCTCCACTCTGGTCAAGCTGTTAAAGCCGAACGTTCAGGTGATCGGCGTGGAGCCGGAAGGGGCGGCCTGCCTGACGGCTTCTCTGAAGGAGAACAGAGTTGTGACGCTTCCGGGCGTGAACACGATCGCGGACGGCACGGCGGTCAAGACGCCAGGCAGCGTGATTTTCCCGTATCTGCAGAAGAATCTCGATCAGGTGATTACGATCGCCGATGAAGAGCTCGTGGTAGCCTTCCTCGATATGGTGGAGAACCACAAGATGATCGTCGAGAATTCCGGTCTTCTGAGTGTGGCGGCGCTCAAGCACATCGACGCGAAGGGCAAGAAGGTCGTCTCCGTGCTCAGCGGCGGCAATATGGACGTCATCACGATGTCCTCTGTCGTACAGCAGGGATTGATTCTGCGGGATCGTATCTTTACGGTGTCCGTGCTGCTGCCGGATAAGCCGGGAGAGCTCTGCCGCGTCTCCGGCGTGATTGCGCAGGCCAATGGCAACGTGATCAAGCTGGAGCACAACCAGTTCGTCTCGATCAACCGAAACGCCGCTGTGGAGCTGCGGATTACGCTGGAGGCCTTCGGAACGGAGCATAAGAATCAGATTATAGAGCGGCTGGAGAAAGAGGGCTATCAGCCCAGACTCGTCCGGACGAATATCTGAGCGGCGCATATCTGAGCTGATGAACGATGAACGGAAATGATAAGGAAATCCGCTTATGAGCACTTTGGGCAGTAACGAGCACGACAGAGAGAATCCGAATAAGAGAAAGACGGCGTATCTGGTCAATCTCATTGTGATGTCGCTGGTGACGCTGGCGGCGGTGGTATTCTGCGCCGTGCTGCTGGTGCGCGGCCGCACGGCACAGGAGACGCTGGCGGAAATCGAACAGGAGAGCAGGAACGATGAGGGCGAGGTGATGGTCTACAGCGAGGAGAAGATGCAGGAACAGCTCGCACAGGCCAGTGAGAGCGCCGCCGATACGGCCAGAAACGAGGTGCTGCAGCAGGTACAGAGCGCGCTGGAGTCCGGGGAAAGCACGATCAGCATGCTGCGGTCGCTTTTTTCCGATGATCTCGTCGTCCTGAACAATGGAAAATATTATTTCTATCCGGTGCTCGATTCTGTGAAAAAGAACGCCTATGCGAATGACGATTTCGCGTTTGACGACGGCGGTCTTCTTCAGTACGACGGCGAGGACGAAGCGGTGCGCGTGCGGCAGGGAATCGACGTGTCCGAGGAGAGCGGCTTTATTGACTGGGAGGCTGTGGCGGGCGATCAGATCACCTATGTGATGGTGCGTATCGGCGAGAGCGCACAGGACGGCAGTATCTCGCGGGACGAGTACTTTACCTACAATCTGGAGAGTGCGACGCAGGAGGGACTGCAGGCAGGCGTCTATTTTGAACTGCTGCCCGGAACCGAAGAGGAGGTCCGGCTGCAGGCGCAGGAAGTGAGCGAGCGGCTGCAGGAGGCGGAGGCGGACGGAGAGAGAATCACGCTTCCGGTGGCCGTCTCGGTGATGCCCGGAGAGGATACGCAGGACGATGCGGCGCAGGGACAGAGCCAGGAGGAGTGGACGCAGAATACGATCGCGTTCTGTGAGGAGATCTCGGCGGCGGGCTATACGCCGATGATTTACGGCAATCTTGTCTCCTTTACCATGATGCTCGATCTGGAACAGCTGGAAGATTACGACAAGTGGATCGCCAATTATGACGACATCCTCTATTTCCCGTATCAGTTTGCGTACTGGCAGTATACTTCAACCGGTCAGGTACAGGGGATTTCCGGGGATGTGCACCGGGATATTTACCTCTACCGGAACGCGTTCGCGGAGGGAGAGACCGGAACGTGATGCCGCGCAGTTTCGTGGGGCGCGTTACTCTCCGCGCATACAGTCTTTTCAGAGGGATGTGAGAGAACAGCAGTGAGTTAAGTGGGCCGCTGAAGGGAGCGGGGGTACTCGCTGCGGCTGGCTCTGGCGTACTGGCGGGGCGTCATTCCTGTCATGCGCTTAAACAGCGTGATAAAATAATTGTAATCATGAAATCCGCACGCGGCTGCAATATCGCTGATGGACAGTTCCGGATCTTTACTGAGCAATTCTTTCGCCCTGTTGATTCTCAGCAGGCGTATCTGCTGTGCAATCCCGATTCCGTACATTTGTTTTGCCATTTCACAGAGCTGTGTCTTTCCGATCCGGAAATGATCGCAGAGAACGGCCGTATTGAGTTCTTCGGTGAAATGCCTGGTGATATATTCATCGAGGCGCGCCGGCAGCTCTTCGTTTTTCAGAATTGCGATGCGCTCCAGACAGAGATAGGAGGCGACGGTGCGCATGATCTGGGCGGCGGAATGGATATAATCCTCCTGGATTAAGGGCTGCAGGAGACATTGTTTCCTGAGTTCCTCCAGATCAATCCGGTATTCCCTGCAGCATTGCGTGATGCTCCGGACGGCTTCTCCGTAAGAGGGATAGGAGAGAAGATGACCGAATAACAGATAACCGATCACAATATTTCCGAGGTAAACGGGAACGATGCTTTCCGTTAATCCGGCATGGCACCGGTAGATGTAGGCGGAGCGCCTCCGGGAGGCGATATCGCAGGCCTGTTGATCACAGAGATTGCAGTGATGCAGGGCGTTCCGGTCGGTGCGGATGATCTGGCAGACCGGGGAAACCTCTTCGGGATAGGAGGCCAGTTCGTGAAAGGAATCATCAAAAACAGTGATCCTGATCTGCGTTAATCGATAAAAGTCCTTAAACAAATCGACCAGTTTTGACAGATTAAAAGTAGAAATCATAACAGTAAATCTCCATTCTGCAGCCCTTCGCGCCATTTTGCCGCGAGGGGTTCTTTATTGCGCCCTTCTGTCACGGCACGCTTTCTGACGCTCATCCTATCATAAAAACGAACAAATTCAAAGTTTAAAGAACAAACCTCTATATCATGTCCCGGACCGTGGAAATTATAATAAAGGAAACACAGAGAAGCTGACACTGGTTTATGAAAAGGAGCGGAGAATATGCTGGTGACATTAAAGGATGTTATGAAAATAGCAGAGGAGCGAAAAATCGCGGTCGGCTCGTTCAATACGCCGAATCTGGAAAGTCTGCAGGCGGTTATCGAGGCGGCGGAGGAGCTTGATCTCCCGGTCATTATCCAGTTCGCGCAGTGCCATGAGTCGATGATCCCGCTGGATACGATCGGGCCCATCATGGTGGCGCAGGCCCGAAGAGCCCGCGTTCCCGTGTGCGTTCATCTGGATCACGGCGAAACACTTCCCTATCTGCAGAGGGCGCTGGAACTCGGATTTACGGGAATCATGTACGACGGTTCTGTGCTCTCGTATGAAGAAAACCGAACAAATTCAAAGAAAGTGGTGGAGATGGCAGCCAAGACGGGAGCGGGCGTGGAGGCGGAGCTCGGTTCCATGGGAAGGCGGGAATCCGGCGCCGGTGATGGAAGCGGAGAGGAGGACGAGACGAAAATTTATACGGATCCTCTCCTGGCGAAACAGTTTGTGGAGGAGACCGGGATCGATCTTCTGGCCTGTTCCTTTGGCACAACCCACGGGATTTATCTGACGGAGCCCAGACTTGATTTTGACGTGGTCAGAGAAGTCCGGGAGAAAACAGCCGGGATTCCGGTTGTCATGCACGGCGGCTCCGGAGTCAGCCGGGAGGATTTCAGAAAAGCGATTCTCTCCGGTGTCCGCAAGATCAATTATTTTACCTATATGGACAAGAGCGGCGGAACAGCGGCCAGAGAATATGCAGAGAGTATCGAAAGCGGAGAACCTGTATTTTTCTCCTGTGTGCTGGAACGGGCGCGGGAGGCGATGAAGGAAAATGTGAAGGACGCCATGAAAATGTTTGCACTTCTCGATGCGTAGAGAGCGATTTACGGCGATCCGGAAGGGAGATTGAAAATGAAGAAAAAAGTGACATTTGCCCTGGCATTCTGCAACAGAGGATTCATGCCGGGAGAACTGATTTACAGCGCCAGAGAGGAAATGATTCAGGCGGTGACGAGCGCGGGATACGACTATATCGCCATGGATGCGGAGCTGACGAGATATGGCGGGATCGAGACCCGGGACGAGGGACTTCTATATGCGAAATGGCTGAAAGAACGGGAAGGGATGTATGACGGCGTCATTTTCTCCATGCCGATTTTTGCGGATGAGAACGGAGCGGTGACGGCGCTGCAGGATGCCGGTGTGCCGATTCTGATGCAGGCCTATCCGGATGATCTGGACAAAATGGATTTTCAGCACAGACGGGATGCGTACTGCGGGAAATTTTCCGTGACAGACGTCTTTACGCAGTATCAGGTTCCGTTTACGGTGATGAAACCCCATGTGGTACATCCCCTTTCACCGGCGTTTGCGCAGAATCTGAAAGACTTTGCCGCCATCTGCCGGGTGGTCAACGGAATGAAGAGATTCAATGTGGGATGTATCGGGGCGAGGACGACCGCATTCAAGACGGTCCGGTTTGATGAGGTCACGCTGCAGAAATACGGGATTACCGTGGAATCCTTTGATCTGTCGGAACTCGTATTTAAGTTAAAGGAAAAAGCGGACGACGATGAAGCGGTTCTGGCAAAGATCCGGAGACTGGAGCAGTACACGGATTTTTCAGGAGTGCCGGAGCAGAACAAGCGCACGCTGGCAAAGATATCAGTTATTCTGGACGAGTATATAGAGGAATATCATCTGGACGCGCTGACCCTCAGGTGCTGGAATGAGCTGGAAACCTACTTGAGAGTATGTCCGTGCGTGCTTCTGAGTGAATTGAATGACCGGGGAATCGTGGCGTCCTGTGAAATTGATCTGTGTTCCGCTGTGACCATGCGGGCAATGTCGCTGGCAAGCGAGGAGCCGACGGCGGTTCTGGACTGGAATAATAATTACGGGGACGAGGAGGACAAGGTGATCCTGTTCCACTGCGGGCCGGTTGCGCAGACGCTTATGACGGGAAAGGGAACTGTGACAGAGCATAAGATGTTTGCCAAAAATGACCCGGGATCCGGATGGGGATGCAACGAGGGAAGAATCAAGGCGTTTCCCATGACGTTTTCCAACTGCCAGACTAAGGATGGAAAGCTGATCGTCTATGCGAGCGACGCGAAATTCACAGGGGATGACATCCCTTCCGATTACTTCGGGTGCGCGGGCGTCGCGGAGATACCGGATCTCCAGAACAAGCTGATCCGGCTCGCAAGGGGAGGATTCAAGCACCATACGGCGGTCGGAACCGGTCATATGAAGGAGATCCTGAAAGAGGCGTTTACCACCTATCTCGGATATGAGTGGACGGATATTGATGTTTAAAGAGACAGGATGAAAAGACGGGGGCAGAGCTGTGAAGATAGCGGGATTGGATATTGGCACTACCGGGTGCAAGTGTACCGTTTTTGACCGGAGCGGAAACTATCTGGAAAAGGCATACAGAGACTATCCGGTCAGCAGGAGCGTGTCAGGTCACGAGGTCGATGTGTCTGTCATTATGGATGCGGTGTACGCGGTGCTCTCTGAGATGGCGGCGAAGTATCCGGATATCGCGGGAATCGGTGTCACCAGTTTTGGCGAGACGTTTGTGGCGGCGGATGGTGAGGGACGCCCGCTCTGTCCCGCCATGCTGTACACGGATCCGAGAGGAAAAGAGGAATGTCAGGAACTCGTCCGGAAACTGGGCGGCAAGAAGATCGCAGAGATTACAGGACTGCGGCCGCACGAGATGTACAGCATCGCAAAACTGATGTGGCTGCGGCAAAACCGGCCGGAAGTTTATGCGCGGGCGGACTGTATTTTTCTGATGGAGGATTATGTGGTCTATCACCTGACGGGGAACTGCCAGATCGACTATTCACTGGCGTCCAGGACGATGGCTTTTGATATCCGGAAGCTGGAGTGGAGCCGGGAGATCTTCGATGCGGCGGGAGTGGATCCGGATCGTATGTCAGAGACGGTTCCTCCGGGAACAGACGCGGGTGTGATCCGGGAGGATGCGGCGAAGAGAACCGGACTTGACGGGAAGACGCGAGTTGTCAGTATCAGTCACGATCAGATCGCGGCGGCTGTGGGAGCCGGAATTTTTGATTCGTCAGAGGCGGCGGACGGGGCGGGAACCGTGGAGTGCATCACACCGGTGTTCGATTCGCTGCCCGATATGGACGTGATGTATGACGGATACTTTGCCGTTGTTCCCTATGTGATTCCGGGGAAATATGCCGCCTACGCATTTTCCTATACAGGAGGCGCGCTGATACAGTGGTGTGCGGACACCATTGCGAAGAAGGAAAAAGAGTGGGCAAAAGAAGACGGGGAATCGGTGAATTCCTATCTGGAAAAAAGGAGCGCCTCTCCTACCGGCCTGCTGGTGCTCCCTCATTTTGCCGGAGCCGCCACCCCTTATATGGATACCGGCTCGGAGGGCGCGATACTGGGGCTGACCACGGCCACCACCGCGGCGGATATCTATCGGGGCTGTATGGAGGGAGTTGTCTATGAGATGCTCTGCAACCTGAAAGCACTGGAAGGATCCGGATGCCGTTTTACCAGACTGCGGGCCACAGGCGGCGGAGCGCGGTCGGAGGAATGGATGCAGATGAAGGCGGATATTCTGAATCTTCCGATCACAGCGCTGGAGACAGCGGATGCGGGAACCGTGGGCAGTGCGATGATGACGGGAATTGCGCTGGGGATTTTCCGTGATCTGGAGGAAGCGGCGGAACGCATGATAGAGAGGAGAGAGACGTATCTGCCAAGGAGAGAGATGCATGGCAGATACATGAAGATATATCAGAGATACGAGCGGCTGTATCAGACAGTCAGACCGCTGATGGAGAAGGAGGCCGGGTGATATGAATCCGTATATTGGGCATGCAACGCAGATTTGCGGCGTGGAGGAGCACCGTCTCGTCGGAGGAAAGGGAGACGGACAGAGAATTTATGAGATTACCAATGGGAAGGGAATGGAATTGACGGTTTCTCCGGACCGCAGCGGGGACATCACAAGGCTGCGATTCAAAGGAGTCAATATGAGCTATCTGTCGCCGAGCGGCTATGTGGCGCCGGCGTATTATGACAGGAGCGGAACGGAATGGCTCAGATCGTTTACGGCGGGATTTCTGACAACCTGCGGTCTGCAGTCGGTGGGAGCGCCCTGTGAAGAGGACGGGGAATTCTTCCCGTTCCACGGTTCCATCGCCAGTCTGCCCTGCGAGTACAGCTGCTGGGAGGAGGATGAAAGCTCGATCCGTGTCCGCACGGTGACCCGGGACGAAGTGCTGTTTGGCAGGAAGCTGACGCTCAAACGGGAGATCGGGATATCAAAAGAGAGAAATGCTTTTACGATCACGGACGAAATTTCCAATACGGGAGATCGTGTGGAGGGGATGGAGATACTCTATCATATGAATATGGGGTATCCGCTCCTGGATGAGGACAGCGTGGTGGAAATTCCGTCAGCGGAGGTGACGCCGCGGGACGACTGCGCGGCGGCGGATCTGGCAAACTGGAAGAGGATGGAAAAGCCTCAGGCAGGGTATCAGGAAAAATGCTATTATCACAGGTTCAAAGACAGGAACGGAAAGGCTTCCATTTTTCAGCCGAAGGAGGGCGTGGGGCTCGAGATTACGTTTGACGCGCAGGAACTGGACGGATTCGTGGAATGGAAGATGATGGGAGTGAGGGACTATGTTCTCGGGCTGGAATGCGGCAACTGTCTCCCGGACGGACGGGCGGCGATGCGGGAAAAGGGGATGCTGAAATTCCTGAATCCCGGGGAGAGCAAAACCTACAGGGTTCATGTGGAGCTGTTCTGCCGCTGAGCGGAGCTGATTATGCATAAATGGTGCATAAATCGAAACATTGTCATTTTCTCCGGTCTGTTTTTTAGTATAATAGGGGTAAAACGGAAGAAGCGTGTGGGAACAGGGAGTTTGGGCCTGCTGAAGGTATGGGAATCGAGCAGCAGGAACGGATGGAATGCTGTGGAAGGGGGAGTGGGATGAAAAAGAAAGTGATTGCGGCGGGACATATCTGCCTTGATATTACGCCGGTCTTTCCGGAGGGAAAGACGGATTCGCTGCACCAGATACTGTCCCCGGGAAAGCTGATTCAGATGGGGGAGGCCGATGTCCACACGGGAGGAGCAGTGGCAAATACGGGACTCGCCATGAAAATACTCGGCGCCGATGTAACCCTGCTTGGGAAGATCGGGAAGGATGCGTTTGGGGATATGGTGCTGCATATTCTGGAACAATATGACGCGCAGAGAGATATGGTGATCAGCGGGCGGGATAGCACCTCCTATTCTGTTATTCTGGCCGTTCCCGGAATCGACCGCATCTTTCTCCATCACCCGGGAGCCAACCAGTCCTTTCTGGCAGAGGACGTCAGCGACGCTCTTCTGGAAGAGGCGGCTCTGTTTCACTTCGGCTATCCGCCGATCATGCGGTCCATGTATGAACGGGAGGGGGAGGAACTGCTCTGCCTGCTTCGGAAAGTGAGACGGGCGGGAGTCGCCACTTCCCTTGATATGGCGGCTGTGGACGCTTCCTCAGAGGCGGGAAGGGCGGACTGGGAAGCGATTCTGGAAAAGGTGCTTCCGGAGGTGGATTTCTTTGTCCCGAGCGTGGAAGAACTCTGCTATATGCTGGACCGGGAGCGGTTTGATGAGTGGCAGGAGAGAGCCGGTGGCAGAGATATCACGGAGGTGCTGGATATCGGAAACGATGTTAAGCCTCTGGCAGAGCGGTGCATGGATCTGGGATGTAAGGTGCTGCTGATTAAGTGCGGCGCGCCCGGATTATATTTCAGGACAGCGGGGCGGAGCAGACTGCTGGAAATCAGTTCGAGAACGGAACTGGATCCTGACCTGTGGGCGGACAAAGAGATCTTTGAAAAGAGCTATATTCCGGAGAAGGTGCGCTCCGGCACCGGGGCGGGGGATACCAGCATCGCGGCATTCCTGACAGCCATGCTGGAAGGGTATGATCCGGAACGGTGCCTGCATCTGGCCGCCGGCACGGGCGCGTCCTGTGTGGAGGCGTACGACGCACTGAGCGGCTTAAGGAGTCTGGAAGAACTGGAACGGAAGATAGAGGGCGGCTGGGAGAAATATAAGTAATACCGGCAATATCGGAGCAAAAGATAGTTATGATTCGTGATGGAAGGGCGGAAACTGCCGGTACGGTTTTCTGCCCGCAACGCCGTGGATTTACGGTGACAGGGAGGTAGAAATGCTTGTTAATCTGAATGAAGTTCTCGCTCCGGCGAGAAAGGGAAAATTTGCAGTGGGGCTGTTTAATGCGGTGAATCTGGAACTGGCCAGAGGGATTATAAGCGCGGCGCAGGAGACGCAGTCCCCTGTGATCGTGGGGACTGCGGAGGTGCTGTTTCCCTACGGACCGCTGGAAGAGGTGTCTTACTACCTGCTTCCCATGGCGAGAAAGGCGAATGTGCCGGTGGTGGTTCATCTGGATCACGGGCTGCATAAAGAGACGTGTCTGAAAGCACTGGAGCTGGGATTCAGCTCGATCATGTATGACTGCTCCACGGATCCGTATGAAGAAAATGTGCGGAAAGTAAAAGAGATGGCGGAGATCGCACATTCCTACGGCGCGACGATCGAGGGGGAGCTGGGGCATGTGGGAGACAATGAAGGGTCGGCGGAGGGGGACTCTCATCTGGATGATCCGGCGGCTTTTTACACGGATCCGAAGAGGGCGCTCGATTTTGTGCAAAGGACAGGGGTAGATGCCCTCGCGGTGGCGGTTGGCAATGCGCACGGGGCGTACAAGTTCCCGCCAAAGCTGGATTTTGCGCGGATCAGGGAGATTGCGCAGACTGTGGACGTTCCGCTGGTACTGCACGGCGGATCGGGTCTGACAGACTCGGATTTCCAGACTGCGATCAGGGAAGGTGTCAGTAAGGTGAATATTTTTACCGACATTAATGTGGCGGCAGCGGGCGCGGCGGCTCAGAGGTTCAGCGGAGCAGAGAAGGGGATCACGGATCTGATTCCTGCGGAGGTGGAAGCGGTGAAGCAGGAGGCGGAAAAGAAGATGCGGCTGTTCGGAAGCGTCGGTAAGGCGGGAAAAGAGGAGTAACAGGCAGCCTGCCGGGAAGAAGGGCGGCTGGGAGAGAGGAGGCCGGGCGCAGCAGCACGGCGCGGCAGCGGGAGCAGTGCGGACAGGCGCAGCTCCCGCTGTTTTTCAGTCCGCGTCGTAATAGAGCCGCCCGGGATCGAGGAATACGGGGGACTCGCCCGGCAGAATCCTGACGATGGCCACCTCACAGTTGCGGGGGGCAGCGTTCCTGCCAGAAACCGGACCCCTCCGGATAAAGAGGGTGCAGGAGAGCGCGCATCGCACAGCCGTGCAGTGTCACGAGTATGGTTTTGTCTGAGAGCTCTTTCCGGCCCGACAGGTCAGAGAGGAAGCTGCCGGTGCGGGCGATCACATCCGTGACGTTCTCCGCGCCCTCCGGCATCCGCAGCTGCTCCGGGGTGGTGAAGAAAAGAGAGAATTCCTCCGGAGGGATCTCGAGGTTGTGTTCCCCGCAGCCCAGTCCTTCCCAGCGGCCGAAGTTGATCTCGATGATCCGGTGATCCGGCAGAATCGGACAGGATTCGTAGGGAGAGAGGCACGCGGGCATTGCATTTGAGGATTGGGGTACGGGGACGGCGGATAACGGGACTGCGGCGAGCACGGCGTCTGCGGAGCTGTGTGCGGGGACGTCGGTTTGTCCTGTGGCTGTGGAGATGTCTGTAAGCGGGGGTGGAGAAACAGAGGAGGCCGCCGCTGCGCTGTTCGTAAACGCGGTGTCATCCGGAGGGAGCATTTGTGCATCCGAGAGTGTTGCCACCTGTGTCCGGTAAGCAGGATGCTCGTTCAAGAAGGCAGCCGCCCGCTCCGGGTATCCCTCGTTGCGTGAGAGAATGGCCGCCGCCGTCTGCATGGCGCGGCGCAGCGGGCTGGAAAAGCACAGGTCGAAGGGGACGGAACTAAGAGCCTTTCCCGTCTCGGCGGCGAGAAAGAGACCGTTCTCATTGAGCGGAATGTCCGTCTGCCCCTGCAGACGGCGCGCCCGGTTCCACGGCGTCTCGCCGTGACGTACAATATATAAAATCATAGGAACCTCGTTTTAACTTTTTATACAAGCAGGATGGTGTTAATCGCCCTGTTGTAGTTGATTAGCTGATTACTTATTTCTGGGGCATGCTGCGATGAAGTGCCTGCCGCACCGCCGCAGCGTCTGCTGTGCCAACATGGCGTTTTTCCACAGTGCCTGTCGTGCCGGTATGGCGGTTTGCCTGTCGGCGGCTTTTTCATTATAATGCAGGAGAGGGGAGGCGGCAAGAGCGCGCGGAGCGCTCCGGCGTGGGGATTCGTATGGCAGATAAGAAACTGTTCAGGAAAATCGAAAAGTACATAAACAAGTATTATGAACCGGAAGATACCGGGAGCAAAGAGCACAGGAGAGAGAAAAAGAGATTCTTCCTCCTTGCTAAGATAGCAGAATTCCGGGAAAAATGGGGATTGGGCGAGACGCTGCAAGCTCCGAGAGAAGATGCGGATGGATATTATGATGCCGGTGATGATGCCGACGATTCTGACGCCGGGGAGTATTCTCCTTCAGAATTTGATGCGAAGAGCGTTAAAAAAACAAAACTGATCAGATCGATGTCAAAGGCGGCGCAGCGGAGTATCGAGGATCTGATGAGCCAGAGAGAGGAGACGTTCTCTGAGCGTCTCCTCCGCATGATCGATGAGAGAGGGCTGGAAGATTCTGAAGTCTATACCAAAGCGCATATAGACCGGAGGCATTTCTCCAAGATCCGGAAAGACGTTGACTATGCGCCGAACAAAAAGACGGTTCTGGCCTTTGCAATCGCACTGGAGCTGTCTCTGGATGAAGCGAAGGATTTGCTGCAAAGCGCCGGATTTGCGCTATCCCGAAGTTCCAAAAGAGATATTATTGTGGCGTACTTCCTGCAGAACAAATTATATGATATGTTTGAAATCAACGAAGTGCTGGATGCCTATGACCAGCCGGTCTTTGCATAGAAGTACTTTTGTGCAGAACGCCTTTGCGTAGGAATGTCTTTGTGCAGA
>JAUNGV010000045.1:0-7471 GCA_030524225.1 Eubacteriales bacterium
ACATTTTCATCTATCCGGGATCGAGAGTATGGAATCTCGGATTACAATTCAGGCTTCATTTTACGGCTGCTGCTCTCGTCAGCGGGACGGAAGTGTTCGGTGAGGGAGATCGGTTTGTCATTGAGGCAGAAATACAGGTAACTGAGCGTGTTCAGAAACTGCTGAAAGGTCAGAGAGGGGATTGTCTGCAAAAACTGCGCGATTTTTACGCGGTATTCAGAACCGATGGCCCATTCCCGCATAAAGGTGTGAATGATGTCTTCTGTGACAGATGTGCTGAACACAGGCCCCAGAATCAGACAGTAGTCGTGTTCCGGCGATTCCACAAACCCGTAATAGCCGTGGGAGTCGGAAACAAAATAGTCGGGATTCTTCTGAAACGTCAGAAACCGGGGAGAAAAGTGATCCATGCAAAAAGGAAAAGCGATGATGTCGCTTGTCTCGTAATGACAATAACTGATGGGGAGAAACGTGGAGCTGTAAAATAACCGGCAAAATGTTTTGGCGTCATTGATCATGGACACATCTCCTCTATCAGAATCATGGATACTCCCACCGTGCAGGATGAGGATCCATGGAGTTTGCATCTTTACCGGGAGGACACGGAACCGCTGTGATACGAAAAACAGTATGATAGCATCAATATTACAGTAAGATTTTCATATTTACAATAAAAACAACCGGCATTGTGGTCATTTCGGTGACCGGCCGCTGTGAAAGCGTGGAATAGCTGTGATATTGTCATTGTGTTTTCTAAAATTTTTCTAAAGACTATCTGAGAAAAGTGCAAAATTACAATTATTTTATTGAATCTACAATACGCAGAGCGGAAAGCTGGGTATGATGACAGTACCAAAACAAAGGAGGCGGGTATCATGGCAAAGAAACCATTGGGAAAGGACAAATTCGGAGTGCAGAAGGTCATGCGGCTCAAAGATTTCTTCGGCGACTCCATGGGACAGTTTGCATTGAATGCAATGTCAACGATTGTTGGACAGCTGACGTTTTTCTATACCGATAAGGTGGGGATGGCAGCGGGGGCTGTGGCGACGGTACTGCTGATCAGCAAGATTCTGGATGCGTTTACCGACCTAATTATGGGGAATATCGTGGATCACACGAAGCCCGGCAAGGAGAGATACAGACCATGGCTCCTCAGGGCGGGCATTCCTGCCGGTATTATGCTGGTTCTCATGTTTACCGTGCCGAAGGCGGCGAGCGGGGTACAGATTGCCTATGCCCTGATCAGCAATATTCTGTTATCGGCGGTGCTGTATACGGCCATTGCCATTCCTTATCAGTCCCTGATGATCGTTCGCACTAACAGTCAGGAAGAGCGCGGCGTGATGGGACAGTGGCGCGGAGCGATGGGATATGTCGCGGGATTTATTATGGCGGTTCTCATCATTCCGATTACAAACATGCTCGGCGGTACGCAGAGCGCATGGATTAAGTTTGGCTTTGTCGCGGGGCTTGTGGTGATTCTGATGATGCTGATTTGCTATGCGACCAGCAGAGAGACTGCAACAGAGGCGGGAAGCGAGGCGAAAGCGGCAGAGCCCGGGGAGCAGGAAGAGCCAGTTCCGTTTAAGGAAGCGATTGACAAGCTGTTTCATAATAAGTACTGGGTGATTGTGCTGGTGATTAACCTCTTGTCCAGTATTCTGTACGGCACTACCTCGGCGGCGGGAACATATTACTGCAAATGGATTTTCGGCAATGATAATTTAGTCGCCCTTCTCGGCGGGATCGGATTAATTCCCACCATCATCGGTTTTGTCTCCGTAGGACTTCTGGTTAAGAAACTGGGGGTTGTGAGAACTCTGAAATTCAGTTTTGGCATTGGGGTTACTGCGAATATCCTGATGATTTTCCTGCACAACAATTTTGTGGCGTATGTGATTCTCGGATGCTGTACGACATTTGCCACCATTCCCATGATGTGCCTCGTCGGCGTGCTCACAGGAATGTCTGTTGACTATAACGAATATAAGTATGGTGCGCGCATGGTGGCAAGCTCCAACAGCGCCTCCGGTTTCGGTGGCAAAGTCGGAAGCGGAATCGGCGGATCCTTAATAGGATGGATGCTGGCGGCGGTTGGGTATGACGCAACGCTGACGGCAGCGCCGGCTGCTACCAAAATGGCGATTTACGGATTCTCTTTTGTGATTCCGCTTCTTATGTTTGTCGTCATGCTGATTCTGGTCAGTCAGTTTGATCTGGAAAAGAGACTGCCGGGGATGCGGGAAGAGATGGCAAAGAGGACTTTCCGTTAAAGTCCCCCTGTGACGTTGCGCTGTACGGCAGCGGCGTGCGACACACGATTAAGGGAGGCACAGGCTCCGGAGAGGTAAATTCCAGATATTATGACACCGTGGAGACGGGCTTTGAGAAAGTGGGTTTTCACATTACGACGAAAAAATGGCTGGATGAATATGATCGTCTGCTGGAGAGGGCGTTTGAACAGTTTAAGAAGGATCTGAAGCAAAAGGCCAGAAAAATGCATCAGAATGTACTGATGATCTGCATGGGCGCTTCCATGCCGGAGCCGGAATACGAGCTCGCGCTGGAGGGAGAAGGCGATGTGGCCATCTATGTACTGTCCCGTATTTCCGGAGAGAATTCTGACAGAGCGGTGGAAAAGGGCGAAATCTTCCTGTCCGACACAGAGATTCGGGACATTCGCGCCTGCAATGAGAAGTATACGCATTTCATGCTTGTGCTCAATACCGGTGGAGTGGTGGATCTGAGCCCCATACCGGAGGTGGGCAATATTCTCCTGCTGTCCCAGCTGGGTGTGGAGACGGGGGATGCCATGGCGGATATCGTGCTGGGCAGGACAAATCCCAGCGGCAAACTGACAACTACATGGAGCCGCTGTTTCCCTTCGGCTACGGACTGTCCTACACGGCGTTCGGAATTTCGGGCGAAGAGGTGTCGGTGAACGGGACGGCGGTGTCTGTGACTGTTCAGGTGCAGAATACGGGTGATGTTCCGGGGAAAGAGACAGTACAGCTCTATGTGTCCGCGCCGGAAGGCAGACTGCCGCAGCCCTATCAGTCGCTGGTGGCATTTGAAAAGACAAAGGAACTCGGGCCGGGAGAAACCTGCGGGATCACGATGACTTTTGATGCGGCAGCGATGGCTTCTTATGACGAGACAAAGAGCGCGTATCTTCTGGAGCCGGGAACTTATCTTCTGCGGGTGGGGAACAGCAGCAGGAATACCAGGGTGGCCGGTGCGATTGAAATCCCGGAGGAGATTGCGACGAGGAAAGTAAAATCCTGTCTTGGCAGGCCGGATTTTCAGGACTATGTTCCTGAGAAAAGAAGGGAACGGCCCGCGCCGGATTCCGCCTCGGGAATTGTGATTCCCGCAGAAGCGTTTGACAGGGAAGAAGCAGAATACAAGGCTGCCTATGAGATTGATCCGGAGGTCAGAGGACTCTCCGATGAGGAGCTGCTGCATCTTGCCATCGGTTACTTTGATCCCAAAGGCGGCCTCACCGGCATGATTGGAAATGCGGGAAGCCTGGTGGCGGGCTCGGCGGGGGAAACAGCCCATATAGCGGGTAGCAGGCCGCTCATCATGGCGGACGGCCCGGCAGGCCTTCGGATTGCCAAGAACTATTTCGAGGATGATAAGGGCGTGCACTCCATGGCGCCTCCGATGCCGGAATCTATGATGCCGTTTGCCCCGGGAATTGTGAAGCTTTTCCTGAAGCTGGGAACAAAGAAACCGAAGAATCCCGAAGCGATCCGGGAGCAGTACTGTACGGCAATTCCCATCGGCACGGCCATCGCGCAGAGTTGGAACACGGAATTTGCGGAGATATGCGGCGATATTGTGGGGACAGAGATGGAGATTTTTCATATTGATCTCTGGCTGGCTCCTGCCTTAAACATTCACAGAAGCATTCGCTGCGGAAGAAACTTTGAGTACTACAGCGAAGATCCGCTGATCAGTGGAAAGATGGCGGCGCATATCACAAAGGGCGTGCAGAGGCATCCGGGAAAAGACGTCACGATCAAGCATTTTGCAGCGAACAATCAGGAATACAACAGAACCTTCAATAACAGTCTGGTCTCCGAGAGGGCGATGCGCGAGATTTATCTGAAGGGCTTTGAACTCTGCGTGAAGGAAGCCCGGCCGGCAGCCGTTATGACTTCGTACAACCTGATCAACGGACAGCATGCGTCGACGAGAAGAGATCTGATCGAGGACATTCTGAGAAGCGAATTCGGGTTTGACGGCATTGTCATGACAGATTGGGTGATTAACGGGGGAATGGTGCCCAAGGATGCGAAATACCCTGGACCGAAACCGGCAGAGGTGGCGGCAGCGGGCGGAGATCTCTTTATGCCGGGCTCGAAGAAGGATTATGAGAGTCTGGAAGCGGATTACCGGAAGGGCACTGTGACAAAGCAGCAGCTGCAGATCAATGCCGGCAGAATTCTCCGCGCGTCCCGCAGGGCGGAGCAGAGCGGACAGACGATGCTGCACGGATAGAAAACAGGGGAGGGCAAGAATTTGAACATAGGACACATTCGAGTGGAACACCGGAAGCATCCTGTGGGGCTGGACGTGAAAACCCCCAGATTTTCCTGGGTGATAGTCTCCGAAGAAGGAAATTGTATGCAGTCGGCCTACCGGATTACGGTACAGAAGGTGGAGGAAGGAATCGGGGCGGCGGTTCCTGTATGGGATTCCGGCAAGGTTTCGTCGGATCAATCCATTCTGGTGGCTTATGGGGGCGAGACGCTTTGTCCGGAAACCGGATATGCCGTGAAGATACAGGTGTGGGATAATCAGGGAAGAGAGGCTTTTGGAGAGACGTTTTTTGAGACGGGGCTGCTTTGTCCTGAGGAGATGGAGGCACGGTGGATCGCTGCCGGAGAGCAGGAGACGGAAGCGCCCTCTGTATTTTTCCGGACGGTTCATGTGGAGAGAAAGGTGGCAAAAGCCAGAATCTATGCCACGGCGCATGGGATCTATGAGCTATCCATCGACGGCGGGAAAGTA
This sequence comes from Eubacteriales bacterium, assembly GCA_030524225.1. Taxonomy (GTDB): domain Bacteria; phylum Bacillota; class Clostridia; order Lachnospirales; family Lachnospiraceae; genus CAG-791. The sequence goes on from JAUNGV010000045.1 coordinate 5,023, forward strand.
GGCGACGCCTTCTTTGCGCCGGGCTGGACCAGCTACCATCACAGATTGCAATACCAGACCTACGACGTGACGGACCTGCTTTGCGGAGTACACCGCATCGAACTGACCGTGGCTGACGGGTGGTACAAAGGGCCCTATGGCTTTACGCTCCGGAAAAACATTTACGGAGATCGCAAGGCTGTGCTGGCAGAACTTCACATTACCTATGAGAATGGGACGAAGCAGATCATCGGAACCGATGAGAACTGGAAGGTGACGACAGGCAGCATTCGGGAGAGTCAGATTTATTTGGGGGAAACGATAGACAGCAATTTCGCCGGAGAAGCGCCAAAAGGTGTGGAGATTCTTTCTGAAAGGAAGGACAATCTGATTGCCCAGGAGGGAGAGTGTGTCCGTATCACAGAGCGGACAGAGGCGAAGGAGCTGATAGAGACCCCGAAGGGAGAACTGGTACTGGATTTCGGACAGAACATGAGCGGGGTGGTGGAAGTGCGCATCAAGGGAACCAGAGGACAGAAAATTGTGATCCATCACGCCGAGACCCTGGACCGGGAGGGCAATTTCTATCCGGAAACACTGCGGCAGGCCGTCTCGGTGGACACCTATTTCTGTGATGGAACAGAGCAGGTATTTATGCCGCATTTTACCTTCCACGGCTTCCGTTACATTCAGGTGGAGGGGCTTGCCAAAGAGGAGATTGTCCTCTCGGATTTTGTGGCGTGCGCGATTCATTCCGATATGGAGCAGACAGGGAGCTTTGCCTGCTCCGATACCATGGTCAATCAGCTGCAGAGCAATATTCAGTGGGGAATGCGGAGCAATTTTCTGGATATTCCGACGGACTGTCCCCAGAGAGACGAACGGCTGGGATGGACAGGAGACGCGCAGATTTTCGCGGCTACGGCGTCCTATAACAGGAATACAGCCCTTTTCTTTGAGAAGTGGTTAAGAGATCTGGCTGCCGAGCAGACGCAGGAATGGGGCGTTCCCCATGTGGTGCCCAATATCCTGGGAGATCAGGCGGGGGCAGCGGCCTGGAGCGATGCGGCCGCTATTATTCCCTGGGTGGTCTATGAGACCTACGGCGACCGGCGCGTCTTGGAGGAGCAGTACGGCAGTATGAAGGGATGGGTGGATTACATCACCGCCCATTGTGAGGACAACGGTCTGTGGCAGAGCGGCTTTCAGTATGGAGACTGGCTGGCGCTTGACAAGGAGGAGAGCGCGGACCGGGCCGGAGCGACCGACAAATATCTGGTGGCGAATGCGTACTATGCGTATTCCTGCGGGATCGTAAAGAAGGCGGCGGAGGTTCTGGGAAAGCAGGAGGATGCGGCGCGGTACAGCGCCCTGTACCAAAAGATTAAGGCTGCTTTTAATGAAGAATATATTACCAGAACAGGGCGGCTGGTCAGCGAGACCCAGACGGGATGCGTGCTGGCGCTGTATTTTGATCTGGCGGATCCGCAGTATCGGGAGAGAATCCTGCAGTCCCTGGTGACAAACATTGAAAACCATAAGAATCATCTGTCTACCGGCTTTGTGGGAACGCCGTATCTCTGCCATACGTTATCGGAAAACGGATGCCATGATCTGGCAGGGACGATCTTCCTGCAGGAGGATTATCCGTCCTGGCTGTACGCGGTGAAAAAGGGAGCCACTACCGTATGGGAGCGCTGGAATTCTATTATGCCGGACGGGACTTTTGAGGAATCCGGCATGAATTCTCTGAATCACTATGCTTACGGTTCCATCGGGGAATGGATGTACAGGAAGCTTGCCGGGATTCAGCTGATCGAAGCGGGCTACAAGAGGTTTGCGATCAGGCCGATGTTTATCAGGGGAATCACCTGGGTGGATGCGGAGCTGGAAAGTCCCTACGGAAAGATCCGGAGCAGCTGGAAGTGCGAGGACGGGAAGATCACCGTTGAGGTAACCGTTCCGGCCAATACCACGGCGGAGATCTATCTCCCTGAGAAGGAGGGGAAGATGCTTCTTGGCTCGGGAAGCTATCGCTTTGAATACGGGACAAAGACCCGGCTGGAGAGAGCGCGTTTTACCATGGAATCCACGCTGCAGCAGATTATAGCGGAACCGCTGGCGGTGCAGATGTTCGACGAGATGTCGCCGGGCATGCTGGACGGGCCTATGATACGGTTCGCCTATCAGATGACCATGGCGGAACTGACAGCCATGGCGCCGGAGGCGAAGCCGATGTATGAGGTGGTGATTGCCGCCTTAAATGGGCAGGAAAGATAAGAGTTTTTGCGCCTGGTGAAAGTTGCGGGCTGGACAGACTGCTTTTTTGAAGTTGGCAGGAGGGCGCGCAGAGCGGTTTTTCCCCACTCTCCTGACAGTAGATTGCCTCCCGACGGTTCTGCGGGTACAATTTCCCTGGGAGGTGTGCGCTGATGGAATGGACGGACGGGCAGAGCAACAGGGAGAGACA
>JAUNGV010000045.1:7481-24108 GCA_030524225.1 Eubacteriales bacterium
CTGGCCAGTCGATAAGGACAGACAAGTTGACAAAGACAGCCAGATTGACAATGAGAAATTCGGAACGTTTCTCACGGCACTGCGCAGGGAACGAAATATGACACAGAAGGAGCTGGCGGAGCGTCTGTTTGTGTCGGACAAGACCGTCAGTAAGTGGGAGAGGGGCGGCAGCATGCCGAATATTGCGCTGCTGCTGCCGATTGCGGAGGTGTTCGGAATCACCGTGACGGAACTGCTGCAGGGAGAGAGAAGAAGCGGGAATCCGGTTGACGCGGTGCAGCAGAGTGAACAGGAGCAGGCAGTAAGTGAGACGGGACAGAGAGAGCCAGCGCAGGTGATAAGCGGGACCGGGCAGGGTAAGAAGACGCTGGCAGTAAGTGAGGCCGGAGAGGGAAAGCAGGCACAGACAACAAGCGCGGCGGAGCAGAGCGGGCAGGCGCAGGCAGTAAGCGAAGTCAGCTGGACAGAAAAAGCACTGTTTGCAGAGAGGGATGCGGAAGGGGACAGGGCACTGTGCCGGATGAACGGCATTATCCGGAAGCGCAGGAGAGCGTGGAGGATTGCCTGTATGATTTCTCTGGTTCTCGCAGCGGTGGAATTGATGGTTCTTGCGGGGGCAGAGAACGGCGCCGGGCTGCCGGTGCGCGGCAGTCAGATGAGAGATCTTCTCCTGTTCGAGGGTATCCTACTTCTGTTTGCCGGATGGTTCTGCTTTTTTGCAAAGGAACTGCTGCCGTCTTATTATGACGGGAACAAAATTGATTATGTCTCGCAGGGGATTTTCAGAATCCATATGACGGGACTGGCGTTCAACAACGGGAACTGGCCGTATCTGTGCGTCATGTTCAGGATATTTGCGCTGGGGATGGCCGTCCTGTATCCGCTGCTGTGTCTGGGCTGTTTGTATCTCGGGGGCATCGGTCTGTGGGAGCAGATCAGGAACGGCGTGCTCCTGACGGCGTTTCTCGCTCTGACAGCGGCGCTCTATCTTGTGGGGAGAAAGTACGGATAATCTCCCTCATATCCTCCGCCATTGGCGCTTCGACACGGATGTTTTCTCCGGTGAAGGGCTGTACGCATTCCACACTGACCGCATGCAGAGCAGCGCGGTGCAGAGAAGCGGGAGCGCTGCTGCGTGTTGGATCCAAAACCGGATTGTCCGGAGAACGGGGCGGTGTCGGTTGGGGCAGCCGTTCTTCTGTGCTGTCGCCGCTGTACAGCGGATCTCCCAGCAGAGGATGACCGGTCGCGGCCATGTGGACGCGGATCTGGTGCGTGCGGCCTGTCTCCAGATGGAGGCGCAGAAGTGTGCAGGCAGGGAAACCGGGGAGGGAGGCCGCCGCACTGGTTTCCGGAAAAGAACAGATTACTTCATACTGTGTCACAGCGCGTTTGCCGCCCTTCTCCTCGGGCCGGTAGACGCGCTGTTTCATGAGAGAGGATGTTTCGGGGCCGAGCGGGAGATTGACAGTGCCGCTTTTCTCCGGAAAGAGCCCCTGCGCCAGCGCCAGATAGGTGCGCCGGAACAGGCCGTCCTGCCGCTGCCGGGTGAGCCGGGCGGCAGCGGGACGGTTCTTGGCGAACAGAAGTGCGCCGGAGGTGTCCCTGTCGAGACGGCCGATGGCGTGACAGACGACAGTAAGTCCCTTCTCCTGATAGTAGAAGGCGAGATAGTTGGCAATCGAGTCAAAATAGTGGCCGTGGGAGGGATGCACCACGGTTCCGGCGGGCTTATTCACCACAATCAGATCCTCATCCTCATACAGGATGGAGAGCGGGCCGGAAACGGGGACGACGCGCTCCCGCAGAGAGCCGGAGGAAGGAACGTCGCTTTCATAAAAGGTGTCTTCCGTGGGAGGGAGGCAGCCAGACGGAGCGCCGGCTGCAGACGCAGTATCAGGAGCAGGAGTCCGGTCACCGGAGACAACGGAAGGAGCCGCATCCGGCAGACGCAGACGCAGCGTCTGTCCGGGGAGCAGGCGCTGGCGGACGGTGACCGGGCGGCCGTCGGCGGTGATGCCGTCGGGAATAAACTTGGAGCGGCTGATCTCATGGCCGGTGACGCGGAGACAGTTCTTCAGGATCAGGTTGACAAGGCCGTTGGCGGTGCGGGGCAGATCCTCCTCCCGCACCGTATAGGTCAGAATTTTATCCATATAATTTATCCATCATCATAAACGCGCCTGCCGCAGTGTGCAGACGAAGCAGAAAACGCAGACACAGCACAGGAATCGTGCAGCGCAGAACCTGTGCTGCGGGCGGAGCAGAGCCCATGCAGCGCGCAGAGCAGAACCTGTGCTGCGGGCGGTGTAGAGCCCATGCAGCGCGCAGGGCAGAATCCGTGCGGCGGACGAAGCGGAAATCCGCATTCAGAACTCATGGGTCGGAGGCGACTGCGCCGCTGTTTTTTCCTCCGCTTCCTTCTGTGCCTGCCTGCGGTACGCCCCGGCGGTCAGGCCGCAGCTTTTCTGGAAACACTGCGAGAAATAGCTCTGAGAGGAGAAACCGCACATCTGCGCGATATAGGTAATACTGTAATCGGTGCTGGCGAGCAGCTCTCTGCTGGCCTTGACGCGCACGCGGCAGAGATAGGAGATCGGGGAGCAGCCGCAGTATTTCTTGAATACGTGAACCAGATAGAATTTATTCAAATGCGAGACGTCGGCCAGCGTATCCAGCGTGATGTCCCGGGAGTAATTGTTCTCCATGTACCGCTTGATTTTCTGGCATTCCTGACGGATCCGGACGGAGGGAATGACCTCGAAGGCAAAATCAGTGCGGCGGATCAGCTTGATGATCAGCACTTCGAGCAGATCCTGACAGATCCGTTCATAACCGTGGCGCGGTTCCTCCAGTTCCCGGAGCATGGCGTTCATATAAAAGAGCAGATCCTGATGCTCCGCCGCACAGTTGAAGATAATATAGTCGTGTCCGTCGCTGATCGCAAAATTGGCGTTGTCCACGCCGAGAATCACATATTCAAGGGGAGAATTGCCGCTGGAGCTCTCCGTGTGCAGGGTGTTGGGATTGACGATCACGAAATCGTCCTTGCGGAGGGGGAATTTCTCGTCGTCCACGAGGAAAAAGCCCTCCCCTCCGATCACATAAAAGAGCTCGGTGAAGGGATGGGTGTGCATTGCGCTCTCCCAGTCATTTTCATAGCGGGAGTGCGTGGCATAGAGAAGACGGATCCCGACAGCTTCCGGGCTGGTCTCGGCGGGCGAGGGAATGGTATTGGCGCCTTCATATCTGGCAATACTCACAGGCAGTCTGCCTCCTTTCCGCGTCGGTTCTCTTTTTATGCAGGAGGAGCCAAGAGAGGAATCGGCGGGTAGAACAGAGAAGAGAAAAAGAAAAGTAATTCTCGTAAAGATGCATAAAAAATAAAAATTAAATTTAGGAAATACTGCTGATTAGAAAAAGTTTTTTGCAGGAAAGAAAATTCTTCCTGTACAAGATATACCATAGCATAAAGTAAATCAAAAAAGCAAGATATATAAAAAACAGAACAAAAAAGAGATTTTTTACTGAAAGATAATTCTATATACTGAAAACATCTACTAACGGAAAATTCATGAAAAATTCACAGGGAGGACACGTATGAAATTGAAAAAGGCATTGTGCGTTACGATGGCGGCGGTGATGGCTTTCGGAATGACGGCTTGCGGTGGCGGAGCGTCCGAGTCCGAGACGCCGGCGGCGGATGCGGCGCCGGAGACGGCTGAGACAGAAGCACCTGCGGCTGACGCGGAGCAGGAGGAGACCGGCGAGGCGGCAGAGGAATCGACAGAGGCTTCCGCATCGGAGATCACCGGCACACTGAAGGTGGCGGCTGTGGAGACGGCGTACGGAGCACAGATGTGGCAGGATGTCTGCGCGGCATTCGAGGCGGCGAACCCGGGCGTTACGGTGGAGCTGACGATCGATAAGAAGCTCGAAGATATTATCACGCCAGAGATGAAATCCGGCGCATATCCGGACGTTATTATGAGAGCGGTCGGCGCGGAGTCCGGTCTGACCGAGACTTTTATCAAGGACAACAACCTCGTTGACCTGAGCGATGTGCTCGCGATGACGGTTCCGGGCGAGGAGATCACGGTGGGAGAGAAGATTCTTCCCGGATTTGTGGACAATACGATCACGCAGCCTTACGGCGACGGCAAGACGTATCTGATGCCGATGTTCTACGGCCCCTGCGGACTTTTCTATGACAAGGGTCTGTTCGAGGCTAAGGGATGGGATCTGCCGACCACATGGGACGAGATGTGGGAGCTGGGCGATCTGGCGAAGGAAGAGGGAATTTCCCTGTTTACCTATCCGACCGCAGGTTACTTTGACGCATTCTTCTACGCTCTTCTGCACGAGACGCTGGGCGCAGAGAAGTTCCAGGAAGCGTTAAAGTACGGCGAGGGTATCTGGGATACCGCAGAGGCGCAGCAGACCTTTGATATCATTGCAAAGCTTGCGACCTATACGGAGCCGACGACACCGGCGAATGCAAACGACAACGATTTCCGCAAGAACCAGCAGCTGGTTCTCGATGACAAGGCGATCTTCATGCCCAACGGCAACTGGGTCATCGGCGAGATGGCAGACGCTCCGCGCGCTGACGGATTTGAGTGGGGCTTCATGGCTCTTCCGGCAGTGGAAGAGGGCGGCGAGAGAGCATCCTATTCCTTCTTCGAGCAGATCTGGATGCCGGCAGGCGCTGAGAATCAGGCGGCAGGCAAGGCGTTCATCGCATACCTGTACTCCGATGAGGCAGCTGACATCTTCGCACAGGAAGGCGGCGCGGTACAGCCGATTCAGGGCATGACCGAGAAGCTGGAAGGTGACAATCAGATTTATTACTCGATCTACGACGAAGGCGCAGTGGCGGTTCTGGATGCATTTGCAACGACCGATCCGGTAGAGGGTGTCACGACCCGCGCTACGTTCTTTGATCCGATCAACTCCCTTGTCTCCGGCGACAAGACCGAAGAGGAGTGGGTGGCGCAGATCAAGACGGACAGCGACAAGCTCAGAGCGGCATTAAAGCAGTAAGAAAAACGGGAATAAAACAGTAAGAAGCGGACTGCGAATCATAAAGAAGTCCGCGGAGAAAAGGATCAGGAAGAACTGCACAGAGGCAGTACAGAGAGATCACAGCAGTACGGAGATACAGCTTCAAAGGGGATTTTTATGAGGTGACAGCGCTCCGCCCGGCAAGGCGGGAGGGAAGGACAGCAGGGACTGGCGGCTTCATAGAAATAAGGGAAATGGCCGGCGGCGGGAAATAGTTGCCGGCCATTCGTCCCACTTTTTGCAGGAACGGCGGCGGGAATCGGGATTGTTTCGGAAGGCGCGCCGCGATCAGGGGCGCTCTGTGCCGGACGAAAGCGGATCGTACCGGCAGGGCGAAAGGATGGGTGAGTCCATGGAGAAAAGAAAAAAAGGCGGGAGAAACAGGTTTATTGCACTGTGCATTACGCCTGCCATTGCTTTATTTGTGATTTTTATGATCATTCCGACCATTGACGTATTCCGGATGTCCATGTTTAAGTGGGGCGGGTACACGGCGGATAAAACATTTGTGGGATTTTCCAATTTTAAGAGCCTGTTCACGAACGCGAAGTTTTATCAGGCGTTCCAGAACAGCGTGCTGCTCATTGTCATCGTGACGATCGTGACGTTTGCGCTGGCGATTCTGTTTGCGGCGATTCTCACGAGAGAGAAACTCAAGGGGCAGAACTTCTTCCGGGTCGTTTTCTATATCCCCAATATTCTCTCGGTTGTCGTCATCAGTGCGATCTTCTCGGCGATCTACGATCCGAATCTGGGACTGCTCAACAGCTTTCTGGGACTGTTCCAGGGCGGGGAGATGGAGAATCCGATCCTGTGGCTGGGCAGCCAGAAGATCGTGATTTACAGCGTTGCGATCGCGATGATCTGGCAGGCGGTCGGCTACTACATGGTTATGTATATGGCCAGTATGGCGAATATTCCGGTGAGTCTGTATGAGTCCGCCTCCCTCGAGGGAGCGGGGCGGCTGATCCAGTTTTTCCAGATCACTCTGCCTCTTATCTGGACGAATGTGCGGACGACGCTGACGTTCTTTATCATCAGTAATATCAATATGAGCTTCCTGATGGTCAAGGCGATGACGAACGGCGGGCCGGATGGCGCATCGAGCGTGTTCCTGAGCTATATGTATCAGGAGGCGTACACGAATTCCTCCTACGGCTACGGCATGGCGATCGGCGTCATGGTCTTCCTGTTCTCCTTTGCACTCGCGGCGGTGATCAATGCGGTGACGAAGCGGGACGAGGTGGAATTCTGATTCCGCGCGCTCTTTCTCCCGAGGCGCGGCGGCGCGGAGTCTGCGCCCTGCGGATGAGGAGAGGGACTGCGGGAGAATGATTGCGCGAAACGGCTGTTTCGGCATTCTTTTGGAAAGGGTTGGAAAATTATGGGGACGAAAAAAAGAGAAATGGACGCGACTCCCAAAGGAACCAAGATAGTGATCTATCTCGTTCTGGCTTTGCTGGCGATCATTATTCTGGTGCCGGTCGCATGGGTGTTTGTGGCGTCGATCAAACAGAATTCCGAGTTTTACGGCAATCCATGGACGCTGCCGCAGGGAATTCACTATCAGAACTTTATCGATGCGTGGCAGAAGGCGAGCATGGGCTCCTATATGCTGAATTCCGTGATCGTGACGGCGCTCGGTCTGCTCCTGCTCATTGTGATCGCGCTGCCCGCGGCGTATGTGCTGGCGCGTTTTAAATTCAGAAGCCGGGCGATCTGGAATACCATGTTCATGGCGGGACTGTTCATCAACGTCAGCTATATCGTAGTGCCGATCTTCCTGATGCTGAACAATGCGGACGCAGTGGTGAGGAAGGTGTTTGGCGGGCCGTTTTTCCTGAATAACCTGTTTATTCTGGCGCTGGTCTACGCGTCGACGGCGCTGCCGTTTACCATCTATCTGCTGTCCGGTTATTTCAAGGGGCTGGCGAAGGATTACGAAGAGGCGGCCTATGTGGACGGGGCGAGTTACTTCTACACGATGGTCAAGATTATCATGCCGATGGCGAAACCGAGTATCGTGACGATTATCCTGTTCAACTTCCTCTCCTTCTGGAATGAGTACATTATTTCCATGACGCTGCTGACGAAGCCGGCGTTAAAGACGCTGCCGGTCGGCCTGATGAATCTGATGGCGGCACAGAAATCCGCAGTGGAATACGGACAGCTCTACGCCGGACTGGTCATCGTCATGCTGCCGACTCTGATTCTGTATATGTGCGTGCAGAAGAAGCTGACGCAGGGAATGACGCTGGGAGGCCTGAAGGGCTGACGAGGAGAAGCCGCAGACAGGCTGCGGTGGAATGGAGGTCAGATTGAACAATAAGCTCGATAGCTTATTGTTCAATCCCGAGATTTGTGCCGGAGCGTCACAAATCCCGATCATGGCAGACGCAAATTGGAGATTTGCGTCGCCTCCGTCGCGAGGAATGCTCCGGAATGGAGGTAACAATGAACGAGAGGACAAAGAGTATCGTAACGATGATTCTGCTGCTCATTGCCTTTGTGATCTGCCTGACACTGGTGATCACGGGGCAGAGGAATATCGGAGCGGCGGGACTGCTTACGCAGCTGCTGGGACTGGCGGGACTGATGGTTCTGCTGTGGAATTATAACCGGAAATTCCGGTAAGGATAAGAGTCAGTATTTTAGTGGTATTTTAGAGGAGGGGCGTCAAAACACGCTGAAAGCGTATTGCGGCGCTGTCAACCGCGGGATTTGCTGCGAAAAGCGCTTCGTGAAACAGCGGGCGTGAATCGGAACGGGCAGCTTTCATATTCATACAACGAAGAGAAGGGATAGGGACGAGAGATGAAGCATACCACAGGACGCGTCACAATACCGACGGACGTCGACGTGATTCAGGAGACACTGGAGATGGCAAGGCGCTGGGGCGCGGACGCGGTCAGAGACTGCGACGGAACCGATTTCCCGGAGGAGATGAAAGACAAGGGGCTGAAGGTATATTCCACTTATTACACCACGAGAAAAGACAACGCATGGGCCAAGGCCAATCCGGATGAGATCCAGCAGATGTATCTGATGACGCCGATCTATACGGCGACAGATTCTGTCATGCGTATTTCTCTGATGAAGGGTCTGTATCCGGATATGCTGACACCCAATACGAGGGATGATATCAGCCGCTGGTGGGAGGTCGTTGACCGCACGGCGTCAGAGGTGGTTCCGGCGCAGCAGTGGCGTTATGAGGAGGAGACGGGAGAGGTGGTGTTCGACTGTATCCCGTACCATGAGTATTCGGTGAGCTTTCTCGCCTATATCATGTGGGATCCGGTTCATATGTACAATGCGGTGACGAACGACTGGAAAGACGTGGAGCATCAGATCACGTTCGATGTGCGTCAGCCCAAGACGCACGCGTTTACTATGGAGCGCCTGCGCCGTTTTATCGAGGAGCATCCCTACGTCAATGTATTGCGCTTCACGACGTTTTTCCACCAGTTCACACTGGTGTTTGACGAGCTGGCACGGGAGAAATATGTGGACTGGTACGGGTATTCCGCCTCGGTGAGTCCGTATATTCTCGAACAGTTTGAGAAGGAGGTCGGTTACCGCTTCCGTCCGGAGTTTATCATCGATCAGGGATATTACAACAACCAGTACCGGATTCCGTCCAGAGAGTACAAGGATTTTCAGGCGTTCCAGCGGCGTGAAGTGGCCAAAATCGTGCGGGAAATGGTTGAGATCACCCATGAATACGGCAGAGAGGCCATGATGTTTCTGGGAGATCACTGGATCGGCACGGAGCCCTTTATGGAGGAGTTCCAGACGATGGGACTGGACGCCGTCGTCGGCAGCGTCGGAAACGGTGCGACGCTCCGGCTGATCAGCGACATCAAAGGCGTGAAGTACACGGAGGGGCGTCTGCTGCCCTATTTCTTCCCGGATACCTTCCATGAGGGCGGAGATCCGGTGAAGGAGGCCAAGTTCAACTGGGTGACGGCGCGCCGTGCGATTCTGCGCAGCCCGATCGACCGGATCGGATACGGCGGATACCTGAAGCTGACGCTGGACTTCCCGGAGTTCACCCGATATGTGGAGGAGGTCTGCGAGGAGTTCCGGGAGCTGTATGAGAATATCAAAGGGACGACGCCGCACTGCGTCAAGCGCGTCGCTGTTCTGAACTGCTGGGGCAGAATGCGGGCCTGGGGCTGCCATATGGTGCACCATGCGCTCTACTACAAACAGAATTATTCCTATGCGGGGATTATCGAGGCGCTCTCGGGCGCGCCGTTTGACGTCTCCTTTATCAGCTTTGACGATCTGGAAAAGGATCCCTCGATTCTGGACGGGATCGACGTGCTGCTGAATGTGGGCGACGCGGATACGGCGCACACCGGCGGCGAGTGGTGGTGCAAACCGCAGGTAGTGGCGGCGATCCGCCGGTTTGTGGCCAACGGCGGTGGAATCATCGGAGTCGGCGAGCCGAGCGCGCATCAGGCAAACGGCCACTTCTTCCAGCTGGCCAACGTCTTTGGCGTGGAAGAGGAGCGCGGCTTTACCCTCGGCTATGACAAGTACAACTGGGAGAATCACGCGCACTTTATCACCGAGGATATGCCGGAGGAGGAGATCCCGCAGGCAGAACTGGAGGAGATCCGCACTGCGGCGGGAAAGAGCGATGTGGAGGCGACGCGCAGCTTCGTTGATTTCGGAGAGGGCAAGAAAAATATCTATGCGTTGGAGGGAGCGACGATTCTGGTCCAGAGGGACAAGGAAGTCCAGCTGGCTGTCAACGAGTTCGGAGAAGGACGCGCCGTCTATATCAGCGGGCTGCCGTACAGCTTTGCCAACAGCCGTCTGCTCTACCGCGCGATTCTCTGGAGCGCGCACGATGAGGAGAATCTGCGCCGCTGGTACTCCGAGAATTACAATGTGGAAGTCCACGCCTATGTGGAAAACGGCAAATACTGCGTCGTCAACAACACCTACGAACCGCAGCACACCACCGTTTACCGGGGCGACGGAACCTCCTTTGAGCTGGATATGAAGGCGAACGAGATCCTCTGGTACACCATGTGAGCTTGCATGTGACAGAAAAGGCAGCGGCAGGCGGTCCGGATCGAAGGTGCTGAAAGGAAAAAGAGTGGTCACACCGTATGAAAAACGGCGGCGGCCACTCTTTTGTTATGGAAACTTTTGCAGAGTTACGAGTATTTTTGCCGGTTTAGTGTAATTTTTCCGGATTACGGGAGCTTGCGCAGCCGCGAGACGATGGCTCCGATCAGCACGACGTCCGCGCCGATCCATGCGATGACTTCCCCGTACATGATCGCCGTCGCGCCGAAAAACGAGGCGGCGACGAGGGCCATGAGCGTGCGCATGGCGAATTCGGCGATCCCGGAGAGCATCGGCATCACGGTGTCTCCGAGCCCCTGCAGAGAGGAGCGGACCACATGGAGGACATAGAGGATCGGGAGCGTCACGCTGATGATGAAGAGATAGCGCAGGGCGACTTCCTCCGCCGCCGCGACCTCGGCGGGATCTCCGCTCAGAAACGCGCCGACGATGGGGCGGGAGAAGAGGATCATCACGAGTCCGACGACGGCGCCTGTGAGGATCGCGATCAGCAGACCGTCGCGAAGGCCGCGGCGGATGCGGTCGGATTTGCCGGCGCCGAAATTCTGCCCTGTGTAAGTGACCATGGAGTAGCCGTAGGCGACGGCGGCCATCTCCAGCATACCGTAGAGCTTGTTGGTGGCGGTATAGCCGGCGATAAAGACGACGCCGAAACCGTTGGCGACGTAAGAGACGATCATGCCGCCGATGGAGATCAGAACATTCTGGAGCACCATCGGAAAACTCAGGCGCAGCAGATGGAGATCGAGAGACAGATCCCGGGCAAAATCAGAGCGCCTGACATGGAGATGCGGAATACGCCGGATTACCACGAGACAGAATACGCCGGAGAAAATCTGGGAAATCACAGTCGCGATCGCGGCTCCTTCGATTCCCCATTGGAACACGAGCACGAACAGCAGATCAAGGCCGATGTTGAGCAGTGAGGAGGAGACCATGGCATAGAGAGGCGTGCGCCCGTTCCCGAGAGCGCGCAGCGTGCAGGCGCCGAAATTAAAGAGCATCATGGCGGGGATTCCCGCGAACAGAATCCGGAAATAGGAGGTGGTCAGGGGCTGGATTTCTTCCGGCACGCGCAGGAGGACGAGGGCGGTAGAGATGCTGCCCTCGGCAAACGCGGTCAGAAGCAGAGCGCTGACCGTACAGAGAAAAATCGAGTGGGCCACAGTCTGTTTGAGGCGCTCATACCTGCCTGCGCCGAAATTCTGCGCCATCAGAATCGAGAATCCCTGTGTGAAGCCCTGCACGACGCTGATCATCAGATAGTTGTACCAGTCGGCGCTGCCGAGGGCGGCGAGAGCCGAGACGCCGAGCGCCCGGCCGACGATCAGAGTGTCCACGAGGGTGTATACCTGCTGGAGCATATTGCCGAGCATGAGAGGAATGGCAAAGGTGAAGATCAGGCGGGCGGGACTGCCCTCCGTCATTGTCTGTGTGGAAGGGGAAGAAGCGTTGGTCATGGAGTATCCTTTCTGCGGCGTGATCCGCCGGCGTCCGGCAGTTGGCGGCAGGAGAAACACTGTCTGCCAGGGACGCGTGAATGTATGTTATACGAGCAGTTTACGGCAGGCGCGGTAGATGATGTCCGCTATTTTCTCCGGGGATTCGAGGCACCCGCTCTGCAGCCAGTATGCGATCGCCTCATAGGAACCGTGCAGGGCAAAGCGCTGCAGATAGACGTCCTCGGAGGGATCATTTCCGGTGAAGTCAGAGCGGAGCTTCCCCAGAATGGCGGGGAGTCCCAGGAGACGCTCCGAGAATTCCGGATCCACGTTGGAGTGGATGAGCAGGCGGCACAGCGTCATGTGCGAGACGATGAAGTCCAGCAGATGCACCAGTTTATCGTAATCGCTGCTCTGCTGGGTCATGGAGGAGAGAGAGCGGCTGACCTCGGCGAGCAGTTCCTCTTCCATATCGGCGAGCAGTGCGTAGGTGGAATCATAATACTGGTAGAAGGTGGAGCGGTTGATGTCCGCCTTCTCGCAGAGCTCACGGACGCAGATCCGGTGCAGCTCCTTCTCCTGCAGCAGTTCAAGGAGACTGTCGCGTATGAGCTGCTTTGTCAGCCGCACACGCCTGTTTTCACGATGATTCATACGTTACCTCATTTCGGAGTGCTCGGCGCGGCGGGGCGGCGCAAATCTGACATTTGCTCCTGCCGTAGTCGAGAGCCGCGGCGCCCGGCGCTTTTCCAATATTATACGCAGCCGGACGCATCCCGTATATCTAAAAAAAATCTAAAAATCCGTCATTTCTCTTCTCAATGTCCTTTTTACAACAATACCAAAGGAACAGACGGTTGTAAATCCTACATGTGTTGGTAAAATTTAAAGTAAGGAGAAAGGGCCTGAATCCGTAGCCACAGATGAGCAGGCATGGAGCTGTGGCTGCTGCGATGCACATTGCGGATGAGGACGGGAGAAAGGAGGAGCGGAATGCGGAAACTGGCGGATGGAATTGTAAAATATCGGTGGGCGGTATTTCTGGTGATGATGGTCGTGACGGTAGGGGCGGCCTGTCTGATTCCGCGGGTGAGGGTAGAGACGGATATGAGCAGCTATCTGCCGGACTCCTCCGCGATGAAACAGGGAATGGAGCTGATGGAGACGGAGTTCCCGGAGCAGGCGACAGACAGCACCGTGCGGGTGATGTTCACAGATGTGCCAGATGAAGAGAAGCGGGCGCTGCAGGAAGAACTGGCGGACATCAGCGGGGTCTCTTCCGTGGATTACGAGGAGGCGAGTGAGGATTATAATAAGGATTCCCATACGCTGTATGTGCTGCATATTCCTTACGGCTACCACTCAGAGGAGATGGAGCAGATAGAACAGACGCTGGAGGAATCGTTTGCGGGACGATACGGCATGGTCTACGCGCTGGATGATGCGAACGGCGCTTCGCTGCCGCTGTGGATCGTCGTGCTGGCGGTGACGATCCTGATGGTCATTCTGCTGGCGATGTGCGCGTCGTGGACGGAGCCGTTCCTGTTCCTGTTCACCATCGCGGCGGCGATTCTGATCAATATGGGGACGAATGCCTTCCTGCCGCGGGTCTCGAATACAACGTGGTCTATTGCGGCGATTCTGCAGCTGGTGCTGTCGATGGACTATTCGATTATCCTGATGAACCGCTACCGGCAGGAGCGGGAAGCGGAGAGCGACAGGGCGCGTGCGATGGCGCAGGCGGTTCGCGGAGCGTTCGGATCGATTCTGAGCAGCGCGGTCACGACGGTGGTGGGCCTTCTGGCGCTGGTGTTCATGAGCTTTCAGATCGGAGCGGATCTGGGAATCGTACTCGCAAAGGGCGTTGCGATCAGCATGCTCTGTATTTTCACCATGCTGCCGGCCCTGATTCTGGCTGCGGATCCGCTGATCCGGAGAACGGGCAAAAAGATCCTGCCTGTTCCGGTGGGAGCGCTGGCGAAGGGGAGCTGGAAGCTGAGAAAGCCGGTTGTGGTCCTATTTGTTCTGCTGTTTGCCGGTCTTTATCTGTGTAAAGGAAATACGTCGATCGTTTACACTATGCGCGAGGACAATGCGATCGATCCTGTTTTCCCGAAAACGAGCACGATGGTTCTCCTCTATGAAAATGAGGACGAGCAGGCAGCCGGGGAGCTGCTGGAGAGACTGGAGCAGGATGACCGGGTCATCAGGGCACAGGGATACGGCAATACGATAGGGAAACAGTACACGGCGCAGGAGATGGCGGCCGCGCTGGAAGAGATGATGACAGAAGGAGAGAGCGGAACCGGATCGAAGGCGCTTTCGGAGAGCGGGGCGGAACCGGAAGCCGGGGACACAGAGGAGGCCGCGCTGGACAGCGCGTCTCTGCTTAACGGGGAGATGCTGCGGTACGTCTATTATCTCTATTACCATCAGGACGATGCCGGAGAGGCACAGACCATGACGCTGGCGCAGCTGCTGGAATTCCTGCAGACGGAGGCGATGCAGAGCTCCCTGCTTCCGGCACAGGCGACGCAGGCGCTGCAGACGCAGCTGGGACAGCTCGGGATGCTGATGCAGACGCCGCAGGGCGCGGCCATGCTGCAGAATCCGGAGGCGTACACGGCGCAGGAGATGACGGCGCTTTTCGGACAGATTGCGCCAGGCGCGGGCCCTGATGAGGAGACGATGGAACTGCTGTATCAGATTTACGGCAGTCTCCACGAATATGACGAGGAATGGACGCTTTCGCTGGCACAGCTGATTCCGTATCTGGCCGATGATCTGACGAAGGAGGCGGCGTACGCTTCGTTCTTCGGGAAAGAGACGCTGGAAATGCTGGCGGACGCAAAGGAGCAGATAGAGGATGGGGAGAGGCAGCTCGTGGGAGAGGCGTATTCCCTGCTGTCGATTCAGGTGCGTCTGGACGATGAGTCGGAGGAGACCAGCGCTTTTCTGGAGGAACTGATCCGGGAGACGGACGATACCTTCACCGGGGAACACTATCTGATCGGCGCGGCGTCGATGGCATACGAAATGGGGCAGACATTTACCTCGGAAATGAACCGGATTACAGCGATCACGTTTGTCAGTATCTTCGTCGTGGTGATGCTCACGTTCCGCTCGCTCGTGATTCCTGCGATACTGGGGTTGCTGATTCAGGCGGCGGTTTACGCGACGATGGTGATCATGGGGCTGCGGGGAATCAGTATGAATTATCTGGCGCTCCTGATCGTGCAGAGTATTCTGATGGGAGCGACCATCGATTACGCGATTCTGTACACGACATATTACAGGGAAAAACGGCGCGTTATGGAGAGCGGAGAGGCGATGAAAGCGGCGTATGAGGGATCGGTTCACACGATTCTGACCTCCGGACTGATTATGATTCTGGTGACATGGGTGCTGGGCTATGCCTTTTCTGATCCTTCGATCGGGCAGATCTGCCACACGATCGCGCTGGGAGCGACGTGCTCGGTGGTGTTGATTCTCTTTATTCTGCCCGGCCTGCTGGCAGCGTTTGACCGGTGGGTGAGAGGGAAGGACTCCCGCGTTTCGTAGCGGGAAGAGGCAGCACATCCGAGCGGGGCCGCCTCCTGCTGTTTTTTGCGGGGAAATTTACGCTGGATTCCGCGGCGGTGTCCTGATACAATGAGAGACGGCAGAAGAAGGCTGGGCCGGAACCTGCCGCTGCGGGAGGCGGAATACGCGGAGTCTCCGGAGCGGGCAAAGGGATACAGAGGGATGCCCGGAAAGCCGCTGCGGGAGACGGGATATGCGGAGTTTCCGGAGCGGGTAAAGGATACAGAGGGATGCCCGGAAAGCCGCTGCGGGAGACGGGATACGCAGAGCTTCCGGGGCGCGGAATCAGAATAATGATGGAAAGAAAAGAATATGGGACAGAGCAGTAAGAGCAATATTGTTTTAACGGGAATGTCCGGCGCGGGCAAGAGCACGATCGGCGTGCTGATCGCCAAGTCGCTGGGAAAGGATTTTGTGGATACGGACCTGCTGATACAGAAACGGGAGGGCCGTCTGCTGCAGGAAATTATCGATCAGGACGGAATCGGGCGCTTTCTCGAGATAGAGGAGGATGTGCTCGTGCACACTCCGGAAACTTACCGGAACGCCGTGATCGCCACGGGCGGCAGCGCGGTCTACTCGGAGAAGGCGATGCGGGCTCTGGCGGAGGACGGGGTGATCGTCTATCTCGACGTGCCGTGTGAAGAGATACTGCGGCGGCTGACCAATATCACGACGAGGGGCATTGTGCTGCGCCACGGCAATACATTCGAGGACGCGTACAACGAGCGTTTGCCGCTCTACCGGCGCTACAGCGATCTGACGATTGACTGTTCCAAAGAGGATATTGAACAGTCGGTCGGAGAGGTGCTGGCAGGGCTGCGGGGCATGGGATTCGGCGAAGAGGAGAGGGGAGTCTGCGGAGCCGAAGTGCGCAGTCCGGAATAGAAAACGATCAGAAACTGATCAGAAAATGATCAGAAAACGGCGATGGATGTGGGACGGGCGCTCACAGAACCGCGGCCTGCGGGCCGGGACGGACGGGAGCAGACGGCCTGCGATAGAAGGAGTGGCATCGGATGGAAATTACGGAAATGCTGAAGGAGCTGCTGGAAAAGGCGCAGAAAAACGAGGCGGTTCGTCTCTCTTTGCTGGCGACGCGGCGGGAGAAATATCCCATGGAAGCCTTCTGCAGAAAATGTCAGGAGCTCGGTTATCCGGTTTATGAGATGGATCTGCTGGCGGCGGGCGAGGAGCAGTACGCGGCGATGCGCCGGAGCACGAACGGAGGCGGGGAGAATTCGCCGCTTCTGGAAGGGGAGGACGACTATTATGAACTGTTTATGGCGGAGCTGACAGCGCTGTAAAGGTTCTGTGAGTAGGGATAATAAAAGAGTAACAGTTCAGCCCGCGCCATTCGTAAAGTCGCGCTGCCGCGCTCTCCGCCGCTTCGCGGCTGCCTTTGCTCATGATCGGGCGCTCCCTCAGCCGGAAGC
>JAUNGV010000122.1:0-2444 GCA_030524225.1 Eubacteriales bacterium
TGTGTTCTCGTTATGTCCGAAATCGTTGTAATTCGCCGAATATTCGTAGTGATTCCCGAACGGAATTGACGTGTGAATCAGTCCCACGCTGTTCTCCGGCATCCGGCGCGTCTCTTCCACGCAATCATCATTGACCGCTTCGAAATGCTTTCCCTCTACTCTCACCGTTTCCACTCCCATCTTTCTCTTGACCAGTTCCGGCGCGCCCGCGTTGTTCAGGCCATATTTCCTCACAATCTCGATCATCTTCTCCACCATGTGATTATGATCGTTCCATTTGCGCAGCAGCGTTTCCTTGATCTCCCGCTCGTTCTCCATGTACAGGATGTCGATCTGCACCTTCTCTGTCTGCAGGAAACGATAGATCCGGTGGATTGCCTGTATGAAATCATTGAACTCGTAATCAATTCCTAGAAAGACCGCCCGGTGACAGTGCCGCTGGAAGTTGCAGCCGGATCCGGACAGTTCTTTCTTCGTTGCAAAAATCCGAAAATCACCATCGGAGAATCCGATCACGCGCCGCTCCCGCTCGTCGTAGTCCATGGAGCCGTAGATATCGACCGTCTCCGGTATCGCCGCTTTGATCGCATGGCGCTCCGCCTCCAGATCGTGCCAGATCACGAAATGCTCCTCTGGGCTCTCTGTGACGATCTGCTTCGCCCGCTCCACCCGTGCCTCGATGCTCTCCCGCTTTACCGCCGCCGCGTCTTTGAGCCCTGCGGCGGCCTCCGTAAACAGCGCCATCTGTCCGTTCTTGTCCTCCGCCTTTCCGTACTCGATCGGCAGCTCGATCCAGTTTACGTCCATCGGCGGCAGATCATAGCCTTCATCGCTGTAGGAAGGATCGAGATCCGATGGGCGCGTTACGAACAGCGCCCAGCTTCCCAACCACAGCCAAAACTCATCCTCCTGCGTCGGGTACAGGGTCAAGTTGTTCGCTTTGGTGCTGTCCCGCTGGAAGAACCGTGTCAGCGCCTGCCCGGTATCCATGATCTCAAGATACCCGGCGTAATGGATCAATTCCTTGTACTTGTTTGGGCTCGGCGTGGCCGTCGCCACCAGCTTGTACTTGACACCCTTGAACTTGTCCAGAAATGTCTGATAGGTCTTGCTGCCGAAGCTGCGCAGTACGCTTGCCTCATCAAGGCTCGTCGCGGTAAAGTACGTCGGGTCGATGTCCCCGTCTCTCACCCGCTCGTAATTGGTCAGCAGGATCTCGCTTCCGGCGGCGCGCACCTCGTCCATCGTCCGCACATACCGCGGCTCCTCATAGCCCAGCCCCGCACCGCGTCCCGGGTAAACTCCTGCTTTACCCCGAGCGGCAGGACGATCAGCGCCTGCCCGCCCTCATGCCGGACTGCCTGATGGCAGAACTCAATCTCCTGCACAGTTTTCCCGAGCCCGAAGCTCTCAAACAGGGCCCGCCGTCCGCCGCGCAGCGCCCAGCGTACCGCGTCGTTCTGGTGCGGCTTGAGCGCCGCGTTGATCTCTTCTCTGGCAATCTCGAATCCGGATACCGGCGCCAGCTCAATTTTTGATTGCAAAAATTCTTTGTATGTCATTTCCTACGCCATCCCGCTTTTGATAAATTCCGAGAGTTCGTGCCGCTCCTCTTCCAGCGCCGCAAGCAGTTCCTCCACCTGCCGAAGCCGTACCTTCGCCGCCTCCATGGCCGGTTCCGGTATGCCCTGCTTTGCGAAGCAGTCCAGCGGGATCCGCAGGATTGTCTGCTCCCTGCGCCGCTCCCTCTCCAGCCGCTCCATCGCTCTTTTGTGCTGTTTCTCCAGCCGCTCCTTGAGACCCTTCGGCAGTTCCTCCCCCTGTTTGTCCAGCACCTCGCAGATCGTATATTCATCGCACTGGTTCAGATCGGACAGGATGGTGATCTGTCCTCTCCTGTTCTTTGCCCTCCGATAGCTTTCCGCTATCTCACGGTCCGTCATTTCCATCGTCGATCTGCCTCCTTAGCACCTCTTCCAGTGTTTCCACCTCCCCGCGCGGCGTATCGAATACGGTTTCCAGCACCCGCTTCACACCGTCCACCGCCCCCGCCGCGCGGTACCACTCCTTCGCATACCCTTTCGGATCATCCCTGTACTGTCTGGCGGCCAGCCTGCGCGTCCTGATGGTCGATTCCAACATCTCGACTGTCCGCCGTTTCAGTTCCGCTTTCTCATTCCCCTGCATGTCCCGCTCCTGCCTCTTTCCCGATCTATGCCGGTACCCTTGCCGCCCTGCTGATAATCGCCGGAATCTCCGGCGCTCCCTCCTTGCTCTTGGCGCGGTATACCTCCACCATACAGGCCAGCGCCACGTCAAAGACGTCGTTTACTTCCTGTCTGTCGGACGACGGGAAGCACGTACAGCCGCCCCTCTCCATCCGCTCGCCTGCCAGCTGTATGAACTCCCGCGCCTTGATCAGTTCATTTGCCGCGCACATGATA
>JAUNGV010000122.1:2454-2713 GCA_030524225.1 Eubacteriales bacterium
TCGCCGCTCATCTTTGCCGCTGCGCCACCTTTCACTGTCCCTCTGTGCATCCTGATTCCTCCTCTTCGTCTCTATGCCGTTTCCGTCACTTCCTGATACCCGGCCGCCCGAAGCGCCCGCCGGTTCATCCGCTCCGCAATTTCTTTCCGTTCCTCTTGTGTGATATCATTCAATCGCCGCTCAATTCGCTTGCCGTCAGGGGATTGTGTAACAATGACGACATTCGCTTTCCATCCTTTAAGATCCACTTTTCCATCCA
>JAUNGV010000046.1:0-7276 GCA_030524225.1 Eubacteriales bacterium
GATACCGGTTCTGCAGCACCGTTCCCGGATGGAGATACTGCGGCTCGTCCACCTGTGTTCTCTCCATATAGCCGCAGTGCGGGCAGATCTCGTACTCCTCTTCATAACTATAAAAACACCGCAGACACCGCTTCATGTTCTCCTCCCTCCGCAGGTGACCCGCAGCTCCGCGATCAGAACTCCGCACAGGTGATTTCTGATCTTTGCGCCCCGTAAACACTGGACTGTCTTCTAAATGGCCCCTGCCAAAAGATTATTCCCTTACCCTCTTACCCACCGCTCTTCCCTGCTTTCATCGCCCCCGCTGCGCCTTGAGTTCTTCAATACTGTCTTCTCCATAATTTTCAGGATTGTTGACAGAACCATAGGCAGCTCTCAAATATAAATGCTCCAGCTGCGGCACTTCGAGCAGCCCCTGCAGCACCTGATTCTTATTCATATTCCGGCAAGTTGTCTCAAAGGCCAGCGTTTTTAAATTCTTCATCTCTTTCAGGGACGCGAGATCCGTCATTTCCAGCATGTCTGTATTACTCAAAACGAGAGTCTCCACATTTTCCAGCTTCGCAATGTCCGCATAGGTATACCCGGATGAACCATCCAGCTGCAAAGTTTTGATCGGAAGGCTGCTGTCTATCTCCCCCATCCACAAAGCCGGTTCATTGTAGAGGATCAATGTCTCCAGCCCATTCAACTGACGCAGGTTCTCCTTGTCCATCAATCTGGCATCGGTACCCCAAAGCCTGAGAGACAGCGTCTTCAGATGCTCCAATCCCTCTACGTCTCCGATGCTGAGGCGTTCCTCTCCCGTGGATATCTCCAACGACTGCAGATTATCGATTCCGCCAAACGGAAGCTTGCCTAACTCCCCTATGGGTAAGTCCGAAGAACTTAGCTTGATGCTTAAATCTGTGATTTGCCCCATATGACTGATCAACTGGGTGATATCTGAAACTTCCACTGGCTGGTGCGGAACATTCGAAGTGTACAAATCGGAAACTGTCCGAAGTTCTACCTCCCTCAGATTTCCCATGCGTGCAAAGGCATCCTGCCCGTTCAGTACAATCCTCTGATTCCCCTGCACCTGCGCCGGAAATTCCAATGACAGACTTCTGATCTTCGTAAATGATGCCAACTCACTAAAGTCTATTGCTGCACACTCCTCCGCATACGCGATGGTCAGACTCTGCAGTGATGCAGCTTCACCGAGTTCTCCCAATCCCTCCATGTTATAATCGTCTATTTCCAGTTCCTGCAAATTTTGCAGAAACTCCCTATTCTGTATCTGACGAAAAATATCAATTGGAATCCGTAACCATGTAAGCGATCGATAAAGTTCCTCTCCCTCTACCGCTTCTATCTTTGTATGATAAAAGGAAAGCCGGATTAAATTTTCCAGTTCTATATCTGCATTTAAGTGTTCTATGACAGAATACTGGTTACTAATTCTTTTCAGACTTCGTAGCCCCTCCATCCATTTCGTATCTGAAAAGTGCATTCCCACAAAATTGATCCCTTCCAACTTGCCAAGCGCCTTTAATTTTGACAGACGTTCCAATCGGGTCGTGGGTTCTTCCCAAAAATTAGCCGCAACCACCGATAACCGTTCCAAATTCACACAGTTGATCACCGGTTCCAGGTCAATACGGTCGTCTTCCGTCGCTTCTCCCATCATATCGACATCTATCTGCGTCACCCCATACAGATCGCTCGCATAGACATCCCCCTCCAATTTGCCGATCTGGATTCTCAGGTACTCCTCCAACGGTTCGGCATTCGTCCAGTCCACCACGAAATCCTTGACCGTCAGCGTGACCGGCTCGCTCTTCGACGCTTCCTCACCGGGCGCGGCACTCTGGTTCAGCACCTCGCCGTCCGGCGCCTCTGCCGTTTTGTCATACTCCACCTCCACGGTAAATCCGGCGGCCACCAGCTCACTCATCGCATCGTCCCGATGCTGATGGCGCACATCAGGAACCACCCCCATCTCGCTTCCACTGCTGAGCACCACCGAAAGCATGGTTCCCTGCTCCACGATCTTCCCCGCCCGCACTGACTGCGAGAGGATCTTCCCTTCCGGAATCTTCTCAGAATACTCTCTGCCGCTGATTTCGAGTTCCAGTGTGCTCTCTTCCAGAACGCTCCTCGCCTCCTCCACACTCTCGTTCACCACATTCGGCACGCGCGCCATCCCCTCCGGCACGGCAAAAAGCCCGAAGCCAAGCAGACCGGTGTCGATCACACCGGCAAACAAAAGCCCCAGAAAACACGCCATACCGGCAACTGCCACGCCTGCCGCAATCTTGACCGGCAGCGGAATCCGCCCGACACGCCGCTCCATCGTCCGGACGAAATGTCCCTGTATCTTACCGTCTCCGGTCAGCTCCGCAATCAGTTGTCCCGCACTCTGCGTCCGGTAACGCGCATCCACATTCAGCGCGTTCAGAATCGCCTGCTCTGTCCGCTTCGAGACGCGCGCTCCCGCCCTAGACGGCGCTTTGAGCGTATCCTTTCTCCGGCGTTCCAGCGCGCCCGCCGGCACCTCTCCCGTCACCATTTTATAAAGCGTTGCCGCCGCCGCGTACACATCCGTCCACGCCCCCTGCTCTCCATGGCTCCGATACTGTTCCTCCGGCGTATAGCCCTCTTTATACAGGATCGTCAGGCTCCTGCCCTGTTCCAGCACCATATTCCGGGCCGCCCCGAAGTCAAGCAGCTTGACGCCTCCGTCTTTTGTCAGGAAGATATTGTTCGGCGCGATGTCACGGTGCAGAATCCCCTCCCTGTGCACCGCCTCCAACGCCTGCAGCACCGGGAGAATCAGCTGCACCGCTTCCTCCTCCGGGATCTTCTTCTCCCGACGCAGACGCTCCGCCAGCGTCTCACCTTCCAGATATTCCATCACGATATAGGCCGTCGCGTTCTCCTCGAAGCTGTTATAGATCTGCACAATACCCGGCACGTCCTGAAACTTCGCCAGACGCTTTGATTCCTCGTAGAACTTATTCTTTCCGGCCTCGAACTGCTCCTCCTTCTCCCCTCCGTAGACTGAGACCTGCGTCTCTCCCGGCGCTCTCGTGGAAAACTCCCCCGGCATATATTCCTTGATCGCCACCCGCTGCTCCAGCACGCTGTCCCACGCGCCGTAGGTGATGCCGAAGCCTCCTGCCCCGATCACTACACCGATCTGATACCGGTTCTGCAGCACCGTCCCCGGATGGAGATACTGCGGCTCGTCCACCTGCGTCCCCTCCGCATAACCGCAGTGCGGGCAGATCTCGTATTCTTCCTCATAACTATGAAAACACCGTAAACACCGTTTCATCCGCCGCTCTCCTCATCCTTTCTTCTGGAGCCTTATTGACCGCTGTATTCTCCTGCATCAGCAGGATACGGGACCGCCACTCGCTTCTCCTCATACGCATTAGGAAGAATGCATCATCTCTGCAACGCCTTAAGCTTCTCAATACTATCGGATCCCGAGGTGTATTCCGCGTCAGCATCATAATAAGGTACAAAGTACAGATGCTCCAGCTGCCGTACCTCCTTGAGATCCTGCAGCACTTTCTCCTGATCCATGTTCTGACAGGTCGAGTCCAAAATCAGCGTCTTCAGATTTTTCATATTTTTTAACGAATCGAGATCTGTCGCTTCCGCCATATCCGTATTCTGCATGACAAGCGTCTCCACATTCTCCAGTTTCGCAATGTCCGCATAAGTGAAATCCTCACATCCATCGATCACCAACGTTTTTATCTGTAATTGATCCGCTACCGGCTCCAGCCACACAGGGTTCCCGCTCATAAGCTCCAGCGACTCCAAATTCTTCCACTCCAGCAAACTCTCCGGATCGGCCCACGTTGTTTGATATCCAAAAGACAAAGTTAACTTTTTGATATTCTCTACTCCCGCAGCCCCTTTCAGCGATATTTCCGCCCTAGAATCGCCACTTAGATATAAACTCTCCAGATCATCTATACGATCCAAACGCAGCTGTGACAGGTCTTCTCTTTCATCCTCCATACAAGGGTACAACGTAAGATCTGTAATCTGACTCATGTGATCCAATACTGAATTGATCGTCTCTATCTTCGCCGCCGCACCTGCAGAATCTGCCGAGAAAGGTAAAAAAGATATTGAAACTTCTCTCAGATTGTTCAATGTCTCAAATACTTCCTGCCCGCTCAGCGCCACGCTTGACAGATCCAATTTCAGCGTTTGGAGCTGCTCCGCTCCCGTCAATTCGCTAAAATCAATCGACTCACACCCATCCATATAGTAAATAGCCAACTCTTCCAGCGCCGTCATTTCGCCAATACCGCTCAGTCCGCCCGGCACATACTCCTCGATCTCCAGTCTGCGTACATCCTGCATGGAGCTGTAATCCTGAATTTGTGCAAATACATTTCCCGGGAGCTGCAGACTGCCTCTTCGCAAATCAAAAATTTGTTCTCCCTGCAGTGTCACAATTTCAGAAGAATAGAAAGAAAGCGCACTCAATTTCTCAAGTTTCATATTGCCGTTCAGCACCTCTATTTTAGACCCCTGAAAAATCAAGCTTCCAAGGCTGTTCAGACCCTCCAGCCAGTTCGTATCCGCAAAATACATTCCCCCGAAATTGATCGATTCCAACTTGCCAAGCGCTTTCAACTTTGACAGATGATCCAACGTAGTCGTAGGTTCTTCCGAAGAATAATTCCCAAACACTGTTAACCTTTTCAAATTCACACAGCTGATCACCGGTTCCAGATCAATATGGTCGCCTTCCGCCGTTCCCCCACTCGTACTGACATCTATCTGCGTCACCCCATACAGATCGCTCGCATAGACGTCTCCCTCCAGCTTGCCAATCTGGCCTCTCAGGGTCTCCTCCAGTGGCTTGGCATTCGTCCAGTCCACCACGAAGTCCTTGACCGTCAGCGTGACCGCCCCGCCCTTTGCCATCTTCTTGCCCGGCTCGACGCTCTGCGCCAGGACTTCGCCGTCCACCGCCTCTGCCGTCTTATCGTAGTCCACTTCGACGGTGAATCCCGCCTCCAGCAGCTCGCTCATCGCGTCGTCCCGGTGTTCGCCCTGCACATCCGGCACCGCAGCCAGTTCGGTCGTTTTCCTCGATCTCGTGCCGCCTTCCTGTGCGTTCTCCGCGCCCGTTCCTGCTTCCGTTTCTTCCGTACCTGCCTGATCCTGCCCCGCAGCCTCGTCCTCCCGCGCCGCGCTCACCACGGTACCGGTATCCACCGTCTCCATCCTCACGCCGCCGACATACTCCGCGAGACCGGAGAAGTCTCCGTTGACCTCCGCATAGACCTGCAGCACATTTTTGCTGACCGGCAGGTGATTGCTGTTCTGCACCGTGAGATAATCCTGCGCCGTCTCCGAGAGGAAATAGTAGAGCAGCCGGATCGCCGCCGCATACTCCGCCTCATCCGCGTCTGCGCTGACGCTCCACAGATTCGTAAAAATTCCACCGTCGTCCGCGCTCTCCGGGAAGCTCACCGCATAGATGCCCGCCAGATCCCGCTGTACCTGCGCGTAATCCGCCGTCGTCCCCAGATATTCTCCCGCTTCCTGCGCCGCGAACTGTGCGTAGTCCCCTTTGTTCCGGCTTCCCTCCTCGATCTGCGTGTTCGCATAGAGAACCGGCACATCAAAGCTCAGCGGAAGCTGTCTCTCCGACGGGAAATATGAGGTGTACTGTTCCATGAAATAGTAATCACCCGCCCGGAACAGCGAAAAAGAGAACAGGTCTGACAGATCCGCCAGTTCCATATAATCCTCCTCTGTCAGGCAGGAGCTGTCGAAAATATCAGGCTCCTCCTCTGTGCCCAGCGCCGCTCTCAGCCGTTCCTCATATTCGCTCTCTGCAATGGCCTCGACCTGAATACTCACGGCCGGATTGTTCTGCAGATACTCCGCCGCCATGCTCTCCACCATCTCTCTGGCGGCGTCCTCGCCGGTTTCCTCCGTGTACGGCGTCCACACCAGCAGCTGCGCCGGTTCCAGAATCGCCTCTTTCCGCGCGTTCCGATACTGGAAGACACAGAATACGCCCGCAGCCGCTACCAGCAGCAGGAGCGCCGCAATCCGGAGGATTCTCCGCCTCTTGCGATAGCGGATCTCCCGTCTGGCGTCTCTGACCTCTTTCTGCGAGAGCAGCGCCTTCGCAAACTGATCCACATTCTGGAATCGGATTTCCGGCTGAATCGCCATTGCCCGCATCACCGCGCTGCTGACATAGGCTGGAACCTCCGGGTTCAGCGTCTGCGGATCCTCCACCGTGTCCTCCACCTTTCTGTTGATGGACTCCTCCGGCTTCACTCCCGTCAGCATCTCATAGAGCACCGCGCCAGTCGCGTAGATGTCCGTGAACGGCCCCTGCTTACTCTTTGTCTGGTACTGCTCCGCCGGCGCATAGCCCGGCGTAATGATGATCGTGCGCGTTTTCTCCGTATCGTTATCCGAGAAGCGCGCCGCGCCGAAGTCGATCAGCTTGATTGTTCCATCCTTGCAGATAAAAATATTGCCGGGCTTGATATCCCGGTGAATGACTTTCTCCGCATGAATGGCCTTTAATGCGCTCAACACAGCCTGCGTGATCTGCAGCGCCGTATCCACGCTGACTTTCTTCCCCTTTTTGCGGTTGACCTGCAGATACGTTTTCAGGTTGCAGCCGTCCAGATACTCCATGACGAAATAGGCCGTTCCGTTTTCCTCAAAAAAATCGTAAACGTGCACGATATTCGGGTGATCATTGAACTTGGCGAGATTCCGCGCTTCTTCCAGGAATTCCTTTTTCCCCTTTTCAAAGGCCTCCACGTTCTTCTTGTCATAGATATGCACCTGCATCTCCCCCGAGACACGGCTGAGGAAAGCGGTCGGATAATACTCCTTGATCGAGACAATCTTCTCCAGATTTCTGTCCCACGCCTTGTAGATCACACCAAAACCACCAAAGCCGATCACGGTGCCGATCTCATACTTCCCCGCCAGCATCATCCCCGGATAGAGGTGATACGGTTCCTTTGGCTTCGCCCCTCTGACAAAACCGCAGTGCGGACACACCTCAAACTCGTCCTCATACTCTTTCATACAATTCATGCAGCGTACCATATCTGACTCTCCCTCTCCCCTGTTCCCTATTCCGTAATCATGACCAGCACCGCGCTCGTATTATCCTGTTTCTTCCCGATTGCCTGCGCCTGTTCAAACGCCCGGTCTATCATTGCCCTGACGCCCTGCTCCGGATTATCCCGGGAACAGGACGCGATCTGCTCCGCGA
>JAUNGV010000046.1:7286-23657 GCA_030524225.1 Eubacteriales bacterium
TGCTCCTGTGACAGGCTCTTATACAATCCATCGCTGCACAGCAGGAGCCTGTCTCCCTCTATAATCTGTATCGGTGCATCGCTGCTGCAGCCAATCACCTTTAAACCGCCCATTCCGATATAGCTGATCAGCGCCTCTGCGTACTGCACCTCTTTCCGATACTCCGCCTCGTCAATTTCCCCGTTGCGCAGGGAGCGCCGGAGCGTCATCCCGTAATTCTGATCCTCCGTGACCTGCACCATCTCCTGTCCGCGCATCAGATAGAGACGGCTGTCTCCCACCGACACATAGTGGAGCTGATGATCCTTGATCAGGATTGCCACCATCGTTGTGCCTGCCTCCAGCCGTCTCTGTTCTCCGTCCTCCAGTTCGTACACCTCTCTGTCAATTTGAATAGCCTCCTGAAACAGGAAACCTGTCGGATCGCTCAAATCCGCTTTTTCAAAATCCATCAGCAGGCGGGAAACCGCCGCATTGCTCGCCCGCTCGCCGCCGCTTAAACCGCCCATTCCATCGCACACCACCGCCAGAAGCATGCCATCCCTTTTGACCGCGCTGACGCAGTCCTGCTGCGACTGACGGGTTCCCAGAATCTGATATGCCGCGTAAATCCCCGGCCTCTCGTCTTCTATCGCGATGGTATCGTCATGTACAATCTCCTCCAGATAATCCGGGTTACTGAAAAAATCCACCAGTTCGCTATTACTCATTTCCCACTCCTGTCAAAAGCACACAATCCGTCTCCGGAAACTGAATCAGACACCCCGTCCCCACCTGAAATCCTTCCGCATGGCAGTAGCTGCTGTCTACCAGGAGGCCGTTTCTCGAATAATCCTCCCCGACAAAAAGCTTCCTGCGCTCATCGAAGCCAATCTCAAAATGGCGTCTGCTGACCTCTTCGTATGTCATCACAATGTGACAGCGATTGGGATCTCTCCCCACAATCCAGCGCTCGCCGTTTGTCGGAAGCGTCCATTTCCGCCCCTTAAACCGTCCGCTCACCACCTCGATATAAGCCGCTGCGCGGGGAGCCTGTGTCGCAATCATCGCCTCCTGCCGCACTGGCTCTGCGGAGGGGCGCAGAACTACCTCTGTCCCTTCTCCACGAACCTGTTGTTCCGGCACGAACGCGCTTTGCAGTTCCCTCAGAAACTGTCTGACCGTCTGCGTTCTCTCCTTGTAGCTGACCATCAGCGCCCGGTCCACCGCCTGTGAGAGCGCCTCGGGAATTCCCGCGCCTGTCTGCGAGAGCGGAATGTAATTCCCACTCCCGTTCATGCGGTCAATCGCCGTCGGCAACATATTGCCGGTAAGAATAAAGTAAAATGTTCCGGCCAGCGCATAGACATCCGTATAGCTTCCCTGAGGCATCCTCTCCGAATATTGTTCCAGTGGGGCGAAGCCCGGTTTGAGCACAACCGACAGACCCTCCTGTCCGTTCGGATCCACCTCCTTGGCGCTTCCGAAATCGATCAGAGTATAGTCTTCGCTGCTGTCCACCAGGATATTTTCCGGACTGATATCCCTGTGAATCAGTCCCTCGTTGTCATAAATCCCCTGCAGGGTCTCCCCGATCCTGATCATCACCTCGATCGCCTTATTCAGCGGAAAGCGATAGCCTTCCTTGACAATCTGTTTCAGATTTGTCCCGTCTATATAACTCATGACGTAATAGTAGGTATTGTTTTCCCAGAACCGGTCCCGAATCCTGACGATATGCGGATAACTGCGGATGCGGTAGAGAATCTCCGCCTCCTCGATAAAGCGTTTTTCTCCGTGCTGATAGCGATTTCGGTCATTCGGATTCTTGAGTTCCAGCTCCGTGCCGTTTACCCGGTTCAGTCCCAGAAAGCCCGGCATATATTCCTTAACGGCGCAGATTTCCGAACGCTCCAGATCATACGCCTTATAGGTGATGCCAAAGCCGCCCTTCCCCAGAATTTTACCGATCAGATAGCGTCCGTGCAGGATCGTATAGGTGTCCATTCCCTGCATATCCGGCTGTTCCTGCATTCCGAATCCGCACCTTGTACAGATTCCGTCCTGCATTCCCACCATAAAGCAGTCCGGACAGATCGTATCCAGACGTATTCCCATTGTGCTCCCTCCCTGTCGTATCCTTTCGTTCACACCGCCTCCGATTTACCACTTCAACCGGAAGCGCAGCGTCCCCGCCGTGATGACGTCGTCCTGATGCAGGCGGTATCTCCTGTGAATCGGGATCCCGTTGACTCTTGTCCCGTTGCTGCTGTTCAGATCCGTCACATACATATTCTCCCCGTCGTACTCCAGAACAAAGTGCTGCTTGGAAAGCGACGCATCGTCAAAATAGTAATTACAGATGGACGATCTGCCGACAAACAGGCTCCCGTCAATGCGCGCGTCAATTTTTCTGATATTTCTTCCGTCCATATCTGCCAGAATCACAAGCTCCTTACCGGCTTCATAGACAACCGGTATTCTCTCATGCTGCTCCGGCTCCGCCACCCGGATCGGGTCTCCCTCCGTATAGGTAATCTTGTTCTCTTCCTGCTCCCCCTTGTCCCCGCCGTGTCGTTTCCTTCGCACCAGAAACACAACAAGAAACACGAGAATAAGACCGAGTGTAACA
Source organism: Eubacteriales bacterium (assembly GCA_030524225.1). Lineage (GTDB taxonomy): Bacteria > Bacillota > Clostridia > Lachnospirales > Lachnospiraceae > CAG-791. The sequence goes on from JAUNGV010000046.1 coordinate 9,898, forward strand.
ATCCCCGCAAATCCCCCTGCCGCCCAAGCGGCAGCTCCGCCCTCTTCTCCCGGCGGCTCTTCTGCTGTCCCGGTCTCCGCATCCGCCCCCTCCAGACGCACCGTCAGCATCTCCTGCAGCGCATTTTCCTCCTGGGAATCATCGGTTATCCCGACTCCCTCTATCTGGTACTCTCCTCCGTACAACTCCTGCGAAAAGGCCAGTTCCGCCCAGCATTCCCCGTCATCCTGATGGATGTTCACGCTTTCCGGCGGCACATTCACTCCATCACGCCGAATCTTCCATGCCGACACCTTATCCGCATGAATGACCGGCTCTGAAAACACAATTTTCAGCGTATTCTCCGTCAGTTTCTCTGCCCCGGTCATTACCGGCGCCTCCTGATCCGGTATCCACTCAGAGACCAGCACCTCTCTGGTCACCGTCTCCTCTCCCGGCATCGTCAGCGCCAATATCTCCATCTGATTACTCACACGATTATTCTGCGCCCGATAAGAAATGCAGAGCGCACTCTGCGCCTTCCGGGCAAACTCCCCCAGCGCCTGCGTGCTTCCCTCTTCTCCAACGACCGCCAGTTCCCCGCCGGAGCTTCTGACAAACTCCCCCAGTGCGTTGACGTACTCCTTCCCCGCACTTTCCGGCGCCACGGCATTGATGGACAACCCACATTTCTTCAGGCTCTCCAGCGCCTCCTGTCCCGTCGCCGTTCCAAGCGAGAAGTCTTCTCCGTCCGTCAGTACGATCAGAATTTTCCTGCCGTATTCTCTCTGCTCCGCCGCCTGATCTGCGACCGTGGCAATCGCCTCAAACAGAAGCGTATTCTGGTCTCTGTTTTTCACATCTGCCAGAGTCTCCTGCAGCGATTCTCCTTCTCCGCCTCCTTCATACAGCACCTGCACGGCATCTCCAAAGGTATACACTGTCAGGCAATCCTCTTCCCTCAATTTCTCTTCGGAGAACTGTTCCATTCCGGCTTTCATATCCGCAAACGCTGCCGCCGGTATGGACGCGGAACAATCCAGAAGAAAATAGTAAGCGATCGGACGTTCCGACGCTGCACTTCCACTCTCCAATGTCAGCCGCTCCGCCCCCAGAAATGCCTCTCCCTGCTGCACTGCCTCCTCCGAAACGGACGGTTCCAGATAAACCGTAACTGACGGCATCTCAATCTCCGCCTGCCGGATTACATACTCCGTTTGCTGTGCCTGCACACAAAGAGAACTCCCGCCCAGAATTATGAGCAGCACAGCCAGAGCGGTCAGCGCATATTTTCTTCCCATTTCCTCTCCCCCTGACAGAACGCAACGAACTCCAGCGTCGTCTGCCCGATCCTGATCCTGTCCCCTGCCAGCAACGGCTCTGTTTTCATCAGAATCTCATCGTTCAGATACGTCACGGTTCCTGCCGACGGCATGATGGAAAACCGGTTTTCTCTGGCGTCATAGATCACCGAACAATGATTATCTCTCGTAATACTCAGATCCTCTTCAATGCAGATATCCATCTGGTAGCTCCTGCCGATTCGGTTAAACCCGGCGTGAATGCGGTAATCCCGACCCTTTTCGGCCCCGTCGATACACACCAGCCATCCCGTCACATAATCTCCCACATCCTCTCTTCCCACATACATAACGGTTTTATCGTCCCCTTCGCTCTCCTGCGCAGCGGGGGTAAGCATGACAGTTCTCTCCTCTGCCGGATTTTCGTTATCCTCCTCCAAATCCAGAGAAATCCCGCAGTACGGACATCTGAAAAATTTACCGTCGTCATAATAATGTCCTTTGGGACATATCGTGATTGCCATACTCTCCCCTCCCTCAAGAACACCAGATGCAGACAGCCGAATAATTATCCATATCCCTGTTCTGCCCGTTTCGCAGGACGATCTCTTGCATACTCTGCGCCCACTCCTGCACAGTTCCGGCTGCTTTCAGGCATTTCTCCATCTTCTTCTCGTCGATCAGCTCCCAGAATCCGTCCGAACACAAAAGCAGAGCCTGCCCGCTCCGACGGTCTATCACATCGCTGCACTCGTATTCCAGCTTCTCCCACTCCGTCCCCATGACCTTGAGAAGGCGGTTTCTGTCCGGATGGAAGCGAATCTCCTTCTCCTTAATTTCCCCCGCATAGACGAGCATCTGCACAACGCTGTGATCTGTCGTTCTTGTGCGGAGCCTTCCCCTCTCAAACAGATACAGTCTGGAATCCCCCACATGAACCCAGCAAATACTGTCCGCGCTGACCGAACATGCGACAAACGTCGTCTTCATATCCATCGTCGCGTGAACCCGGCGCTGCTCCTGTAACAGCGCATTCTGGCACTGCTCACAAATCTCCCCAAGGAAGCCTGCATGACTTCCCCCTGTACGGTAACTCTGCAGCGCAGTCTCCACGACAAGCCGGGATGCCACCTCTCCCTTCCCGTGACCTCCAAGCCCATCCGCCAGCACAAACAATCCTTCATTTCCGTTTATCTGCGTCCCGACAAAGTCCTCGTTCTGCTCCCTGTCGCCCTTTTCCCATATTGTCGCGCACGTAATCATAGACATACCTCCCGATTCTCTTTCTCACAGCGTATTACATTCCTTCCCGTTTCAACTTTTTATGGAAGAATTAACATGAAATTTGCCATTTTCTGTCACTGCATTCCCAGATACCGGTGAATCTTCTCCGTCACCTCTCTTCGTTTGGAACGGCTGACAGGAATAATTACATCATTGAACAGCGTAATGGACTCTTTCTCCGCCTTCATGATTTTGTCCATATTCACAATATAACTCTGATGGCAGCGGCAGAAATTGACCGAAAGATCCCGTTCAATCTCATCCAGCTTCATATATGCACTGGTCACCTGCTCCGATTCATGAATATGAATCAGCCTGTTATCACTCTCAATAAAATAAATATTACGGACTTTGAACGTCTGAATACGCTTACCAGAAGTTCCCGAGCGAACGATCAGGACATTGGTTCTGCCGTCGTCGATCTCCTCCATCGTCTTATACAGCGCATCATACAGATAATTGGTTTCTATGGGTTTGAGCAGAAAATACGTGGGTGAAATCTGAAAAATATCCTTCACCCGCTCCAGATAGGATGTCATGAAAATAATTTTGATCTGCGCAAAATGAGCCAGAATGGTCTTGGCAATCTGAATACCATTTTGCTCTTTTAATTTGATATCTAAAATGACAAGATCAAGTTCTCCCCTCACTTCATCTACGATATAAGTGAGGAGAGAAAAAGGATTGGTATGTTTGGAAATAACAACCTGTTTCCGGAGAATATGCTGGATTCTCATCTCCAGATCATTCAGGGTCTTTTCATCGTCATCGCAAATCGCTATATGCAGCATCTCTCTACCGCTCTTTTACGTTTACTCTATTCTCCATCGGCCTATGTATCCTGCCAGAGTGCTCCCTGTCATGACGATCACTGCGTCCCCAACTCTTCTCAGGATGCCCGCTTCCTGTTCATCACTCCGCGTCCCGCATCCTGCCGTCCCGGACAACTGATCTCCTCAATACATCTGCGCTGTACCCCCCATTTTCCGAATCCGGCTCAGTGTCTCCGGCGTCATGTCCAGAAAGGAGGCGATATATCTGTGGTTGACCTGCTCTGTGATTCCGGGAAATTTCTTTATAAACCACAAATATCTTTGTTTCGCATCGTACTGCAGCAGCGCATTCTTGATCTCGACGTGTACCTTAACCGAATACTGGAGAATCCGATTATACGCCTGCAGCAATGCAGGATAAAACGGCAGCATTTCCAGCACTTTCTCCGTCGGCAGCAACAGAATTTCACCGGCCTTTAGCACCTCCACACTGATAGAGGACGGCTCGTCCAGCGCAGTAGCCGGCATCAGCGGCAGACTGTGCATCCCGCTGAACCCTTCCGTATGCTCCACCCCGCTGTCATCAATATAGTATCCTCTCTCAATTCCTTCCAGATGAAAGAGTATATACCGGGGAACCTCTCCCTGCTTGAGCAGGATCTCACCGCGCGTTGTCTGTCTGACCTGCGCGATCCGATCCATTTCTTTTAATAATTTCTCATCATAAATCCTGTAATTTTCCCGAAAAAATGATATAACGTCTATATTGCCTGTCATTCATCCCACCTCATGATTGTATTATTATAGTATGGTTGTTCTTTCGCTTTCATTGATCTATATCAATTTTATCGAAAAAAAGAGAACTGCGGCAACCTGTAGCGGAATCTCCGTGATATACTATTTTTATAGGATATCATTTCTACAAAGCGCTTCTTTATCCGCAGCCCATCACCTGATCTTTGGCCTCTGTTCCCCGATCCCCACTTCCTTTTCTACATTTCTTTCCTTTTTCACTATTGGTACGTTTCCAAATTACACGTATTGTTTTTACACGTCTATTGTTCTATACTCAAAGAAAGGATTCCTCTATGCCTAAAAAACCCATTGAAATGGAACGAATGATTTTGGCAGACGGATGGTTCTTCGCCTCCTCCACCGGTTCCCACCGCCACTATAAACATCCCTGCAAACCGGGAAAGGTCACAATTCCCTTTCACTGCAGAGATTTACCGAAAGGGACTGAAAATTCTATTCTCAAACAGGCTGGATTGAAATAAAAGCAATCCCTAATTTGAATAAGGAGGTTCTCATGGTATCTGTTTACCCCGCATATTTTTTTAAAGAAAAAAATGGCTATTCTGTCGTTTTTCCTGATCTGAATTTCCTGTCCACCTGCGGAACTTCTCTGGAAGAAGCCATGCAGATGGCTCTCGACTGCCTTGCCGGTTATCTCTACACTCTGCAGAAGGAAGGCGGCGATGCACCGTCCTCCTCCCCTCTTTCCGCTATTTATCCAAACGCCATCGCTGCAGAACTGGAAATCAGCGACGTCTCCGAAGCCTTCGTCAATATGATTGCTGTAGACGTTGCCGCCTATGCCAAAGAACATTTTGAGAAGTCCGTCAAAAAAACTCTGACTCTCCCCGCCTGGCTCAATGATCGCGCCGCAGCGGCAGGCATCAACTTCTCGCAAACGCTTCAGGAGGCTCTGAAACAAAAACTGGGCTGTTCGTAATTCCTCTGCTCCATGTGAATCATCTTTCCGAATCACGTGTAGCTCATGAATTGAATAAATGATTGCATGAATTGAGGGGAATTAATTGCCTGAACCCCCATGATTTCCATTTTTATTTTTCTCTCTCTATGGTATACTTCATACCAGAAGCATTCGACGCAGTGCACATGCAGCAGTACAACGCGAATACGCCAGCCGACATTTCCATCCGCTTTGCCGGCCGGCGTATTTTTATTCATTTTGGGAGATGAACTCCGCGCGCTGCCGCCATCCCGCCTGTCCCGGATGCCGGACATATCATTCAGATTCTCTTCAGGGGGTTACATTCATTATGAAACAAAAACAGCGCAGTAATTTCTCCAGCAAAATCGGCTTCGTTCTGGCCGCAGCGGGTTCCGCGGTGGGACTGGGCAACATCTGGCGGTTTCCCTATCTGGCCGCTGAGTACGGCGGCGGCACCTTCCTGCTCGTCTACCTGATTCTGGCCGTCACCTTCGGTTTCGCGATGATGGTCTCCGAGATCGCAATCGGACGCCGGACCGGCCTGAGTGCCATCGCTGCCTTCTCCTCTCTGGACAAGCGATTCCGGTTTCTGGGGATTCTGACGACTCTCGTTCCGGTGCTGATCCTGCCCTATTACTCCGTCATCGGCGGCTGGGTCGTCAAATATTTCGTCGTGTTCCTCTCCGGACAGGGACTGGCCGCTTCAGACGACGCCTTCTTCAACGGCTTCATCAGCCAGACCGGCCAGCCGCTTCTCTGGTTTCTCGTCTTCCTGCTGCTGACCTCCGTCGTCGTCATTCTCGGTGTGGAGAAAGGAATCGAGAAGGTCAGCACGGTTCTGATGCCTCTGCTCGTTCTTCTGTCCGTTGTCATCGCGGTATTCGCCATCACCAGACCCGGTTCCGGAGAGGGCGTTCTCTATTATCTACGCCCCGACCTCTCGAAGCTCACGGGCAAAACCGTGCTCGCCGCCCTCGGTCAGCTCTTTTATTCCATGTCCCTCGCCATGGGCATTATGATCACATACGGCTCTTATATGAAGAAGACGGACAACCTGGAAAAGAGCGTCCGCCAAATCGAAATTTTTGACACAGCCATCGCGTTTCTGGCAGGGTTGATGATCGTTCCGGCTGTCTTTACCTTCTCCGGCGGAGACGAGTCCGCGATGAGCGCGGGCCCCGGCCTGATGTTTATCACGCTGCCCAAGGTCTTTGACAGCATGCCGGGTGGTATGGTAATCGGCACGCTGTTCTTCCTGCTGGTCTTCTTCGCGGCGCTCACCTCCTCCATCTCCCTGATGGAGACGATCGTCTCGATTCTGCAGGACAGACTGCACTGGAACCGCCGGCTCTCCACCGTGATCGTCACGCTCTTCTGCGTCGCGGTCGGCATCCCCTCCTCCCTCGGTTTCGGTATCTGGAGCGGCGTTACGCCTCTTGGCATGAGCATCCTCGACTTCTTTGACTTCACCAGCAACAGCGTGCTGATGCCCATTGTCGCGTTCCTCACCTGCGTCTTTGTCGGCTTTGTCATCAAGCCGCAGGCCGTCATCGACGAGGTGGAGGAGCACGGCGTCTCCTTCAAGGCAAAACGCATTTACGCTTTTATGATCAAATACCTCGCTCCGATCGGCATCATCGCCATCCTGATCAGCTCTATCGCTGCCGGGCTGGGCTGGCTGACGTGGTAGGCGGCGCGCGGCATTTGAGGAAACGCAGCCAGCTCCATGTCAAAAGATCCACTGAAAAAGAGCCGGTTCGGGAATCATCTTTTCCCGAACCGGCTCTCTTTCTGTACCTCCGCTCTATCCTCTCCTTTGTCCCTTTTTTATTCTGCTCTCTGTCCTTTTTCTGCCTTGCGCCTTCTCCCCCGCTCATTCTATTCTTCTGTCTTTCTTTCCTATTTTCCCATCTTCATCGCCAGACAACGCTCTGGATAACGCAGAACAGAACCTCTGAACAACTCTCACCTCTGCTCCTAACTCCGCCCCCGCTCACTTCCTCTTCGCAATCGTCCATTCTCCTGCGCCTGCTTTTTCCAGATAGCAGTTCCCGTCCTTGACGAAATAGTACGCCGGATCCAGGACGAGTTCGCAATCCACCGTTTCAGGACAGGAGATCTCCAGACGGATCTGTTCCCCGTCCCGCTGCCAGCGCACGCTGACCTCGCCGTCCGGCAGGCTGTGGCGCGCCTGTGCACAGGAGAGCGCTTCGATAAAGCGGGGATGGATCGTCACCGCTTTGCTGTTTCTCACCTCGATGCCGCCCGGATAACGCATATACCACTGCACGAGATCACAGAGGAAATGGTGATTCTGCGAGATCGTCCTGCGCCGTTCATCCGGCAGGAACCACTCCGGTATCGTCGTATCCCCCTTGCTGATAAAGTAGCCATAGGAAGGGTAGTCCGTTCCGGTCATCATCCGGTACGCCAGCTCCGCCTCACCGAACTGCGCAAGCACATGAAACAGCACGCGCAGCCCCAGGAAACCGCAGGTCGTCCTGCCGCCGTCTCTGCGAATCAATTCCATGAGCCGCCCGAACGCGGCCGGTTTCTCGGCATCCGTAAACACGTCGTAGTAAACGCCCATCGCCTGCGCGCTCTGGCAGGCGCTCCGGATCATCATGGATGCCCCGTCCAGATACCGGCGGCGCACCGCTTCCAGCATCTCTGTCCCCAACTGCTCCGCAAACGCCGCCTGCAGCGGCAGTCCGACCGCCGCGAACATCTCCCTCGCTTTGCGGCACATATCCAGCACCATCACGCTGTCCGTAAATCCGAGCGGCGCCTGATAATCCTCCGCATCCCGGTCCACCGGCACCCAGTCCCCGAGCCCCACCGCGACAATACCGTTCTCATCCCGTCTTGTGCTGATGTAATCGAGATACCGCATCATCGCGCGGGCATTCTCCCGGATCACCCCGGTTTCGCCCCGGTATTTCCATGTCTGATACGGCAGTTCGAAGAGAACGCGGTCCCATGCAGGTCCGTTCCCCCATTCATAGCCCCAGTCCCCCGTCGGCACGATGCCCGGGATCTGACCATCCAGTCTCTGTGCGCAGCGGATATTGCGCAGCCATTCCCGCCAGCTCCGCTCCGTCCCCCGCGTCAGAATCATGTGCTCCGCCGAGATCGCCGCATCGCCTGTCCAGCCGTTTTTCTCCCGGTGCGGGCAGTCCGTCGGAAAATAGTAGAAATTCGATGCATCGCTCCGCTTCGCCGCCTCGTAAATCCGGTTGGCCATCTCATCCGAGCAGCTGAAATCGCCCCGCTCCTCCAGATCAGAGCTCATCACGAGATACGTCAGCAGCTCCGGCGTCGCCTGTTCCGGGGTGATCCCACAGACGTACAGATAGCGAAAGCCGTGGTAGGTAAACGGAGGCTCGAAGATCTCCTCCTCCCCGCTTCCCAGGATGTAACTATCCCGCTGCGCATAGCCGTCCGGGTAGAAATTGATATTACTGTAGTCGAGTTTGCCGTCCAGAAGCTCCTCACCGCACTGGATGTCGATGCGCTGCCCCGGCTCTCCTTTGATGCGCAGACGGAAGATTCCGGCGTTGTTCTCTCCGAAGTCAAAAAGGTATCCGCCCGTGGCGGGCACCGGTCCCTCCGGCGTCTCTTCACCGCACAGTCCTTCCAGCACATCCGCTCTCGATTCATAGGGCGCGAGCTCTCCCGGGCGCACGCTGACCGGACTGATCTCGCGCGTCACCGCGATCGGCTCCGCTTCACACAGCCTCGCCTCTCCCCGCGGCTTCTCAGCCGCAACCGGCGCGTGCCACCCCTCGTCCTGCACGAAGCCAGGCGCGTTCCATCCCGCTTCCTCCAGCCGTCTGTCATAAAAGACACCGGAGCGCAGATCGTTAAAAAGCACCGGTCCCTTTTTACAATAGAAGTCCGCCGCCTCCAGCTCGATCGTCTGCGATCCATCCTCAATCCGGAGGCACAGCGCCAGCTTCGGCGCGCTGTTAAATACATTATCCATGAAATCCCAGACCCGGGTCTTGCCGTTCTGGAAACCGTCGCCGAGCATGACGCCGATGACGTTCTCGCCCCGGCGCAGATACGGCGTCAGATCATATCTGTCGTAATAGACGATATGATCCGGATTGGAGATATAGGGAGCCAGCGCCCCCTTTGTGATCCGTCTCCCATTCACGAACAGTTCATAGAAACCGAGACCGCAGAGCAGGATCTCCCCCCGCGCCTGCTCCCCCTCCAGCACAACGCTGCGCCGGAACAGCGGCGCCGCCACATGATGCGTATACGTCGAGCGCTCCAGGCACTCGCTGACAAACTTTGATGAAAATTCCATAACTCCCCTCCATACCGGAGCGCTCCGCGCGACGGGGCGACGCAAATATCCAATTTGCGTCTGCCAGTATCGAGATTTGTGACGCTCCTGCACAAATCTCCGGCTCCTATTCCCTCTCCCGTGGAATCACTGTTCACACACACGCCTCGCCTCCATCCGCAAGGGCTCTTGCCACCGTGATCACATATTCACCCGGCACCAGATCGGTCCCGCCGTCCCGCAACAGGGACTCCCCTGCCGACTCCAGCACCGTGCCGTCCGCGCGACGCACACACACTTTTGCCTCCTCCAGCACCGCCTCCGGCAGCTCGAAGCGCGCCTGTGTGTCGAACGGAACGCGCACCGTAAACACCCACGCGCCGTCCTCCTGTTTCCAGCCGCTGCGGATCGTTCCGTACACCGACTCGTATCTCATCTCCACCTGTCCGAAACGCGCATCCGGGTACGGCCGGATCGTGAACCGCCGGAAGCCCGGCTCGTCTTTATCCGGATTCAGACCGCACATATAGCGGTACATCCACTCGACAATCGAACCGTAGGCGTAATGATTCAGGCTGTTCATTCCCGTGTCGCTGATCATACCGTCCGGCAGAACGGAGTTCCAGCGCTCCCAGACCGTCGTCGCCCCCATATTGACCTCGTAGAGCCAGCTCGGGAAATCCTCGTTGAGCAGCAGCGTATACGCGTACTGCGCCAGCCCGTTCTCTGTCAGCGCCGGGCACAGATACGGCGTGCCGACGAATCCCGTCGTCAGATGCACGTTCTCCTCTTCCAGCTTGGCGCGCAGCGCCTCGATCAAGCGGCCTCTCGCCTCCTGCGGCGCAATGTCAAAGTAGAGCGCCAGCACCATCGCCGTCTGCGTATCGACCGCCAGCCGCCCCGTCGGGGTAAAATACTCCCCACGCATCGCCTCGCGCACTTCCTCCGCCAGCTGCCCGTACTGCGCCGCCTCCTCTTCTCTGCCCAGCGCGGCGGCTGCCTGCGCGGTCAGCTGCGCGGAGTACAGATAGTAGGTGCTCGCCACATAATACGGATCGGTGCCGCCGAAGCACGTATCCTTGTGGAAGTTATCGAGGGCCAGCCAGTCCGCGAAGTGGAATCCATGGGTCCAGAGCCGCCTACCGCCGCACTTCTCCTCATCGATCCGGCGGATGTGATCCGTCCACAGCTTCATATTCTCATACTCCGCCGCCAGCATCGTCCGGTCCCCGTAAAAGAGATACGTCGTCCACGGAATCACCGTCGCCGCATCGCCCCACGCGCAGGAGCCCGCCGCTGCGTCGGCGTCTGCGGGAGGCGGTGTCATCCCCAGTTCCTGCGCCCGTCCCGGCTGGCGCAGCGCCGCATTGATCTGATCGAGGATGTCCGGCACCACATGGGGTACGGAACCGCCCAGTTCCCGCTGTTCTCCCAGCATATCGTAGAGATATTTCCGGTAAAAAGCAGGCGTGTACATATTGAAGCTCGCCGTCGCGCAGAATACCTGCGCGTCTCCCGTCCAGCCCATCCGCTCGTCTCTCTGCGGGCAGTCCGTGGGCACGTCGACGAAATTGCCCTTCTGTCCCCAGAGCGCGTTGTGGAAGAGCTGATTCACCTTTTCATTCGAGGTCTCGATCCAGCCCGTCCGCTCCATCTCCGAGTGCAGCACGAGAGCCGTGAAGTCCTCCGGGTTCACCTCGCCGATCCCCTCCACCTTCATATAACGGAATCCGTAGAATGTAAAGTGCGGGCGCACGATCCGCGCCGTGCCGTCGGAAATATAGCGGTACGCCTCTTTGGCCGAGCGCAGATTGTCGTTATAGAAGTTCCCGCTCTGCAGAATCTCGCCGAACTGGAGTCTGATTTCCGCCCCCTCCGGCTCACGGCAGACAAAGGTAAACAGACCGGTCAGGTTCTGTCCGAAGTCGAGCACTGTCTCTCCGGCAGGCGTGTGAATCACCTCCACCGGCTTCAGACTCTCCTGTACCGTCAGGGGCAGACTCCGGCGCGCCCGCAGCCGCCCGGAGAACGCCTGAATCTCTTCCCCGGCAGGAACGGCGCTCACCCAGCCCTGCGCCCGCAGCGCCTCATCGGAAGCGGCCGCCTCTGTCAAGTTCTCCCGGCCGCCGGTTCCCCGTGCCTGGCTCTCCGGCGCAGTCGCCGCATCATCTGTCCCGTCCGCCGCGGCGCTCCCTGCGCCGCTCTGTACCGCCCGGACCAGATCGCTTCCCGCCGCAGGCAGTCCGAAGCCCGGCTGTTCCAGCCGCGCGTCATAGACCTCCCCGTCATAGATGCTGCTCTCCAGAACCGCCGACGTGTGGCACAGAAAGCTCTCATCCGAGACGATGGAACGTCTCGTCCCGTCCGCGCAAACAAGTTCCAGCTCGCACACAAACGCCTGCGTATCCCCGTAAATCCGGTCCATCTTGTCGATAAAGCCAAAGCGCCCCTTATACCAGCCGTTTCCGAGCATCACGCCCAGCGTGTTCATCCCGCCGCGCAGAAGCTCCGTCACATCGTAAGTCTGGAGCTGAATCCAGTTGTTGTAATCGTTGTAAAATGGCGCGAGATATTCGTCGCCGATCTTCTCTCCGTTTAAGTACGCCTCATAGACGCCCAGTCCGGAAATATACAGACGCGCGCTCACAATGTCCGCCGCAGACGAATCATCCTGTCCCGCACTGCAGCCGTCTGCGGACACATCGCCCTGTCCCACGCTGCGACCAGCCGCAGACGAAGTCTCCGGCAGGGTCCAGCTTTTCTGATAGATCGCGTGCGCGTCCTTCCCGAAGGGCGCGGTAATCCACTGGCCCGCAATCTTCTCCGGCGCGGTCTCGAAAAACGCCGTCCCGCTGATCCCGCTCTCTCCCGTATCATCCTGTACGCTCACGCGCCAGTAATAACGGGTTCTCTCCCTCAACGTCAGCTCCGGCACATACCCTCTGGAATCCAGATCCGTCCGGACGCCGCTGTCCGAGAGAATCCGGGTAAAGTCCGGATCCGCTGCGATCTGCACCTGCGCGCTCTGTGTCCGCGTTCCCCTCGCCTCTTCGACTGTCCAAGTCAGAACCGGCCCCTCCAGCGCGTAGCCGATCGGATTTTCCATATGGTTGGTTCTTAATTTCGTTATTTTCATAGTGATCTCCATTCCGGAGCGTTTCACGCGACGGGGCATTCCATCGACCTCAGGCGAACGATTCCTCTTCTTGCACTGCATTTAAGAGGCATCCCTCGCTGCGCTCAGTCAATATCAGATTTGTGTTTGCCCTCTATAGCAAAATCTTTGATTTTGCGTTGTGATTTGTGACGCTCCTGCACAATTCCCGTTTCCCTGCTCCCATCCTAACGAAAATAAGCTCCTCCCACAATGTCGTTCCTTTATCCATTTACTGACCATTTTTAAGGTATTGTGTCTCCTGCGTCGGCAAGTCCCGCCGCCCGCGCGGCACGGTTCCGTCAGCTGTCGCTTCCGCTCTCTCGTTTCTTATTTTGACAGCTCCCGGAACGCCCGCGGCGTACAGCCCTGGGCCGCTTTGAATTTGCGGTAGAAGAAATCCAGATTGCTATATCCCACCTCCTCCGCAATTTCCGCAATCTTCATATCCGTGTGAAGCAGCAGATAGCAGGCCATGTGCAGCCGCTGGCTCTGCAGGTGCTCGAGAAAACCGCGTCCCGTCTTCTCCTTGAGCATCGTCGTCAGATAGACCGGATGGAAGGAGAACTGCGCGGCTGCCTGCGAGAGGGTACAGTCGCGGTAATTCGTTTCTATATAGGCCAGAATTTCCTGCACAGACGCTCCCGTCCCGCTCTCCTCCTGACCGCCTCCCGCCCGGAAGCTGCGCAGCATTTCCGTAAAGAGCAGGAGCAGATAGCTGTCCATCGCCTCGCGCCACCCCAGATCCCGCTCATAATACTCCAGCAGCAGCGTCTCCATGAGCCACGCGGCCCGCTCATTGCCGCTCGTCGGGAAGTAGAGATAATGCTTCCGGTTTCTCTGCTTTGTGACCGCATTTAAGAGGAAACGGGAGAGAATGCTCTGTTCTCCCATCTTGGAGAGAAACGTATAATCAAACAGCCGCTGCGGCATCACGAGATTGACGACGGTATCCTCCCTGCCGCACGCTTCCACCGCGTGCTCCACCTCCGGATCCATCAGGCAGATGTCGCCCCGGCGCATCGGCAGCCGCTCCCCCTCGATCCACTGCACGCTCTCCCCCGACCAGACGTAGGCCAGTTCCAGATAAGTGTGGGTGTGCCGCCCCACCGGATCGTACCGTCCCTGCCGCACAATTCCGATACTGTCCCCCGTGCGCAGGAGTTCCTGATCATCCAGACAGAAGGCCGGAATGTCCTGTCGGAACGGCGTATCCTCCTTCTGAAACAATGCAGAC
>JAUNGV010000047.1 GCA_030524225.1 Eubacteriales bacterium
GTCTATTGGAAAAACCCGCTAGGGAGCGAAAAAGCGCAGGGCATTCTGCAGATCCGACGCCTCCCGCTCCACCTCCTGCAAACGCGCGGCAAGGCGGGCCAGCCGCGTCTCCTGACGCTGTCGCTGCAGCCGTGCAGTGTCGCCAGTGTCGCTGTTCTGTTCCGTCTGACCTTCCGGCTCTTCCTGCGCATTGGCCGCCGGTTTCTCCGATGCTGCATCGAATGCCGGCTGGTTCATCGCCTGCTCCAGCTGGCGGCGCACCGATTCGTTCACCTGCGCGCGCCAGCGCAGCCAGCACAGCAGAACCGGATCAGCGTCCCGCAGCAGGGCGGGGCCAAACGCATCTTCTGCCCGCAGCCTCTGTGCTTCCTCCGGCGGATTCTCACCGCCAAAGGCCGCCGCCCAGTCAGGCCGCACGCCCTTCTCTCCCGGCACGGCGCGTATCACCGGATAGAACTTGCCATCCTCCTCCACCATCTTCTCGGAAACGATGCCGATTCCCATCCCGCGCAGCGCGCTGCGCACCTCGTGCACCTCCGACTGTGGCTCGAGAACCAGCTCCCGGAAGCTCTGCGCCTTCTGCGGCTCTCTCTCCAGAATCTCCCGGATCAGGGGCCCGCCCATCCCGGCAATCACCAGTGTGTCGGCCTCTCCGATCTCATAAGCGCCGAGCCCGTCTGAGAGTCGGGTCTGTACCTGACGTTCATACCCGTGCGCCTCCACATTCGCGGCGGCGGCAAGAAGCGGCCCCCTTGCAACGTCCATGGCGAGCGCAGAGGGAATTCTCCCCTCCTCGAGCAGAGCCAGCGGCACAAGCGCGTGATCGCATCCGACGTCGCAGAGGCGGCTGTCCGCCGTCACCATCTGGCAGAGGGTGCGGAGGCGTTTCGATAAATGTATCATAGGAATTCCTTATTTGTTAAAATGGAAGGGCACACTGCTCATACTTAATCTAGGTAGTCCTTCAATTTCCGACTGCGGCTGGGGTGGCGGAGTTTGCGGAGGGCTTTGGCCTCGATCTGGCGGATTCGCTCTCTTGTGACGTTGAACTCTTTGCCGACTTCCTCCAGCGTGCGCGCGCGGCCGTCGTCCAGACCGAAACGCAGGCGCAGAACCTTCTGCTCTCTGGGGGTCAGGGTGCTCAGCACTTCGACCAGCTGTTCTTTCAGGAGGGTAAACGCCGCCGCATCCGCGGGAACCGGCACATTGTCGTCCTGAATGAAGTCGCCCAGATGGCTGTCCTCCTCCTCGCCGATCGGCGTCTCCAGGGAAACAGGCTCCTGAGAGATCTTGATAATCTCACGCACACGCTCCACCGGAATCTTCATCTCCTTGGCGATCTCTTCCGGTGTGGGTTCGCGTCCCAGCTCCTGCAGCAGCTGTCTGCTCACACGGACCAGCTTGTTAATCGTCTCCACCATATGCACCGGAATCCGGATCGTGCGCGCCTGATCGGCGATGGCACGCGTGATCGCCTGACGGATCCACCACGTCGCATACGTCGAGAATTTGAATCCTTTGCGGAAATCAAACTTCTCAACCGCTTTGATCAGACCGAGATTTCCTTCCTGAATCAGATCAAGGAAGAGCATTCCTCTTCCGACATAGCGCTTCGCAATGCTGACGACAAGACGCAGGTTCGCCTCGGCCAGACGCTTCTTGGCCTCCTCGTCCCCTTTTTCCATGCGCTTTGCCAGCTCAATCTCTTCATCTGCGGTCAGAAGCGGCACCTTGCCGATCTCCTTTAAATACATACGAACCGGATCTTCAATATTAATGCCGTCCGGCACCGTCAGGTCAAGGCTCTCCGCATCGACGTCCTCGCCCTCTTCCTCGATCAGCTCCAGCTCTTCCTCCGGCACCTCGTCCTCATCGTCGTCCGCGACACGGATGATATCGATTCCGTTCTGTTCCAGCGTCTGCAGAATCAGATCATACTGCTCCTCTTCCAGATTCATCTCTCCGAAAAAGTCAATGACTTCCTGATATTCCAGAACGTTTTTCTTCTTGCCGAGCGCTACCAGTTCGCCCAGCTTTTTCTCAAATTCTTCCTGAATCTTCTCGTCCATTTTGTCGTGATTCCTTTCTATCTTTTCATTTTCGCAGCAGTTCCGCATTGCCCCGTCCGCGCGGAGCCTGTCCGCTTACGTTTCCTGCAGACCGGCGGGCAGCGTAAATTTCGCTCTCGCCAGCTCCTCCAGC
The DNA here is from genome assembly GCA_030524225.1 of Eubacteriales bacterium. GTDB lineage: Bacteria > Bacillota > Clostridia > Lachnospirales > Lachnospiraceae > CAG-791. The sequence goes on from JAUNGV010000047.1 coordinate 2,203, forward strand.
GCCCGTTTTCCGCTGATCATCTGCGTCAGCGTCTGCGGACCCGCGTTTTCCTGCGCGGTCATGCGCTCGTAGCTGCTCTTTTTGACAGCATAGAGAGCGTCGTGGAAGGCCTTCTCACACTCTTCCCGCGTCGCCAGCCCCCGCACCCTCGTGTTGAACAGGCGCGCCGCCTCCTGCTGCTCGCTCTCCTGAGCAAAACAGCTGATCACCGAGGCCGCTCCCGCCTTGCCCTCCTCCAGCGCGGAGAGAAACTTCTCCGCCGCCTGACGGTAGAGGCCTTCGGAGAAGTCCTCCGCGGACAGGTACTTTCTGACCTGCCCGTACGCCTCCGGGTAATCGGCCAGCCACGTCAGCAGGAGCCTCTGGGGCTGCAGCGACGCGTCCTCCGACGGCTTTCTGCCGGACGCCTGTCTCGGTCTTGGCTTTGGCTGGATCACAGCCGCACCCTCACCTCCGGCTCCCGCATACGAGGTCACCAGCTTGCGCAGCGCCGATGTGTCGATGAAATACCGCTGCGCCATCGCGCGCAGATAGTTCTCCCTCTCGACCTCCTCCTCGAATTCGCAGAGTTTTCTGGCCAGCGCCCTCGAGAACGCAGTGCGCCCCGCCGGATCCTTCAGATCATACTCTCCCTCCATCGTCCTGATCTCAAAGAAAAAGCAGTTCTCCGCCTCATCCAGACGTTTCTGAAATTCCTCCCTGCCCAGCGCCTTCATGAATTCATCCGGATCCTTGTACGGTTTCAGATTCAGCACCTTGCCGGTCAGTCCCGCGCTTTTTAAAATACGGATGCCGCGCAGAGCCGCCGTCACACCGGCCGTGTCGCTGTCGTAGGAGAGGATCACCGTATTCACATAGCGCTTAAGGAGCGCCGCCTGTCCCTCCGTAAACGACGTGCCGAGGGAGGCCACCGCCTCCGGGAAGCCCGCCTGATGCATCGCAATCACATCCATATATCCCTCGCAGAGGATAAAATATCCCTTGCGCGACTGTTTGGCCAGATGCAGGCCGTACAGGTTCCGACTTTTGTCAAACACCGGCGTCTCCGGTGAATTCAGATATTTGGGCTTGGCATCCCCCATCACGCGGCCGCCGAATCCGATCACACGATGGCTGATGTCCTGAATCGGGAAGATCACGCGGTTCCAGAACTTATCGTGCAGTCCCCTTTTCTCATCAAAAGAGGCCACGCCCGCCTCCGCGATCACATCATCCGCAAAACCGCAGCCCCGCAGATGATTCGTGAGGTCGCTCCCGCTCCCGTCCGCATATCCCAGCCCGAACCGCTTCATGGTCTCCTCGGAGAGCTCTCGTTTGCGGAAGTAGGCCAGCCCCGTCTGCCCCTTCGGAGAACGGAGCATCCTGTAATAATACGTCGCCGCCTCCTTATTGACCGCCAGCAGCTGAAGCCGCCGCTCCTCTCTCTTCTTCATCTCGGCACTGTACTCGATCTCCGGCAGCCTGATGCCCGCGCGATCCGCCAGCGCCCGCAGCGCCTCCTGAAAGGAGTAATTCTCATATTTCATCAGAAACGTGATAACGTTTCCGCCCGCCCCGCAGCCGAAGCAGTAGAATATCTGCTTGCCCGGCGAAACGGAAAACGACGGCGATTTCTCATTATGGAAGGGACAGAGCCCGAAATAACTCGATCCTTTTTTCTGTAAGTGCACATAGGTGGAAACCACATCCACAATGTCGTTTCCGGAGCGCACTTCTTCTATTATATCATCCGAATAACGCATAGCACCTCTCGCCTGTCAATCCCGCAGTCTCCGAAGCCACTCTCCAATACCAGACTCCGGCACCGGCCTCCTAAGCCGATCACCAATACCAGACTCCGGCACGGCCTCCTAAGCCGATCACCGGCACCGATTTTCAGCGCCGATCCCGGCGCTTCGCTTCGCATCGAATCACCTCGCCCGTCTGCGCCCGGCCCGTGCCTGAGCGCCGCGGAACCAATCGTCACTGCCACGTTCTGGGAATATAGAGTTCCTCATAGCGCGCGATCGCAAACCGGTCCGTCATGGAGCTGATATAATCGCACACGACCCGCTCCCGGGAATCCCCCAGCTCCCTGCGCTCCTGCAAATAGCGCGGCAGCTGCTCCGTATGGCGCAGGTAATAGTCGAACAGTGTCTCCACCAGAGCCTCCGCCTTGCTCTCCTCTCCCTTTGCCGTCGGATTTGTGTAGACCCGTTCAAACATGAAAGCGCGGAGCTTTTTCATCGCGCCCGCCACCTCGGGCGACATCTCCACCACCGCCCTGCCCTGACTCGTCGTGATAATATCGTGAATGAAACGGTCCAGCCTTGCGCCCAGCGTCGATCCGAGCACCTCGCTGATCTCCCGCGGCATATCGCTCTCTGTGAGAATGCCGCCGCGGATCGCGTCGTCCATATCGTGATGGAAATACGCGATTTTATCAGAAAAGCGAACGATCTGCCCCTCCAGCGTACAGGGCATTCCCCCTGTCTGATGGTTCAGAATCCCGTCCCGGACCTCATAGGTCAGGTTGAGGCCTCTGCCGTTTTTCTCCAGCACGTCCACCATTCGCAGACTCTGCTCGTTATGACGGAATCCTTCCGGGCAGACACGGCTCAGCGTGCGCTCTCCCGCATGACCGAAGGGCGTATGCCCCAGATCATGCCCCAGCGCGATCGCCTCCACCAGATCCTCATTCAGCCGCAGCGCCTTGGCAATCGTGCGCGCATTCTGCGAGACCTCCAGCGTATGCGTCATCCTCGTCCGGTAATGATCGCCGTCCGGCGTCAGGAAGACCTGCGTCTTATCCTTGAGGCGGCGAAACGACTTGCTGTGAAGGATCCGGTCCCTGTCCCTCTGGAAAACAGGCCGGATATCGCACTGCGGCTCATCCCGCAGCCGCCCTCTCGTGTGAACAGACAGACTGGCCCACGGCGCGAGAATTTCCTCTTCTCTCTTTTCCAGTTCTTCCCTGATCGACAATCTGTTTCCTCCTGAAAGGACTTCCCGTCTGCCGCATCCTCTGCCGTCTTACATCCCTTCCGGCTCCCCGGCGCTCTGTTTGGCAGACCGCAGACGGAATTCTATGTGCCGCTCCATATACCCAGACCATTATAGTATATCACAGAACGGTTCTGCTCAGGTAGCGGAAACTTCACCCTTCGCCAGATACCGTGCGCGGGCCTGATTCAGACTTTCATCATTGGCGCCGCCTTCAAAATCCGGTTCATCCCTCTGCAGTGGATCGTCTTCCCAACCGCATACCGGGCAGATTTCATAAAAGCCTTCTTCCTTAAATCTGTGTTTTCCACAGCACGGGCACAACAGACGCGGGTTTGTTTTCTTCATAACGCCCTCCATCACACAGCTGAAACGAGAGATGCGCATCTCCGGATGATGCAACATGAAATGCAACACGCACCTGCCATAATACAAAAAAAGCGCCGTGAATTCGGCACTTTTGACCTGCGGAAGATGGGACTTGAACCCACACGACATTACTGCCACAAGATCCTTAGTCTTGCTCGTCTGCCAATTCCGACACTTCCGCGTTCCTATTTCCTTTTCTCATAAAAAGGATGCAGGAAAAGGGACTTGAACCCTCACTGTGTTGCCACAACAGGCACCTGAAGCCTGCGCGTCTGCCAATTCCGCCATTCCTGCTCGCTGTTTGCTGTTCGCAAGATTTATTATACCCGTTTTCTTCCTAAAGTCAACAGCTTATTTTAAATTTTTTATTGTTTTTCAACTGTTTAATTTTTCCGATTAATCAGACTATAAGAATAACATCATATAGACCGGAATACTGAACAACGCGTGAAAGGAGCCTACCTTCAAAGTTACTAGTATATTTTTAAGCCTAAAGCCACCCTGCAAAATCAACATTTTCTCAAGGGCAGCTTTAGGTGAACCTTTCCCGCTTTCCTTTTACATAACACTTTTTTCTATTCTATCTTTATGCGATGAAATGTAATCGCATTGCTGTCATGAAAATTATGTGCCCGATTCCATGCCGTTCGGCTCAAAAGCAACATATCATTTCCATCAAATACAAATGCCGGATACTGAAATCCAACTTCTTCAGCACTGTATTCCGCATGGTTAATCACGTCTGTCACTTTTTCCCATGTTTTCAGGTCTTCAGAGGCATATAATGCCAAAACCGTCCGTCCTGGAGATGTATTTCCCAATGCATAATATATCCCGGATGCAGAACGCGAAATCTCAAACTTGGTATGTCCAAGAGGAAATTCTACCATTTCTACAAATCGTAGCGGTGCCTCCGGATCTGCCGGATCTGCTTCCAGAACCAACGCTTTATTTTCCCTATACCGAAGAACATCCAATACCCTCCCCGACGGTGCTTCCACCGCGTTTCCTTCGATTCCTCCAGCATCCCCCTCCTCTACTCCGTCCCAATCTGTTGCAGGATGTACAAAATCTGTCAGCCTCCAGTTTCCCGCCTCCATGGGATCCTCATTCTCGTCAATAGACAACAATGATGCTGAAAAACTTTTTCTGCTCCACGAACCGTACTCTGTTCCCGTCCATAACCTACCATGGCTTTTTAATACAACGGTCGGAGCCCGATGATTTCCATTCTCTTCAGAAAAAGAACTTCCTCTCAAAATAACTGTAGGTGCAGACCATGTATTTCCGCCGTCCCCAGAGCATCCAATCACAAGATCACCATATTCCCTTGACACCCCCAAGAGGAATAATTTCTTCTGATGCCAAAAAAGCTTCCCCCAAAAGCATGGGAAAATATCCGTCACATAATGCCAGTGATATCCTTCGTCCTCAGAACGAAACAAAAGTGTCAGATTCTGAGGCGCTTTCGCCTTAAAGACATCCATGGAAGCCAACAACCCTCCATCAGGTAGTCTCAGAATAGAAGGACTGCACAGATACTGACCAGAAAAACCATACTGTTCATCTTCCGGATGCAGATAATTCACTACAATTCCAACGTTTTTCCCTGTGCGAAAGAGTCTCTCCCGGCTGCTCCTCCCCTTATCATCCATCACCCTTACTTTGTACTCCGTCTCTGGTTCCAATCCACAAAGAATATATTCTTTTTCCCTCGTTTTCTCCTGACGCCACTCCTCATTTTCTCTCTTTGCGTATTGCAGAATAAAGCACTTGCCTGTCCCCATCCATTCCAATTCACAGCTATCCTCTCCGGGAGCCATTCTGCAGATATAAATTCCATCTCGCATACAATCTGCCGGCCGATATGGCTGATAACCCCATTTGTCGTAGCCTTTCACTTGTTCTCTCCTTTCGTCAAGCGCGTGTTGATACCATTTCCCAGCCGTTCCAATTGCCCCATCACTAATTTATCATATTCTTTCAGTTCCCTCTGACGACAGGACCGGCTGAACACATTTACCGGGATTCCTTCATATTCTTTTAGATAATATTTTGCCGTCGTCGGATAAGGCAGCACCTCAGAAAAAGCCGCCATAGACAAAATGTTTTCCAACCAATCCGCCTTATCCTTTTCTTCTTTCCATTTTTTCGCCAGCCACACATACCACTCAGGATGAAAATTCGCCATAATCCCGCAATATCCCGCGCCTCCCCGCTGCAACGTATGCAGAAGAGTCTGTGCATTGGCATTAAAAAGCTTCAACGAACTGTTCTCTAGAATTCTCAATCGTTCTGTCAGCAGATCCGGATCACAACAAGTATCCTTAAAAAAACAAAATCTGCCCATATCTCTGATTGTCTCCAACATCTTTTCGCTGAGCAAACGTTTATATGGTGTCGGGCATTCATAAATCCCCAGCGGAATTTCTTCCGGAAGACGTCTGACCAGTTCCTCCAGCTCCTTAATCCACTGTTTTTCTCCTGTATTTCCAATGTCCAGACGATTAGAAATCAATACAACCGCATCTGCCCCACTTTCCCACATAGCTATCAGTTCTTCTACCTGTTCGCCGAGATCATCCGACACATGCCCAGACGCCACAACCGTCATCTTTTCCTGCCCGTTTTTGGCAGAAATAGCCGCCGCCTCCCGCGCTGTAATTTCTGTAATCATCTTGCGTTCTTTCAAATTCAGACAAAAAATCTCACTGGATTGACAGGCTGCAAACACCCCCTGGCATCCCCTCTTTTCATACCACTCCATCAACCTGCGCAGAGATTCCGCATCAATTTCCCCGCTCTGTGTATAGGGCGTAAGCATTGTCGGATAAATCCCTTCCCTGATTCTGGGTTGTGTCATTTTCCCTCCCTGCCGCTTACCCGCAGCTCTGTATGCAATACCGTGCACCGAACCATAACATCGTAGCGCCTATTTATGTTTGGAACGAATACACAACGGCATTCGTTCCAAACATTATCCTTTGATTCATCAATTTTCATTGAATGCGTCGAGTGCTTCCTGTAAGATGGAAATATACTCCTCTAATCCCAGTTTATTGAGCTGCTCCACATAGGCATCCCAACCTTCGTCAATACCGCCCTCTAGCATCCATGTCGATACCGTTGTGTTTACATAATCATTAATATCTGTGGAAAGTTCCGCCAATCGATCTGTTTGTTCTGTTGTCATTATCACATTAGGGTACAGATTGTTCTGCGAAATAATATGATTCGCATATTGTCCCTTAATAGCGTCATCACGCTGCTTCTGTGCAGACCCTTCCGCATAGGTAAAATGTTCAAACATTTCTTTTTTCAGCAAAAAAGGAACCCGGTTCGTCGGCGCGCTGGTCGCCGCCTGTGCATCCGCCTCATAAGGCAGCATGGTGACACTTCCATCTTCACTTTTCTGCAAATATGTATCCCCAAACATTCCATACATCGCCTGAATCGACCAATCCTGATCCGCAATCAGATCCGCCAGTCGCATTGCAGCTTCCGGATACTCGCATTTTTTGTATATTGTAAAATAATTGCGCAGCACCTGGTTCGTCTGACTTCTAATCAGGGAGTTTTTTCCGTTTTCACTGTCCAACGGCCCCATTGCCACAATCGACGTATTGGAAGCGTCCGGATTCTGATAACTGTGGAAACTCGCCACCACCGGCAAATCGCTCCTTGTTTTTGTAATATACGTATCCCAATCATCTGTCAGACACTCCCCAGGAATCAGACCTTCCTCAAAAAGCTTTCGAATGTAAGAAAGTGGCTCCTTAATCTCCTCATTTGCAAAATTGAAAACAACTTTGCCATTATCATCAACTGTAACCAGATACCTTTCATTTGCCACGGCAACACCGAAAGAATTAATCATATCCAGAGCACCACCCACATTATTAGTAATTCCATATACATAATAGGGAATCACATCCTCTGGAATGCTTCCCGTTCCAGCATTTTCCTTTATCTCCTTTAAAGTCTCATAAAATTCCTCTGTGGTCTCCGGAACTTCCAGATTCAATTCATCCAACCAATCCTTCCGTATCAGCCATTGATCGCGAAGATCTCCGTTAGAAGGCTCGTCCCGGACAATTGGCAGGCTATAAATATGTCCGTCGCTCATCGTCGCCACTTTTCTGGCATAATCATTTTCCTCAAAATAGCTCTTCCAATTCGGCGAATACGCTTCAATCAGTTCATCCAATTCGTAAATATCCCCTCCAAGCGCCGCATCCTGGATTTGTTTATCTGTTCCCACATTAAATGAAATATCAGGGTAATCACGACTGGTGAACATCAGGTTCTTATCCTCATCACTGCTGTAAACCCTGAAATCCAGCGTAATACCACTATCCTCCTGCAGCTTTTTCACCCAATCCAGATCCTGCCACTCTCCCTGGTAGGAGGACGCTGAAGCCGAAACACCTACCGTCAGCGTAATCGGCTCCGCCGCAATAGGCAGTCCTTCCAGATTAGCCCCGTTCACCACGCCATCCTCCACAGCGGGTGCCACATAAATATTCTCTTCCACTGTGTCGACAGGCTGCTTTCCGCAACCAGCCAGTATCCCGGCAACTGCTAGCATAGCCACGCCCCTCATCGCATACCTTCTTTTGTCCATACTCAACCCTCCCTTTATTTGTTGGAAAAACTATCCCTTTATTGCCCCTACCATCACGCCCTTCACAAAGTATTTCTGTATGAAGGGATACAAGATCAATACAGGCACGCTGGCCACGACAATCACACCATATTTCATGCTCTGCAGGTTCAAAAGCTGTTCCATTCCGGAATCACTCGCCTCCGGTGACAGTTTCGTGGTCAACAGCAAATTTCTCAAAACCAGTTGCAGCGGATACTTGCTTTCTTTACGCAAATACACCAATGCATTATAATATCCATTCCAATGCCCCACAGCAAAAAACAATGTCATAACCGCCAAAATCGCCTTAGAAAGAGGCAGGACAATCCGTCCAAAAACACCAAGCTCGCTACTACCGTCAATTTTCGCCGCTTCAATCACCTCTACAGGTATGCTTGTTTCAAAAAACGTCCTGCAGATAATGAAATTCCACACATTCACACCTCCCATCAATACCATAATCGCAAAGGTATCAACCAGATGTAGTGAATTCATCAGCAAATACGTAGGAATCAGTCCACCGTTAATAAACATCGTCACCAGAAAAAAGATATTGATCGCCCCCCGAAACGGAAGCGTTTTTCTGGAAAGCGCATATCCAGCTGTTATCGTGAACAGAAGATTAATCAGAGTCCCTACCACCGTATATAAAACAGTATTAGCATACCCTCTCCATATCTCTGACTTTCCAAGCATCATCCTGTAGCCGTCCAATGTAATCCCTTTCGGAACAATCCATACATCTCCGGAACTGACCATTCCCGGACTACTGAACGATGCAATCAAAATAAACCACAACGGATAAAAACAAATCACCAGAAATAAGATTGCTAAAATCATGTTGCATATCAAAAAAATCCGATCCTGAATGCACTTTCTCTTCATCCAGCGCCCTCCTCACCAAATACTTGTTTCGCTTAATTTTCGCGAAATTGCGTTTACCGAGAAAATCAATATCAAATTAATCAACGCATTAAACAAATCAATCGCCGTTGAATAGCTATACTGCTGATTCAATAAACCTATCTTATACACATAAGTGGAAATAATCTCACTCGCCTCCATATTCAATGAATTCTGCATCAGATACGCCTTTTCAAATCCAATACTCATCAATTTCCCTGTATTCAAAATAAACAATGTCACTATAACCGGCTTGATAGATGGAAGATCAATATAGCGAATCCTCTGCATAATCGTCGCCCCATCTACGATGGCTGCTTCATGTAGAGATTCATCCACATTTGTCAAACTCGCAAAGTAAATAATGCTGTTCCATCCCACAGTCTGCCAGACGCCACTCCATACATACATATGTCGAAACGCCCCTGCATCTCCCATATATAATATTCGCTCCAGCCCCACTGCCTCCCGAATATTATTCACCAATCCTCCGCTTTGTGAAAAAAATATGCTCAACATGCTCACCAAAACCACTGTTGAAATAAAATACGGAGCATAAGTTATATTTTGCACCAGTTTTTTGAAACGCAGAGACGGAATATAATTTAAACACAGTGCCAGAATAATTGGAAATGGAAAGCCTGCCAGTAATGAATAAAAGGATAAAATTACTGTATTCGGCAAAACCTGCCCAAATTTATTAGAATTGAAAAAACGAACAAAATTATCAAGACCAACAAACGGACTGTCCAAATACCCAAAATATGGTTTATAATCTTTAAATGCAATAATCAACCCATAAAGAGGCGCATAATTAAAAATCAGCAAATAAAGAATCGACGGTGCAAGTATCAAATACAGCTGCCAGTGCTGACGCATTCTCGTTATTAGTGATTTTTGAGGTAATATCACCCTGTTTTTTGCCTTCACATTCCCCTCCTTTATTATATTTATCCATATTTTCTGTTCTTATTTCCAAAAATTTATTTCTTTTATACATATAGTTTACTTATTTCCACCTCAAAAAGAAATATCACTGACAGACATGTAAATATCACTTTTTAATACAAAAATATCATTTTATCCCTCTTTCCGCTTGCCTTTTATCCATATTTTCAGTAAAATATCACCATGATTCATAAATTAACAAATTGTCAAAACTGATATATTTTTTGAAAAGGAGGCACCGTTTGATCCCTTCTCACCCTGATATTTCTCAGAAAACTTATAAAGGTTCCATGCAATCCAATATTCTTAATCTTCGGCTGGTATGGGCTCGGGTAGCCTCCAACGCACCTCACGCCAAATGGAACATGAAAAAACATTACCACGCTTTTTATGAGCTTCATTATGTATTGTCCGGCAGTTGTTCTTTCTCCATAGACGACCACTGTTTTCGTCTGCAGAAGCAGGATACTTTACTTATTCCTCCGAAGCATCCGCATATATTTCAGGAGATAGCTCCCGATTACAAAGAATTTGTAGTCGGATTCTATATTGATTTTGCTACCTTACACTCTGATGCCTGTTATATTCAAAATTCCCTTGCTGCCGCAAGAAACATTCAACCTCTTACGGCAGACCCTGTCATTAGTTGTTATATCGCCGATATAGTACGTTATTTAGAATATAATCCTTATTTTTCATCCGCAGTTCTCATGAATCTGTATTTGATTCTGCTCCATATTTCTACCAAAGTGGCACCTGAAACTTCCAACTCTTTTCTGGATGAAGGACAATTAATTACAAGAGTGAAAGATTTTATATCCACTAATATAGCAAACGGCCTGACTACCAATACCGTCGCTCTGCATATGAACATCAGCCCGCGGCACTTAAATCGCCTCATACAAAACAGTCTTTCACAATCGGTAAACGATCTTATCACGGAAGAAAAAATGAATTGTATCCGAACTCTACTAAGTACCACCGATATCACCATGGATCAAATTGCAGAATTATCCGGTTTTACCAATGCCTATAATATGAGTCGAGCCTTCAAGAAACAGGAAGGCATGTCCCCGGGAGAGTATCGAAAATCATTAAGAAAATGATCAGCCAATAATATCTACAGCATTTTTATCCTTGCTATTTCTCAGGAAACGTGTATAATGACAGATACATCGGGGCTTCGCAGCGCGAAGCTCACAGAGAGATTCTTCTGTTACGGGATAGTAAAGGTTTCGACAGGGGTCTTGCAGATGGAGAAGCTATCCGGAGCCGAACGTGAAACGGCAAACCTAAATACAAACGCTAACAACAATAGAAGATTAGCACTGGCAGCCTAAGGCTGCGTGTCGCCTGCAGGGCACTCGCCACCTGCAGATACGGCATTATGAAGGCGGGAAACGACATAGATTAAGCTTTGCGTCTATGGGCGTATGATGAAGCTACCAACTCCGAGGGGCTGTCTGTTTCCTCCCGGAAGGCGGGAATGCGGGTTCGCCCGGTATAACAGACTATGATAGTAGAAGTACATTGAATGGGTCTTTGGACACGGGTTCGACTCCCGTCTATTCCATCCGGAGCCGCAGGAGGCCGCGGCGCATTACGGTTTCCTGCACATGAAAAGCTGTTCTCTTCCTGATTCTGCGGGAGAGAGGGGCTTTTTCTTTTTGTCCCGGGGCATTGCTTTGACGCGAAATGGAGAACATGTGTAAGTAAAGTGCACATTTCTGCGGAAGGCGTGAGAAGTGTGGGAGGCCTGAGGAGATAAAGCGTCATTCTCCGTGCAATCTGCCTATTGTTATTTGACGGAAAGCGCGTATAATGGGCGTTGTTTGCGCGGCCTACCGCGGACAGAAAAGAGGATATGGAACGATGGAACAGGTTATGGTGCAGCTGGCGTTGTTGTTTGCGTATATCGGCGCGGGATTTCTATGCAGGAAGGTGAAGCTCCTTGATGAGGTGTCGGATCATCATTTTTCCAGACTGATCCTGAATGTGACGCTGCCTGCCTCCATCATTGCTTCCGCCATCGGGCAGGAGAGCGGAAACCGCGGGCAGGCGTATCTGGTGCTGGGACTGGCGCTGTTCGTCTTTCTCCTGCTGCCGGTGATGGGACATCTGTTTCAGCGGTTCACCGGATGCGAGGATACCTATAAACTGATGCTGACGTATTCCAATCTGGGATTTATGGGATTCCCCATCATGGAGGCGCTTTACGGGCAGACCGGTATGTTCTATGCGGCGCTCTTTATGATGGTTTTTAACGCCAGCATCTTCTCCTACGGGATCTCTGTACTGGAAAAGGGCAGAGGATTTGACTTCAAACGTCTGCTGACGCCCGGGATGATCTCGGCTGTTCTGGCTCTTCTTATTTTCTCCCTGAACCTGCCGGTGCCGGGAGGGGTGGAGCAGTTCCTCTCCACGGTGGGGGACATTACCTCTCCGCTGGCGATGATTACGCTGGGCTCCACGCTGGCGGGCGTCAGCATGAAAGCGGCGCTGCAGAATAAGATGCTTTATCTGTTCTCTCTCTGCAAGCTCGTCCTGTGGCCTGCGCTCATCTGGGGGATTCTGCAGTTCTTCGTTGAGGACCCGGTGGTGCTGGGGGTGTGCACGATTCTCGTGAGCCTGCCGGTGGCCGGAAATGTGTCGATGCTCTGCATCTCGAGCGGCGGCAACAAGAAGCTGGCGGCGGAGGGAACGCTCGTCTCGACGATCCTTTCCCTGTTCAGTATTCCGGTCTACATGATGTTGTTCTTATAGTCTGATTTATGACCAATAATGCTACAATATCCACAGGCACCTAATTGCCGCATCCTCTCACGAAACCACTGTGTGGTGGAAAAAATCTATTGCTGTAGTCGGAATAGCCCCGCCACAGCAAATCACCCCTTCAGATACACCTTGAAATCCCTCTCCGTCTCGCGGCGCTGGTCCTTTTTCATCTTATCCTCCCGCTTATCGTAGAGCTTTTTGCCCCGCGCAAGACCGATCTCGAGCTTGGCACGCCCATCTTTGAAGTAGACCTGCAGCGGCACGAGGGTGTAGCCCTTGACCGCCACCTGTCCCGCCAGCTTCATAATCTCCCTCTTGTGCAAAAGGAGACGGCGCACCCGCAGCGGATCCCGGTTGAAAATATTCCCCTTTTCATAGGGACTGATATTCATTCCTTCGACAAACACCTCGCCCTTATTGATCGAGACGTACGCCTCCTTGATGCTGCACTTGCCAAGACGCAGGGATTTCACCTCCGTCCCGAACAGTTCGATGCCGCACTCATATTTCTCTTCTATAAAATAGTCGTGGTAGGCCTTCTTATTATTGGCCACCAGCTTCATCGGTTCCTTTTTCATCGCTGCCTCCAACCTGCCCGACGGCCTGTTTCCGCATGATCTTTCCCGTTACAGTTTTTTAGCTGCCAGAACATCAGCCTTCCCGTTAGCGCTTCGTCTTTCTCCGGCGGCGTCTTTTCCCGCTCTGCGTTTTCTGCACATCCGCCGTCTGCTGTGCGTCCGATGTCTGCTGTGCATCCGCCGTTTGCCGCTGCGGGTTTCCTGCCTTCTGCGCATTCGCCGCCTGTTGCGCGTCTTCTGCCCGCTGCGGATTCGCCTGCCGCACACGCTTTGTTCTCCGCGCTTTCTTCGTCTTCTGCGTGCCTGCGGAGTTTGCCGGTTTCTTTTTCTCCGGCACAAAGGCGTCCTCGCCCTGCGCCGTCACTGCGATCTCCGGAAGTTCCTCTTCCTGCTCATACTGCTCCCGCAGGCTTCTCCTGCCGGCGCCGCTCCGCTTTGTCCTATGCTTCCCATTTTCCTGCTCCGGCGCGGCGTTCTCCTCCTCTACCGGAAGGAAGTCGATCGTCCGCGCCACTGTATCCGCCGCCGCGACGCTCACCCGGATCGGGTCGCCCAGCGCGTACCTCTTACCTGTGCGCTCTCCTGCCAGAACATACTCCTCCTCGTGGAACGCGTAGTAATCGTCTTTCAGATTGCTGATGTGAATCAGCCCTTCCACCGTATTCGGCAGTTCCACATACAGCCCCCAGCCGGTCACGCCGGACACTTTCCCCTCGTACTCCTCGCCGAGGTGCAGCGCCATGTACTCACACTTCTTCTGTTTCTGCGTCTCCCGCTCCGCGTCAGCCGCCCGCCGCTCCCGTTCGGAGGACACTCTCGCGACATTCGGCAGGATCGAGCGCAGCCGGTCTGCCTCCTCCCGGGTCATCCTGCCGTGCAGATATTCTTTGATAATTCTGTGGATCTGCAGATCCGGATACCGTCTGATCGGCGAGGTAAAATGACAGTAATACTGCATCGCCAGGCCGAAATGGCCGTCGCATTCTGTCGTGTAGCGTGCCTGCTGCATACTGCGCAGCGTCATGCGGGAGAGCATATCCTCCTGCGGCGTGCCTTTGATACCCGCGAGCAGCTGCTGAATTTCCCTCGGATGCACTTCGCCGTGCGCGTTTTTCAGACGAAGCCCGTAATTTTTGACAAAAGAAGCCAGCTGCTGAATCTTCTCCTCATCCGGCGCGCCGTGCGTCCTGTACACAAACGGCAGTTCCAGCCAGTAGCAGTGCGCCGCCACCGTTTCATTGGCCAGCAGCATGAAATCCTCGATCAGATTCGTCGCCTCGTTGTGCTCATACGGGTAAATGTCAACCGGACGTCCCTTCTCATCCAGAATAATCTTCGATTCCGGAAAATCAAAATCAATCGAACCACGCTCCGTCCTTCTCTTTCGCAGAACAACCGCCAGCCGCGCCATGTTCCGCAGCATCCGCGCAATCCGTTCCGTCTTGGTCTTGGTGCCCCGCATTCCCTGTCTGCGCAGCGCTTCCTCAATCTCCGAGGTGTCGCCCTCCTCCAGTACACGTCTGACACCGTTATAGCTCAGGCGGGCGTCCGCGCGGATCAGGGACTCCACAATGCGGTGATCCGTCACCTCACCCGCCGCGTTCACCGTCATCAGGCAGCTGAGCGCATAGCGGTCCTCCCCCTGATTCAGCGAACAGATCCCGTTGCTGAGCTCATGAGGCAGCATCGGAATCACCCGGTCCACGAGATACACGCTCGTCGCCCGGTTCAGTGCTTCCCGGTCCAGCGGCGTTCCCTCCGTCACATACTGACTCACATCCGCGATGTGGACGCCCAGCTCCCACATTCTGCCACGCTTTGTCAGCGAGACAGCATCGTCCAGATCCTTCGCGTCCTCTCCGTCGATGGTCACCATCAGCATATCCCGCAGATCTTCCCGCAGGTTCTGCGCCACTCCCGCCGCTGTATCCGCCTGCGCACCGTTCCGGTCTGCCGCGTCCTCCGGCACGCTCTCCGCGTTCATCGCACCCGCACGCGCGCCTTTCTGGTCTGCCATGTTTTCCGGCACACTCTCTGTATTCATCGCGGCGACCTGTGCGCGCACCTCCTCCGGAAATTCCTCCGGCAGATCATAGGCGCGGATGATCGAGAGAATGTCAACGCCCGGATCATTGATATGGCCGAGAATCTCTGTCACCACCCCCGTCGGATGCTTCTCTCCTGAGCCGTAGTCCGTGATCTTCACCACAACCTTGTGCCCGTCCACTGCGTGCATGGAATCCGCCTGCCGCACATGAACATCGCGTCCGATCTTCGCATTGTCCGGCACAACAAATCCGTATCCGCGGGAGCGCTGATATGTCCCGACGAGAGACGTGATCCCCCGCTCCACGATGCGCACGACAGCCGCTTCCCGGTGGTATCCTGCAGCGGCCGCCGATCCGCGCCCGCGTTTCTCTCCGCTCCCGGAAGCCGCTGCCCGTCCGTCCTTCCCGCTCCTGGAACTCGCCGCATGTCCGTTCTGTCCGCGCAGCGGTTCCGCCTCAACCTCCACCGTATCGCCGTAGAACGCACCGCCGCTCTTGCCCGACGGAATGAAGAGATCCTGCTCCAGCCCCTCCACCGACACGAAACCGAATCCCCGCGCATTGCTCGTGTAGATTCCTGTCAGAAGCGGCGTTTTTTTCTTCCTGCGCTTCGACTTCACGGATGGCTCCGGGATCTCCAGTGCTCCTGAGTCATCTGTTTGCTTTGCTGTCCTGGGCGATTCCGAATCCGCTGACTGCTCCTCCTGTTTTCCCTGCTCCGGAGCCTCCGGTTTCTCCGTCCGCGCTGCGCGCTCTCCCGCGCCCTGTGCCGCGTTCTTTCCGGATTTCCTGCCGCCTTTTCTTCCCGCGCTCTTCCCTGTATTCTTCTGATTTTCCCTGTTAAAATTCTCTTTTTTCGTCTTATTCTTCCCTCCGGCGCTCTTCTTTTCCATGCGCTCTTTCTTTTTCTTCTCTTTCGCCATGATTTCTTTTTTCAGGCGCTCTTCAATTCTTCTCGTATACTGCATTCTTCCTCCATCGCGTACCATCAAAGTCGCCAAATTCCGCTTCGGATTCCCGCAACCCGCGATTCCCACGGATCCGCTCCGCTCTGCACATCACTGTGCGGCGCGTACAAAAAAGCGGCGCCCCGCACAGGACACCGCCAACCCAGTCAGTTAAAACAAATTCATGTTCAAAAGAACCGCCAATGCCATAAACGCGACCGCCAAACCGGTTGTCAGCTTCTCCAGCAGTCCCTCCATGGAGCGTCCCTTATTCTTGCCCCAGTAGGTATCCGCCATTCCGCTGATCGCGCCAAGCCCCTGCGACTTGCCTTCCTGCATCAGCACCAGAATCACCAGTGCCACGCTGACCAGAATCAGTAAAATCGTCAAAATCCAACGTATCACGCCCATATGAATACTCCGTTCTTTTCATGAATTGCCGCGAAGCGGTCTGTCCGTCCGGCGTCTGTCCTCAGCCTTCCACTGCGGCACTGACCGCGCAGAAGCAATCCTGAACATCCTGCACCTGTACAAACTGTAGGGTATTTTAGCACATTTGAGACAACATTACAAGAGGACTTTTGCGGGCGGATGACGGCGGCGCGCGTCGCGTCTGGCGTCTTTTTTACCCCTCCAGCTCCGTATCCTGCTCCACGAACGCGGGCACCTGTCCCTCGTAGAAGCTCATGTAATTCTGTGCGTACATCCCATCCAGGTACGCCTGTCCGTTCTCCTGCTCCGACTCCTGCGCCTGCATCGTCACCGAAATCCCATAGTCCCCCGAGAGGAAATCAGCCGTTTTCCACGTCTGGCACAGTTCCGACGGGAAAGCCGCCTCCAGGATCTCCCGGATCTTCTCCGGATCCGTGTACTCCTCCACGACCGAGGGATCCCCCATATACGTGGAGGCCGAACCGTGCTCCGTCTCCCAGAGCTCGTTGTGGTAATTCGTCACCTCCGCCTTCATCACCATCGTCATCGACTCCGCCGGATCGCAGTAGAGACCGTTTTCCTGCAAAAAAGCGAGGGTATTCGTATAGCCCGGGTATACCTCATACTGCTGCTGCATATACTCATAGTTCATCGCATCCGAGTAGGAATATCCCACCCTGACGACACCGCAGGCATCCTGCGTACTCGCCAGCGTGTAATTATACTGCTCCAGATCTTTGCGGTACGCCTCGGCAAACGCCTCGTAGAGTGTCCCCGGCCCCTCTTTCGTCAGATAGCCATCGCTGTAGACGATCGAACCGCGCCTGTGCAGCTTCTCCAGCGCCTCCTCCTGATACTGCTGATAGACCTGATAGTATCCCTCCCGGTATTCCTTCGTCCCGATCACGGCGTCCATGTCCTGCGCGGCGACCGTGTACGGAATCGTGAGACTCCGGTAGATCTTCTTCCCGTTTTTCATACGGTACAGAACGACAGCTTCCCATCCCGAAGCCGCATTGTAGGAGTCCCAGTTCGCCACCCGGTTCTCCTGCCCCTGCAGAGCTATTTTTTCCACCGCTTCGATATTGTTCAGGAACATATTCTCCTCATAATACTCCTCGAACCCACCGTTTCTCACCATATCCGTATCGTAATAATCCGTATAATAATCGTATGTATACAGCGCCGTGCTCTCCACCTCGCCCGGATCCGGCGCATAGGAGTCATAGCCTGTCAGATCAAAGCGGAAAACCGCAAAGACCAGCACCGCGGCAGTCCCCACCAAAGCGATCTGCCACGCTTTCCGGAACGCCGCCCGGATATTGAAATCAAAGAGCACCTCCATCGCACAGCAGACAAACGCCGTCGTAAAGAGCATTCCCAGAATCGTAATCACAGTCGCCGCCGTGGACGTGGAGGAGTCGTAAACCATCCCGATCAGCATCCCGATAAACAGCGCGCTCAGCAGAGCCAGCGCCACCTTCAGGATCCAGCAGAAGCGCTTGAAGACGATCGCCTGCCCCGCGCTCTCCGCTCTCCTTCTGCGGTAGCACAGATAAGCCAGAGCCAGCGCGCCAGCGCAGATCGCCAGATTGGCCAGATCGCTTTTCCAGCACAGCGCAAAGATCCGGTAAAGCAGCCGTCCCGACATCACGCCGGCATTCTCCTCGTACTCAGTCTCCATCCACAGACGCAACACCGGCCCGATAAAGTAATTGACCGGCGACAGATACAGCCGCCCTTCCTCTGTCCCTCCGTAAAACGTCCGGAAAAAGGAACTCATAAACGCTCTGATAATCTGGTAAAACAGCGTCTCATAGCCCAGAAACAGCGCCGCCAGCGCGCCCGCCACAACCGCGTGTCCCGCCAGTACCGCTGCCAGCACCGCAATGCTGTAGACCGCCAGAAACAGGATCATTCCACGAAGAAACGCGTAGAACGCCTCCAACGCCATCACCCCGTTCATCGCCCCCATCACAGCCGCAATCCCGACTGCCAGCAGCACGGACAGCGCATAGGCAAACGCCACAATCCCAACTCCGTTCAGATAAACCGCACGGAAGCGCTCACTGCGCAGCACTGGCTGGCTCTCGTAGAAATCGAGTTTTCTCCTATTGTATAGGTAAGAGAAGCCCTCGATTGCAATCAGCACCGCCAGAATCACCAAAAGCCCCGCAATGGCCTCACAGTCCCGCAGACCGATCCAGTTCGAGACCACGCGCAGCAGCTCTTCCCGCTGCCGGAGCGGCGTGTAGCGGTACAGTTCCGCATACGACTGGCTGCGGGTGATCAGCATGACCGTGACCGCCGGATAATAGAGCAGGAAGGAAATCAGCGTGAGCGCAATCACCCAGATTCTCCTCCGGCACAGCTCCCGCTGCATCACACGGGACGCGCCCGCCTTATCCAAGGATGAATTTTTTGACGTCATAGCCGACCACCTCCGTTTCACTGATGAAGATCTCCTCTAGCGTCAGGGGAAGAATCTCGTAAAACACCGTACCCACCGCCGCGAATCTGGCGCCGGTCTCCTCCCGGCTCCCCCGCACCGTAAAAGTATGAAGCCTGCCGCGCACCTCGTGATTCATGACCTGCAGCCCGTCCGCCGCCACTCTGGCGTCCTCCTCTGTCCTGAATACGCACTGCACCTTCTGAATTCCCAGCTTCATGGACTCAATATCCTCCGAGAGCAGCACCCCGCCCTGATGCAGCAGCCCCACATGATCGCAGATGTCCTCCAACTCCCGCAGGTTGTGCGAGGCGATCACAGGCGTCAGCCCTCTCTCCTCCATATCCCGGGCAAAAATACTTTTGACGCCCTGCCGCATCACCGGATCCAGACCGTCGAACGTCTCGTCGCAGAACAGGTACTTCGTTCCGGCGCAGACCCCGAGAATGACCGCCAGCTGCTTTTTCATCCCCTTGGAATAGTGGTTGACCTTGCGCCCCGCCTCCAGACCGAAATCCTTTAAATACCGGTCAAAACGCGCCGCGTCAAACGACTCGTACACTCCTTCATAATACTTTCTCATATCCACCGCCGTGGAATTCGGAAAGAAGTAGGGCTCGTCCGGAATAAAGAAAAGCCGCTTCTTCGCCTCCGGATTGTCATACACCGGCAGGTTGTCGATGCACACCGTCCCCGCATCGGGCCGCAGCACGCCTGCCATCATGCGAAGGAGCGTGCTCTTGCCCGCCCCGTTCGTTCCGATCAGTCCGAACACCTCCTGCTCGCGAATCCGCAGCGAAACCTTATTCACCGCCCTGATCCCTCCGAAGGATTTCTCCAAATTGATACTCTCAATCATAATTCTGTCCCCATTCCAGCGCACTCCGCTTGGCACGGAACCGCGCCTCTACCTCCGTCCTCAACTTCTTACTTTGCTTTCCTATCCAAGCCCGGCGAGCATTTCCGACCGCGGAATCCCGATCTCCTCCGCCTCCCGCAGGAGTGCCCTGATCTGCGCGATCAGCTCCTGCTTCCGGCTCTCCTTCAGAGACTGATCACCGCTCACGAAATTGCCACGCCCCTTGACCGTGTACAGAAAACCCTGCCTCTCCAGCTCCGCATACGCCTTCTGCACCGTGTTCGGATTCGTCGAGAGCTCCATCGCAAGCGAACGCACCGACGGCATCTGCTCCCCCGGCTCCAGCGCTCCCTTGAGCATGAGCTTCTTGTACTTCTCCACGATCTGTTCATAAATCGGACGTGAATCCTGATAATCTATAAAAATCATTCCGTCCCTCCTGTATTCTCTGTATTATTCATCTTAGTACAGTTGAGATAAAAAAGCAAGGGGATTCGTCCGTGAAATCCCCTTGCAAATCAGGTGTTACAGATGGGTTATGAATCTGACAGCTCTTCAGAATCAATATCTTAAATATCGATAGAAATAGACTGAGAAATTTTATTCTGCAGTCACCAGTCTTTGCGAGATAAACCACTTTTCCGGAGAGCATGGATTCGATCGATCTAAAGATTGACTTTCGAAGTTGCAGCATCATTCATGGTATCAATTTGTATCACCCTTATTTGAGACCATAGTATCAACTGGGAGATGAATTGGCAAATACTGATGCTTACCGTTTATTGGTTATTTCTCCCTATTTGCCACCATTTATGAATTTATATTTCCCTGGTCCAAACCCTTTAACCTTTGTAAGGATCTCTGCCTTTTTCATTGCATTCATGACATTTGTAGCTTTTGATTTAGAACATCCCAACCAGACTTGAACATCCGCTTGACCAAACACCAATTCTGTACCAGACTTTCCGAATATTTTTTCAATATTTGATATAAACTTCGGCGTAATCCCTGCTTTTTCACACGCTTTCAAGTATATTACAAACTCATTGTCTTTTTTCTGTGCATCACTGCCCACATTTTTTAATGCATTGCTTAGTTCTAATAGACCATTGCTCATATTTTTAACCGCATTGCTTACTTTTATCGCATCATTGATTACTTTTCTAAACAATGTAACCT
Source organism: Eubacteriales bacterium (assembly GCA_030524225.1). GTDB lineage: Bacteria > Bacillota > Clostridia > Lachnospirales > Lachnospiraceae > CAG-791. The sequence continues at coordinate 23,317 of JAUNGV010000047.1, forward strand.
TAAATGGTGAATAGCAATCCGAGAGTCCCGTTTGTAACGCAAGACTCCCTCTTTGTAAAT
>JAUNGV010000123.1 GCA_030524225.1 Eubacteriales bacterium
CTTCGCACATGGTTTTACCAGTTTCCGGGACCGAAACCGGTGCGCAAGAAAGTATGAAACCGACAGGCTGTATGCCCTGACCGTCAGTAGCTTATTTTTCACACCGAGATTTGTGCTGGAGCATCACAAATCTCGATTATGGCAGACGCAAATTTGAAATTTGCGTCGCCCCGTCGCGTAAAACGCTCCGGAATGGAGATTATTATGAAAATTGCGAAAATTGAGATGGGGATCGTGAGGATTCCTCTGATTACCCCGTTTAAAACAGCGCTGCGGACGGTGGAAGAGGTCGAGGATGTGATTGTGCGGATTACCTCGGCAAATGGCGAGACGGGCTACGGCGAGGCTCCACCGACCAAGGCGATCACAGGCGAAACGCTGGAGAGTATACAGGAGACGATTGCGGGGAAGATCGCACCGGCTCTGCGGAGTATGAAGGAGGGAGAGCCTGAGGACTTTCTGAAGAAGATCCAGAGCTGCTGCGCGGGGAATTCCTCAGCGAAGGCGGCGATGGATATTGCCGTCTATGATCTGGCGGCGAGAGAGGCGGGGGTTCCGCTCTACCGATATCTGGCGCCGCGCAGCGATCCGCAGCAGGAGAGAAGACAGTTCGGCATCCCGGGAAGTCAGTCTGCCGGAGAGCGCAGAGAGATTTTCACCGATCTGACGATCAGCGTCAATCCGGTTCCTCAGATGGTAGAGGATGCGAAAATTGCCGTGAAGCGGGGCTTTACGGAGATTAAGATCAAAGTCGGCAAAGAAGGGGAGAAGGATCTGGAACGAATCCGCGCGATCCGGGAGGCGGTGGGAGAGACCGTCGGGATTCGCGTCGACGCCAATCAGGGGTGGACGCCGCAGGCGGCGGTGAAGATCCTGACCAGGGCGGAGAAAATGGGGCTGCAGCTCTCCTTTGTGGAGCAACCGGTCAAGGCGGAGGACCTGGAGGGAATGGCGTACGTGAAGGCACACACCCATACGATGGTGGTTGCCGATGAGAGTTGCTTCCATCCTTCGGACGCACAGGACGTCTTTGCAAAGGATGCCGCCGATATGGTCAATATCAAGCTGATGAAGGCGGGCGGCCTCTATGAGGCGAATAAGATCGCAGAGATTGCCAGGTCTTATGGCAGGAACTGCATGATTGGCTGTATGCTGGAGAGCAAGATCGCGGTCAGCGCGGCGGCGCATTTCACGGCGGCGCAGGATGTGGTGACGGCGGTGGATTTGGACGGGCCGTCGCTGTGCGCGGAGGATCCGTATATAGGCGGGCCGCGGTTCGAGGGAGCGGCCATCCGCATGAACGAAACGCCGGGACTGGGAATCATCGGAATCAAAGAGGCGTATCTGAGCGACTGGCAGGAACTCCGGTAGGTGGGACAGTGTTCAGATGTTCAAGCGAGGCTGGGCGGCGGTCAGGAGAACGGACAGGCCGGACAGACGGCATTTAGAAGCTTCGGTAAGGCCGGCGGGGAACTCGTGGACAGAGCAGGCGGCAGAACAGACGGAACAGGAAAAAGAAAGAAAGCAGGGATAGTTCGGATGACAGATCAGGTTTTACTCAAAGTGGAAGATCTGGAAGTGGCATTTAAGGGAAGAAAGGGCGAGATTCCGGCGATTCAGAGGATCAGCTTTACGGTGCACGAGAAAGAGGTGCTGGGCATTGTCGGGGAATCGGGGAGCGGCAAGTCCGTCTCCACCCACTGTATTCTGAAATTGCTTCCTTCCAACGGACTGATTAAAGACGGAAAGATTTATTTTGGCGGAAAAGATCTGCTGCAGCTCTCCGCACAGGAGATGGCGCAGGTCCGGGGCAATGAGATCGCGATGATTTTCCAGGACCCGATGACGAGTCTTGATCCGCTTTTTACCGTGGGATATCAGCTCGACGAGGCTCTAAAAAAGCACACGCAGCTCGATAAGGCGGGGCGGCGCGCGAGGATGATCGAGCTTCTTACCATGGTGGGAATCAATCAGCCGGAAAAACGCGTGGATCAGTACCCGCATGAATTCTCCGGTGGTATGCGTCAGCGCGTGATGATCGCCATGGCGCTGAGCTGTTCGCCCAAACTGCTGATTGCGGACGAGCCGACGACGGCGCTGGACGTCACGATTCAGACGCAGATTATTGATCTGTTAAAAGAACTGAAGGACAAACTCGGGATGTCCGTGATTTTTATCACGCATGATCTCGGCGTTGTGGCGGATATCTGCGATCACATCAACGTGATGTATGCGGGCGAGATCGTGGAGTCCGGAGAGAAGCGCCAGATTTTCTATCACCACCGGCACCCTTATACGGAAGGACTGCTGCAGTCCGTGCCGAGTATCGAGGCAAGCAGGGACAGAGATCTGTTGCCCATCGAGGGCAATCCGCCGGATCTGCTGACGCTGGGACCGGAATGTCCGTTTGCCCACCGCTGCAAATACGCGATGGAGATCTGCGCCAAGGCCAAGCCCCCGCTGATGGAAGTGGAGGAGAATCACACGGTGCGCTGCTGGAGAGAGTACCAGAAGACATTGCAGGCGGCTCAGGAGTGAGCTGACACGGAAACAGAATCTCGTGCAGGCAGCGAGAGAGCGAGCTGACACGGAAACAGAATCTCGT
>JAUNGV010000048.1 GCA_030524225.1 Eubacteriales bacterium
CGACGACGCTTCCGAAGGAGAGACCTCCGAAGCGCAGACGGCCGGGACAGAGGATGACGCCGCCGGGAATGCGGACACCGGCGCAGAAAGTGAGGAAGATGCGGACGCGGCGGCTTCTGCAGAGAGCGACGCAGACGAAGATGAGACGGACAGCGCCGCTCTGGATACCTCTATTTCCGCAACGCTTGAATCTGAAACTCCGGACAGTGAAAGTTCCGGGTCAGCAGCTTCGTTCGATACTTCGCTCACGGCGGAGTAGGCGCGGGAATATCAGCAGCTGCCTGAGGGGCGCCCATGTGGCGCTCCTTTTACTTTACTGCAGGAGCTTTTCATAGGTGAATCGTCCCGTGGATTTCTGTAAAAGAATCCATGCGAGTACCGCGCAAACCACACCGAGGCCGAGCAGAATCCAGACGCTCATTAAGAGGAGTCCTGTAAACTGCCCTGCTACGAGCAAAATAACGGGAATAATCAGGAAAACGGCAGCCTGCTGAGATTCCTCCACACTCTGCGCTTTGGCAGATTCCCGGACAATCAGGGTGACGGCAATCAGTGAGATTGCGGGAGAAAGCAGCAGCATAACAACCAGCCAGCTGACACCGGGAATCAGCAGCCTGCCTGACAGGAGAAACAATTCTGTTTCGATGACCAGAATCATAGCCGTAAAGGAGATCAGAGAGACAAGCATACTTAAAAGGAAAGAAGCCCATACTTTTGCCTGAAAAATCTGTTTGAGCGTAAGGGGGCAATAGAGCAAGGTTTCAAGCGTATGGCGTTCTTTCTCTCCTACAAATGCACTGGCTGCCATGATAGAAGCCGCCATTATGGGAATGACCAGGAAGAAGACCGGAAGGATATAATTTAAAATCATACCGGAAACCGTAAGTTCCATGCTTTCCATCCGGGCGCCTTCCGGAAGCAGCGACAGCATTTTGGCAATATCCGGATCATCCGGTACAAAATGAATGGTAATGACGAAAACAGACGGCAATACGATAGTCAGTACCAGAGGAACGATGAAAAGAGAAGAAAACAACCTGCGGTTGCCCGCAATACCGCGAAAATCCTTTTTGATGATAGCATACATAGCAGTCTTCATATCACTCCATCCTCCTTTCTTCCGGCAGTCAGGGCAAAATAAATCTCTTCCAGACTTGGTTCCATGAGCGTTACAGAATAGATGTCTTCACCGGCTTCGACAATCTTTCGCACCAAATCAGGAATTTCTTTTTTATCGTGTATCCGGGTTTCAAATTCACCTGCTCCGCATTTGACGAAATTCAGCTTTTCGGGAACAGCCGAGGCGCAGATGTGAAGTGATTTCGAATTAAATACCCGGGCGCGTAATTCTTCTATGGTACCTGAGGCCAGAAGGGACCCCCGGTTAATCAGTCCGTAGCGTGTGCAGATTTCCTGTGCATAGCGAAGCTGGTGGGTACAGAGGAAAACGGTGATTCCTTCTTTACGGGCCAGATCACGGATCATTTGATTGACATTCTGGGCACTTTCCGGGTCCAGACCGGAAGTCGGCTCGTCAAGAAACAGGACTTTGGGGCGGTGCAGCAGTGCCCGTGCCAGGGAAAGTCTCTGTCTCATACCGGTAGAATAGGTCGCCAGTTTCCGGTCTTTGGCTTCTGTCAGCTCTAATTCCCTGAGCAGCGACTCACCGCGCTGCTTTCCCTCTTTTGCTTCCAGTCCAAAGGCGGCGGCATAGAAGATCAGATTTTCCAGACCGGTCAGAGTATCATACATCTGTGCATGTTCGGTCACGATCCCGGACAGGAGATGCGCCTGTTCCGGTTGGGCATTGGGGTTGACGCCCATGATATCACAGTGACCGCCGGAGGGAGCAAGGGCCCCGGTGAGAAGTTTCACGGTTGTTGTCTTTCCTGCGCCGTTGGGACCGAGAAAACCGAACACCTCCCCTGCGCTCAGTGAGAGTGAGAGTTGTTTCAACGCTTCTTTTCCGCCGGGATATGTTTTGGATAGTTCTTGTATGGTCACAGCATTCATTTATTTTTCCTCCTCATTTTCTCTCAGTCTATTGATCATTGCCTGAAACCGCGGATTTTCTGCCAACGGAAGGAAGACGGGATTTTCGCTGAGAGCCTGTGTCATACTGTGCCGGATCAGCGTTTCATTTCTTGGAGGAAAGGATCCTGACGTTAGTTCACTGTCAAACCATTCATCCAGAAGATCGAAGAATTTGTCCCCATGCAGACGCAGTGGATAAATATCACTGACGGCCAGATCCGTATACTGCTTGAGAATATCCAGCGCCTGTTCGGGATTGCCAAGCGCCAGCCAGCCCTGCGCGATCGCAATATAGACTCCTAAAAGAATGCCGGGGTGCAGCGTTTTCATTTGAAAAGTATCCACCATCTGATAAAATCGCTGACAGGCTTCTGCAAATTGCTCCGCATCATTCAGACATAAGTTCAGATAGGACGGGAACAGAGTAACGATGGACATAATCTCTTTGTATAGTCCGATCTGAAGGATTTTTTTGGCTTCCCGGTTATTACCGGTCATCTGATATGCGGAAGCCAGAAGCGGCTCAGGAGAACCGGACTGCATTTCAAACGGCTCCAGAATATCTATGGCTTCGGAGGGGCGCTGGAGCTGAAGAAGACAGAAAGCCTCCATTAACAGCGCTTCTTTTTGCAGATTGGGCTCATCCGCCTCGGATCTCACACGTCGAAAACATTCCAGAGCTTTTTCCATAATCTGTGCCGTTTGCTTTGGACCGGAAGCCTGCCCGGTATGATTGACTAAAAGAGTCCCTAATTGGAACAGGAGAGGATAACAGGAATAATATTTCTTTATAAGTGCAAGGCACTCGGCCAGTACCTCATCAAAGGGCCGCACAGAGAAGTCCTTTGAGAGGCGGATATACAATTTCTTAATCGCCTCCTTCTCCATCTGTGGCTGGTATCCGATCAGATCGTCAATGCTGATATCAAAGTAAGACGCCAGTTGTGGCAGCAGCGAAATATCCGGCAGAGAAGAGCCGGTTTCCCACTTTGAAACAGCGCCTTTTGAAACGCCGATATGCGCGGCCAGTTCATCCTGTGTGATTCCTCTTTTGTGGCGATTTGCAATCAGAGTGCGGCCAAGATTCAGTTCCTTCATCAGTTCATCTCCATTCCTGAGGATCTTTGCGACGGGCGATCCTCCCATTGCTGTCGGGCTTATTTTTCAATCGCTCCCTTATGTTATAACTATAGAAGAAGGAGATGACAGATTCAATGGATGCGTGTTTCACTTTTTTCAAAAAAGTCAACCAGCAGGAAACACCACACCTATTTTGTTGTAATTGTTACATTTTATCGCTCTCATGGAGATGCCTGCCTGACTGTTTCCCTGCATGGGATCCCGCCTCTTTGCTCAGGCGAGATCCCTTTTACGATAGAGAAGAGTGCCCGCGGTAAAAAGAGCGGCGGCAAGAAGCGTCATTGCCAGCAGGACGCCGGAACTGATCTCATCGGCCGGGAGCTGCGGAATCATGGAAAAGGGCGTCAGGACGCTCAGCCATTCCGGCAGATCCAGAGAGCGGCCGATAAACGCGACAAAGAACGAACAGCCGAAATAAATCCATACGCCGTTCAGCAGCCGGGGCGCGGCTCCGAGAAGGAAGACGGAGAGCCCCAGTGTGATCCACTGCGCCGGGAGATAGACGAGGCTTGCCCGCAGCAGGAAGGGGAGAGAAAGCGGTTCAGTCAGGACAACCGAGCCGGAAAGGAACAGCCCGAAGGCGGAGGCGATCTGCAGGAGGACGGAGGCTGCGAGGGCGATCACGATCCGTCCTGCCAGAGAAGAAACCCGCGTGGGCGGCTGGCAGAACACAGCTTCGAGGCGTCCTCGTTTTTCTTCGTTCCAAAGCTGAGAGATCGCAGCCAGAAGCGGAGCGGTTCCGAGCAGTGAGAGGATACAGATGACCATGGAAGCGAACATCACGGCGACTGGGTAGTCGGCGCGCACGCCGATGAGAGCCTGATAGAATTCACTCTGTGCGGCGAACGTCTCGATGTCTCCGAGGATGGATCCATAGGCGGCTCCAAAGGCGAACATTGTCAGCAGACAGATCAGAAGCGGCGTCTTCAGCAGCCGCAGGGCGAGCGTGAGCGGTGAGCGCAGGAAGCGGGACGCGCGGGAACGGCCGCTCCTTGGCGGGAGTACTCCCTGTCCGGACTCCCTTACCCTGCGCAGCAGGCAGGCGAAGGAGAGCAGGAGAGCCGCTTCCGCCAGAAGAATCAGAAGAGGGAGGAACTCGTCTCTCACAAAGGGCTGCGTGCGCTGCATCAGTCCGAGCGGACTAAGGAGAGAGAGGCAGCCGGATCCCAGATCCCCGACTGCGCGCAGCAGATAGGAGACTCCCAGCACGCCGATAGAGACAGACAGCGCTGTTCCGGAGGAGGCAAACAGCTGGCAGCATACGGCGGCGACTCCGGCGAATACCAGACCGTTCAGAGAAAGCCCGGCGCCGTACACGAGGCAGCCGCGCAGTCCCATACTCCCGATCGGAAGCAGAGCCAGAAAGAGAGCGTGCAGAAGACCGAGCGCGCCATCGGCGATCACCGCGGTCAGGACAGCAGCGCGCAGCCCGGCCATCCGTCCGAGCGGCAGAGAATCCAACATATCGCAGCGGCCGCATTCCTCATCGGCGCGGGTATAGCGTACAATCAGGAAGAGGTTCATCACCGCAACGGCAAGCGCAGCCCAGAGAAACATGGTCGTCGCATACATGGCGCCGACGGTGTAGTGTTCTGCGCCGTAAACCGGTCCCATCATGGCGATGATGCCGGGATTATCGAGGGTGAGAGCGAGGGCCGCGCGGGAAGCGTCGTCGAACATTCCATCCATGAATACGGCGAGCAGCACGGAAAACAGAAGGAGACTCAGAATCCACAGGGGAGAGAGAATTCTCTCGCGCCGCAGTGTAAAGGTCAGCAGCGGAAAATGGGAGCAGGATCCGTTTGATTTTTTCATCCCTGTGCACCTCCGACTGTTCTGTAATGGCGCATGAACACATCCTCCAGTGTCGGCGGCGTATTCTCTATTCTGGTAATCCCGTATCCGGCCAGACAGGAAAGCACGGCGGGCAGGCAGGATTCCTCTATGGAAAAGGCAAGACGCCGTCCGTTCTGCACCATATCGCTGACGCCCTCCATCATTTCCGGGTGTTCCACGGGCCGCTGCGTTTCGATGGTCATGGCAGTGCGGCTCAGATGGCGCATTTCCTCCAGCGTACCGCTCTCCACGAGCCGTCCGTTCTGCAGAATGCCGATCCTGTCGCAGACGCGCTCGACTTCCGAAAGAATATGACTCGAGAGAAGGACTGTTTTACCATTTTGCTTCTCCTGTGCGAGGAGTTTTAAAAAGACCTGTTCCATCAGGGGATCAAGGCCGCTCGTCGGCTCATCGAGCAGCAGGAGATCGGCGTTCATGGCAAAGGCGCAGACGAGAGAGATTTTCTGGCGGTTGCCTTTGGAGTAAGCTCGGCATTTTTTTGTGGGATCGAGAGCGAATTCCTCCAGAAGCGCGTCACGCCGCAGGCAGTCCGGCGTCCCGTGCAGGCGCAGGAACAGATCAATGACTTCCCCACCCGTCATGTTCGGCCACAGACTGAGTTCGCCGGGCACATAGGCGATCCGCCGGTGAATCTCGGCAGCGTCCTTCCACGTATCCAGTCCGAAAATTCTCGCGCATCCGGCCGTCGGTTTCAGACTGCCGAGCAGGAGACGGATCGTCGTTGTTTTACCGGCGCCGTTCGGACCGATATAACCGTAAATCTCACCCTCGTGCAGCTGTAGGCAGACTCCCTCCAGCGCTGTGGTTTTGCCGAATTTTTTCGTCAGGTCAATCGTTTCAAGAGTTATTTTTACCTGTTCCATTCTGATCTCCTTTTTTGCTTTTTAAATTTTGAAAATTCTGTCTTATTTTTTATCTTAAAAACCAATAAACGCAATATTGTTTACCGAGATAAAGACATCATATTCCTTTCTGCAGCGCGGGTCAACTAAATGTCAGACAAATAAAGAAACCTTAATGCGGACGACTCTTCCTGTTTATTCGTCCAACGCTGCATACTTCGCCTGCAGGAGAGTGTTTGTAAAAATATAATGTTTTTTTAAGAACGGTTAAAGTTTGCATCCCTCGCGTTGACATTGCAGATCCTTTCTTTTATTCTTGATAAAAAGAAAACACAAAAGATCTGTTCAGTCCGTTCCGGAATGCTGACGCCGGAGGAGGACAGGAGCCGGACTGGCGGGAGTTCACTGCCAGAGGCGCTTTGAGACGGCATCGGCGCAGCAGCCGGAACGGGACTGGGCAGGTGATGCAGGGAGGTATATTCATGAGCGACAACTGGAATGAACAGCAGACAGGGCAGAACGGGAACGGAGCGCAGCAAAGCAGCGCGCAGGGACAGGAGACATATACCGGGGATGTGATCGACAAGGACGGCCGTCCGGCGGACGGAGGCAGTCAGTCTTATCAGGACAGCGCACAGTCCGGGCAGAGCGCGCAGGACGCGTACCGGAACGCCCAGAATGCGTATCAGAATGCGCAGCGCGCACAGGGAGGCTATCAGCAGGGCGCCCCGAACAGTCAGCCGGCAAACAGCAAGTCGATTGCCGCGCTCGTACTGGGTATTGTATCCTGCGTCTTTATTCTCTTCGGCTACGGAGCGATCATCGGCATCATCTGCGGTGTGATCGGCCTGATTATGGGCATTGACGCGCGCAAGACCAATAAGGCGGACAATCTGGCGATGCTTGGCATTATCTTTTCCAGTATCGGTCTGGGACTGTGCGCTCTCGTGTTCCTGGCATGCGTGGCCTGCGTCGGCGTGATCGGGCTGTTGGGAATGCCGTTCTACTGGTAAAAAGAGGATGGGAATCGGGATCGCGAAATGATGTCATTTGATGCACTGCACGGATTTCAAATTCATATTGACCACTCGGTGACAGACGGCGGCCTGCCGCTGTACAGCCTTCTGATTCTGGCGGGGCTGTGCGGCGGCGTCGCCGTTTCTCTTGTGCTGGCGCGGCGGGATGGAACGGACGCAGAGGATGTCCTGTTCTGCGAGCTGTACGCGGCGCTCGGCCTCATCGCGGGCGGCAAGCTCCTCTATCTGCTCGTGGAGGCACGGGAGATTTACGCCCTCTATCGGGCGGGCTATGATCCGGCGGCGCTGGCAGCCGCGAATCTACAGGGCGGTTTCGTCTTTTACGGCGGTCTCTTCGGCGCGCTTCTTATGATAGGATTGTATGTAAGGCGCTATGGCTGTGATCCGGGCCGCATCCTCCGCGCCGTCGTCCCGGTTCTGCCGCTCGTTCACGCGGCGGGGCGCATCGGATGTCTGTATGCCGGCTGCTGTTACGGGAGAGAGTACGATGGTCCGCTTGCGGTTATTTACAGCGGCGGTGTGACGGGAGGCGTGCCCGCAGGTGTGCCTCTTTTTCCGGTACAGCTCGCGGAGGCGGTGGGTAATCTCACGATTTTCGCGCTTTTACTTTCACTTTTTTTTATGGAAAAAAGGGGGAAAACGCTGCTTCTGACCTATTTTCTCAGTTATGGGACACTCCGTTTTCTGCTGGAATTCCTGCGCGGCGACCGGATCAGAGGTCTCTTCGCAGGGCTTTCCACCTCCCAGTGGATCAGCGCAGCGCTGATTCTGGCTGTGCTGGGAGCACATGCTTATGCAAAATGCCGGAGAAAAGCAGGAGACACAGCCGCGCCGTAAACAAATCCGGGCAGCAGCCGGGCGAAGCTATGCCGCAAACCGAACCGGTCCCTCCTGTGATGAGATTCTCGCGGCAAGCGGATTGTATTTCCGAAAGTCCACAAATCCGCTTGCACAGCCCGCGGCACTTTTGTATACTAGAGGCAACTGAGAGGAGTCCGCGCTGTAAGTGCGCGTCTTGCTTGTTAATTAATTGACAAACAGAGCGGCAGACGGGAAGCGGATTTTTTTCCATGAAAATCTGTGCGGCGAGAGCCGGAGATTTTCCGAAAAACTATAAATTTATTAGACAGAAGGAGAGCAGGAATATGGCAATAACAGAGAATCCGTTACGAGGTATCGACACACAGGTGAGACAGCTTCGCAGACGCGTATTTAAGGAGATTGCGAATCTTGCCTACAATTCCGAGGATCTGATTCACGATATGGAAGCGCTTCCGTATTCCATCGTGAATGCTTCCGACGAAAACGAGTACATGGACGTCTACCGGCAGCGCGCGATCGTCTCGGATATGCTGCGTCTGGCGATGGGAATGTCTCTGAGCGCAGAGGATCACCCGGTTCATCTGACGGACGGACTCAAGGAAAGCAATATCGACGAGAAGTATTACGAGCCGCCGCTGATGCAGGTCATTCCGGCAGCCTGCAATGCCTGTCCGGAGAACCGCTACGAGGTGACGAACAAATGTATGGGATGTACCGCGCACCCCTGCCGCGTTGTCTGTCCAAAGGGCGCCATGACGATGAAGAACGGAAAGTCCGTCATCGACCAGACCAAGTGCGTACACTGCGGACGCTGCCAGACCGTATGTCCCTACGACGCGATCACGCATCAGGTGCGTCCGTGCCTGAATGCCTGCGGCGTCAAGGCGATTAAATCCGATGACGTCGGAAGAGCGCGCATCGACGACAATCTCTGCGTTTCCTGCGGCCAGTGCATGCTCGCCTGTCCCTTCGGCGCGATCGCGGACAAATCCCAGATTTTCCAGCTGATCCGCGCCATTCAGGGCGGCGGAGAGATCATCGCTCAGGTGGCGCCCGCATTCGTCGGTCAGTTCGGCCCGAAGGCTACGCCCGGCAAGCTCAAGGCGGCGCTCAAGCAGCTCGGCTTCGCAGAGGTCTATGAGACCGCAATCGGCGCGGACATGGGCTGCGTCACAGAGGCGGAGCACTATGTCAAGGAAGTCGCGAGCGGCAATCTTCCGTTCCTGCTGACCTCCTGCTGCCCGTCCTGGTCGGTGCTGGCGAAGAAATACTTCCCGGAGACGATCGACAAGATCTCCAGCGCTCTCACCCCGATGGTGGCGACGGCGCGTGTGATCAAGAAAGAGCACCCGAACGCAAAAGTGGTATTCATCGGCCCCTGCGCGAGTAAGAAACTCGAGGCGTCGAGACGTACCGTCCGTTCGGATGTTGATTTCGTCATCACCTTTGAGGAGCTGGCGGGAATTTTCGAGGCGAAGTCGATCGACGTCGCGGCGCTGGAGTCGGAGGATCCGATTGCTGACGCAACGAGCGCGGGCCGTGGTTACGGCGTAGCGGGCGGCGTGGCAGACGCGATTGAGAAGTGCATCAACGAGTACTATCCGGGCACGGAGGTTCACATTGAACACGCACAGGGCCTTGCGGACTGCAAGACGATCCTGATGCTCGCCAAAGCGGGCCGCAAGAACGGCTGCCTGATCGAGGGAATGGGCTGCCCGGGCGGCTGCGTTTCCGGCGCGGGTACGAACATCGCGATCCCGATGGCGACGAAGGACGTCACGAACTTCAAGAATCAGGCGGCAGACAAGCTCCCGCCGAAGGATTATGTAGAACAGAGAGGAATCGAGGCGTAAGAAACCAGTTATGAAAATCAGAACACGTTATGCCCCCAGTCCGACGGGGCGGATGCATGTCGGAAATCTGCGCACGGCGCTGTATGCGTATCTGATCGCCAAGCACGAGGGCGGTGATTTTATCCTGCGGATCGAGGACACCGATCAGGAGCGCTTTGTAGAGGGAGCGGTGGAGATCATCAACCGCACCCTCCTCGATACGGGGCTGCTTCACGACGAAGGGCCGGACAAGGACGGCGGCGTGGGGCCGTATGTACAGAGCGAGCGTCAGGCGGCCGGCATTTACATGAAATATGCGAAGGAGCTGATCGACAAGGGCGAGGCGTATTACTGCTTCTGCACGCCGGAGCGGCTTGCGACGCTGACCCAGACCATCGACGGCAAGGAGATTTCCATTTACGACAAGCACTGCCTCCATCTCTCCAAGGAAGAGGTGGAGCGAAATCTCGCTTCCGGGATGCCGTATGTCATCCGCCAGAACACGCCGCGCACCGGCACGACGACGTTTCACGACGAGCTTTACGGGGATATTTCCGTGGAGAACAGCGAATTGGACGACATGATCCTGATGAAGTCCGACGGGTATCCCACCTACAATTTCGCCAATGTCGTTGATGATCACCTGATGGGAATCACCCACGTCGTTCGCGGCAATGAGTATCTTTCCTCCTCCCCGAAGTACAATCGTCTCTACGAGGCTTTCGGCTGGGAGGTGCCGAAATACATTCACTGCCCGCTGATCACGGATGCCGATCACCACAAGCTGAGCAAGCGCAGCGGTCATTCCTCTTATGAGGATCTGATCGAGCAGGGATTTCTGCCGGAAGCGGTCGTTAATTTCATCGCTCTGCTGGGATGGTCGCCGGAAGGAGACCGGGAGATTTTCTCACTGGAAGAGCTCGTACAGATCTTTGATTATCACCGGATCAGCAAATCCCCGGCGGTTTTTGACTACACGAAGCTGCGCTGGATGAACGGCGAATACTTAAAGGCCATGGATCCGCAGAAGTTCTACGAGGCGGCTCTGCCGTATTTGAAGCAGGCCATCCACAGAGAACTTGATTTCAGGAAAATTGCGGAAATGGTGCGCACGCGTATCGAGATCTATCCGGACATTCCGGAAATGGTCGCGTTCTTTGACACGCTGCCAGAGTACGATACCACCATGTACGCGCACAAGAAAATGAAAACGACACAGGCTTCGGCGCTGGAGGTACTGGAGGAAGTGCTTCCCCTGTTCGAAGCGCAGAGCGATTACACGAACGACGCTCTGTATCAGACTCTGACCGGTTATATTGAGAAAAAAGGATGCAAAAACGGCTACGCCCTGTGGCCGGTGCGCACCGCAGTCTCCGGCAAGCAGATGACGCCGGCGGGCGCGACGGAGATTATGGAGATCCTCGGCAAAGAGGAGTCCCTCTCCAGAATCCGCACGGGAATTGCCAAATTAAAGGAAGCGCTGGCACAGTAAAAGCGATGTCCTACACGGATGAGCGGCGGCGCAGTGCCGCCGTTTGCCCGGATTGTCCGGTTTACCCGGAACTTACGCCGATCGGTTCGCCGCTCCCTGCGGCACCGGAGCGGACAGAGCTTTCGGAGAGGTTATCCCCGAAAGGCAATCCGGCGCAGAACGAGGCCATCCGGCACGCGGACGGGCCCTGTCTGGTACTGGCAGGGCCGGGAAGCGGCAAAACCTTTGTGCTCACAGAGCGTCTCTGTTTTCTCATCACAACTCTACACATTTCACCTTCCTCCATTCTTGTTCTCACCTTTTCCAAAGCGGCGGCCGCCGAGATGCGGCAGAGATTTCAAAGACGAACCGCCAGTCAGTATCCAGCCGTAACCTTCGGCACCTTTCATTCCGTTTTTTACCGTATTTTACAGGACGAATCTGCAGAAAAGCTCCGTCTGATTGACGGGGAGAGACAGCTGCGCCTTCTGCGAAGGCTGTGGGAGGACTATGCGCCGCGGCAGGAGAGACTGCGCCCTGACAATTTGTGCCTTGACGATCCGCAGTGGACGTCCGGAGGCTGGACAGCAGATGTGCCGAGGCAGCACACGTCCGGCAGAGCAGACAGTGCAGCCTCATTGGTAAGCGGGCGTGGGGCGCTGGTTTCTGCTCCGCTTAGCCGTGAGGCGCTGTCAGCGCTTGCGGGAGCGATTTCCGCATGGAAAAACGGCGCCCGGCCCCACTCCGCACAGGCTACGTCATTTTCCAAAATCGCATGCGCTTACGAGCGCTACCTGCAGGAAAACAGCCTGCTCGACTTCGACGATATGATCCTGCGCTGCGAGGCGCTGTTTCGTGAGAGGCCTGAAATACTGGCGCGCTGGCAGGCGCGGTTTTCCTATCTGCTGATCGACGAGTTTCAGGATATTAACGAGGCGCAGTACCGGATCGTGCGTCTGCTTGCCGGGGAGAGGGCGAATCTCTTCGCAGTGGGCGACGACGATCAGGCGATTTATGGCTTCCGCGGTTCTTCCCCGGCGATTATGCGGCGGTTTCCGGAGAACTATCCGGCCTGCCGCAAGATTCTGCTGCAGGTCAATTACCGCTGCGGTCGGGAGATTCTGCGCGCGGCGATGAAACTGATTTCAAGGAATAAAGAGCGATTTCCGAAAAAAATTGTCGCGAACCGCAAAGATTCCTTTCCGGTTCGCTCGCTTTCGTTCGCCACGGAGCAGGAGGAGTACGGATGGCTCTGCGCGGAGATCGCCGCTCTCCCTCTGAAGGAGCGCAGGCAGACCGCCGTGATATTCCGCGGACATGCACAGGCGAGGGCCTTTGCGCAGGTGCTGCGGACAGCCGGTCTGTGCGGGAATGGTGAGGGAACCCCGAACGGCAGAGACGGGGATCCGATGCGGGAGGAACTCAGACGGACGCTGGCTGCCTATCTGCGCTTCGCGATGGAACTGACGGCGGGAGCCACAGGAAGCGCCGCGGGAACAGGCCGCGGGAGGCGGGCAGATTTCTACCGGATCATGAACTGCCCTGAACGCTTTCTCTCGAGAGGGCTGGCGCAGACGGAACGCGTGAGTCGGGCGGATCTTCTCTCTGCTGCCGTGGGGAGGCCGCAGACCATGGCGGCGCTCACGGCGCTGCTCGACGACTGCCGTCTGCTGGCGACGCTTCGTCCCCGGCACGCCCTGCGCTATCTGCGCCGCGCGGTGGGACTGGAATCACATTTCGCGCAGCCCGCGCTCTGGGAGGAGTTCGAGAAAGTGAGCGCGGAGCTGCCCACATTAGAGAGGTTTCTTGCGTATCTGGAGGAAGCGGATATTTGTGCCGCAGCAGACAGAGAGACCAGCCACACAAAGGAAGTCGGACAGCGCAGCACCTCCGTCTCGTCGGGAAGGGAGTCTGTATCCGCACAGGCTGCCGGATGGCGCAGGGCGTCCTTCCCGGCAGGCAGCGCATCCTCCGCGCCGGTCGGCGCGTCCGCACAGCCGGATAACGCGGCGGCAAAAGAAGAGAGCGCCCCACGTATTCTCACCATGCACGCCTCCAAGGGACTGGAGTTCACCCGTGTTTACCTGCCAGACTTAAACGAGGGGATTCTTCCCTCCCGGCGGGCTGTAACAGCAGAGGCCCTCGAAGAGGAGCGGCGGCTTCTCTACGTCGCGATGACAAGAGCGAAGGAGCGGCTGACACTTCTCTATCTCTCCGGCACGAAGGAGAATCCAAGACCGGCGTCGCGGTTTCTAAGTGAAATTTTTCAGGGAAATTTTCAGGCGTAATTGCCAAGGCGCCAAGAAGAATTTCCGGGAGCAGGCGGCACAAATTCATGCAAGCGCAATTTGCCCTTCCTGCTCCCAGATGGATGAAGCTGTTACATGCGATTTTCAATCTAGGATTTTCCAATCTGGTGTTTCCTTGTCTCCCTCCCCCAATTGTGATAGACTAACCTTGTATGCAAAAACGAAACAGGAGCCGAGAGCAGGAGACGGAGGACAGCAATGCAGAGACAGTTTGATACCGCGCCGGCCTATCTACTGGAGCCGGGAACGATCGTGTTACCCGATGGAATCGTGTTTGGAACCGTGATTCGGGAGAGAGAAGAGGATGGCAGTCTCTGCAGCTGCGGGGTGCTGCTGTACCGGCGGGGAAGTTCGCAGCGGGTGCGGGTTCCGTTTACCGCAGACTGCTTTTCCGGGAGCTTCTGTTCGATGAAGATTACAGGGCTGAAGGCTGAGGAGTGGTACTATAACTATTACTGCGGCGATCTGATCTATACAGATCCCTATGCGCGCAGGATTGTTCATGGCAAAAACAGACAGGAGCCTGATTTTACTATGGGAGGTTTTCTGTTGCCGCCTTCTTTCTCGCCGGCTTCCCCGTCGCTGCCCGTTCCCACACCGGCAAAACGGCTGGAAACGGACGGTCGGGTGCTGTACTGCCTCCATGTGAAAGGGTTTACCCGTTCTCCCTCCTCCGGCGTCGCCAGAGATAAGCGGGGAACCTTCGCCGGTGTCATAGAGAAGATTCCGCATCTGCAGGCACTGGGCGTCACGAGTCTGGAACTGCTTCCGGTCTTTGAACCGAAACTGACCCCGAGAGAGAAGGCGCAGAAGCTGCCGAATTACTGGAATTTCTGCTCCGGATACTATTATTTCGCTCCCAGAGCAGAGTACGCTGCAGGGGACGATCCGCAGGAGGAGTTCGGCGCTATGACGCGGGCACTTCACGAGGCTGGGATGGAAGTAATTCTGCAGCTCTATTTCCCGGATGGAACGGTCAACTCCGAAATGCTCGACGCCGCCCGCTTTTACGTCAGAGCCTACGGCGTCGACGGCTTCCATCTGATGGGGCAGAATCTTCCTCTGAAACAGTTTGCCAGAGATCCCGTGCTCTCCGACACCGCTCTGTACTACTACACGTTTCCGTACGAGGAGCTTCTCCGCGAGAGCAAGGAAACGAGCGGCCCTTTTGCCCTGCGATCGGTCAGCCGTCTCTTTGATTACAACGATGATTATCTGTATCTGCTGCGCAAATTCGTCAAGAGCGACGACTATGTGACGCCTGATTTCATCCATGCGTTTCTGGAAGTTCCCGGGGATCACGGGAGCGTGCGGTATGTGACGAATTACGCAGGCTTTACACTGGCGGATCTCGTGTCCTACAGCCATAAGCACAACGAGGCGAACGGAGAGGAGAACAGCGACGGAAATGACCGGAACGAGAGCTGGAACTGCGGGGCGGAGGGACGATCCCGAAAGCGCCAGATTCAGGAACTACGGCAGCGCCAGATCCGGAATTTCCTGATTCTTCTCTTCCTGACGCAGGGGACGCCTCTGCTGACGGCGGGGGACGAACGTCTCAACTCTCAGGGCGGCAATAACAATCCGTACTGTCAGGATAACGAGACGGGCTGGGTGAACTGGAACGAGGGGCCGCAGGCACAGGAGACAGAGACGCTGGTTGCGGCGCTGTCCGCGTTCCGGCGGGAGCATCCGATCCTGCGCGCGGCAAAGCCGTTCCAGTACAGCGACTATCTCTCGGTGGGATTCCCGGATGTCTCGCTTCACGGCAGGGAACCGTGGAAGCCGGAGCTCAATCCCTACTCCCACACAATCGGTATTCTGTTCTGTGAGGCCTATGCGCAGCGGAATGCAGGCCAGAGCAGAGAGGCATCCGGAACGGACAACGGGGAGCAGAGCGCGCAGACAATGCAGAGCGCGCCGCCTCTTCTCTATATAGCCGTCAATATGCACTGGAAACCACAGCAGCTGGGGCTTCCCACACTGCCACAGACACTTCTCTGGGCGTGTGCGGCGGATTCCTCCAGGGCTACCGTTTTTGCGGACATTCCGGAGATTCTCAGCGATCAGCAGAGCGTCACGGTGCCGGAGCGCTCTGTACAGATTCTCGTGACGGCCGCCGCACCGCAGCCGGAGAGCGGGAGCAGAACCGGAAACAGGGCGAAGAAGCGGAAATCCTCGCTGAGCGGACAGCCCGGAATCCCGTCTGCATCCGGACGGATCGAAACTTTGTCCGCATTCGGACAGACGGAAGTGTAACCATAAGTTTGACGGATTCAACAGGTCGATTGAATGGATGGATTCGATTGACAGATTAGATGGATGAATTCTGACGGATGAATTTCATTGATGAGTTCGATTGATTTGAATAGACAGAACAGACAGCAAGGAAGGAACGGTAAGAAAACGAAATGGATATGGATATGCAATTTATACGGAAACTCCCCACTCCGGCAGAGCTGAAGAAGGAGTTTCCGCTCACGCCTGAAATCGCCGCCCTCAAGGAGACAAGGGATCAGGAACTGCGGGATATTCTGGAGGGAAACTCGGATAAGCTGCTGCTAGTCATCGGGCCGTGCTCGGCGGACAACGAGAACGCCGTGCTCGACTATATTCTGAGGCTGCGCGGCGTACAGGAAAAGGTGCAGGAGAGGATCTTCATCGTTCCCCGCATTTACACGAACAAACCCCGCACCGTCGGCACCGGCTATAAGGGGATGCTTCACCAGCCGGATCCGGAGAAAAAGGAGGATATGCTGAAGGGAATTATCGCAATCCGTCATATGCATATGCGGGCGGCGCAGGAGACCGGCTTTACCTGCGCGGACGAGATGCTCTATCCGGAAAATCACCGCTATCTCTCCGATCTGCTCTCCTATGTGGCGATCGGCGCGCGTTCGGTGGAGGATCAGCAGCACCGTCTGACGGCGAGCGGACTCGGCATTCCGGTTGGAATGAAGAATCCGACAGCGGGCGATCTGACCGTCATGATGAACTCCATCGTCGCGGCGCAGAGCGCCCAGACATTCCTCTACCGCGGCTGGGAGGTCAGAACCAATGGCAATCCTCTGGCGCACGCGATCCTGCGCGGCTATGTGGACCGCTTCGGACGCAGCCATGCGAATTACCACTACGAGGATCTGCGCCTGCTCTCTGACTACTATGCGGAGAGAGAGTTAAAGAATCCGGCGGTCGTTGTGGACACGAATCATTCCAATTCCGGCAAGAATTATCTGGAGCAGATCCGAATCAGCAAGGATATCCTGCACAGTGCCCGGGTCTCAGGTGATATCCACAGACTCGTCAAGGGACTGATGATCGAGAGCTATCTCGAGGACGGCGCGCAGAAGATCGGAGACGGCTGCTACGGCAAATCCATTACGGATCCGTGCCTTGGCTGGGACAAGTCGGAGCGTCTGATCTATGAGCTGGCAGAGCTGTGGAGGGATTAGGACTGGCAGATACAAATCATACATTTGAGTCGCCCCGTCGCGAGGATTGCTTTGGAATGGAGAATGGAGATTAACGATGAAACAACAGCGGGAAAAAATCACGCCGCGCAAGATCGCGGGACATTTTATGACAGTGACAAAGCACCGGTTTCTGGTTTGCAAAGAGTGCTTTGCGGTTGGTCTGTTCCGGCAGGGACTCTGCCACGATCTCTCGAAATACAGCCCGACGGAATTTCTGGTGGGCGTCCGCTATTTTCAGGGAGACCGCAGCCCGAATAATGCGGAGCGGGAGGAAAAAGGGTATTCCGCCGCATGGCTTCACCACAAGGGACGCAACCTCCACCACTACGAATACTGGATGGACTACGACCTGCGTGCGGAGAAGGGGATCGGCCCGATCAAGATGCCGGGACGTTATGTCATTGAGATGTTTATGGACAGAGTCGCGGCCAGCAAGGTCTACAACGGGAAAACATATACGGACGGAGACGCGCTGCGCTACTACAATTCCGGACGCACGGCGCAGTTCCTCCATCCCGCGACGCAGCGGCTTCTCGAAAAGCTGCTCGTAATGCTCGCCAAGGAGGGGGAGGAGGCGACATACGCCTACATCCGCGCCCATCTTCACAAGAAGAAGCCCGTCCGCCCCATCCGTAAACAGAGTGCGGCGTATCAGACCGGACAGACAGAAAGAAAGAACATCACGCATCAGACCGGACAGGTAGACAAACAGAGCACCGCATATCAGACCGTCCAGTCAGACAGTCAGAGCACTGCACAGCCGACCGGACAATCGGACGGAGAGCGCGACGCGCGTCATGCGGACTAGGAAACAGGCGGCGATCCAGAAGCGCTACCGGACAGAAGAATGCGGCATTTTGTTGTCGCAGCCGCAGATCCTCTCTCAGGGATGGCGTCATGCGGCGCAGATGGAAGTCTCTTCGAATTTTGAGCCGTGTCAGACTCATTTTAACGCGGCGCGTGATAAGATCATCACTCTGGGCGGTTGGGAACGCCACGGAATCGGGATGCAGAAAGAAAAGACGCTGCACGCTGTTGTCAAGCAGTACGAGGATCCTGACGAGGATCACCATGAAATTCCGGTCGAGGGCTATATCGCCGATATTTTTACCGGCACGCAGATCATTGAAATTCAGAATGGCAATTTCAACAAAATGCGCGGCAAACTCGCGGCTTTTCTCCCTCTGTATCCCGTCAGAATCGTCTATCCGATGCCATACGAGAAGTGGATTTACTGGATCAATCCTGAAACGGGAGAGCTGAACAAAAAGAATAAATGCGCCGGGCGCGGGAATTTCTATCAGGCTTTCCGGGAACTGTACCGGATCAGACCGTTTCTTTCGCACCCGAATCTCTCGATCGAGTTGCTTTTGATTGATATGGAAGAGTACCGGCTGCAGGACGGCTGGGACAGAAGCGGGAAACGGGGATCGCACCGGTATGACAGGATTCCGCTGACTCTGCGGGATTCCCTCCTGCTGACCTGTCCGCAGGACTACCGGCTTTTCGTTCCATATGATCTGCCGGAACCGTTTACCTGCGCGGACTTCGGGAGAGCCGCCGGAATCCGGGGCTCTTTTTCCGCGATTCTTCTGATGCTCACTGAACTGGGTGTGGTCGCCCGCGTCGGCAAGAGAGGGAACGCCTATCTCTACCGGTGTGTGGAATCATGGGACGGGGAGACATGGGCGGGAGACGACCGGAGCATGTTCTGGCAGCCGGAAGAATAAAATGTCGCATCGCAGAAACCGCCTTCGCGGATTTCTGCTCGCAGCGCCGCAGCAAACTGCGGCGGGGAGGTAACCATGTTTGACAGCAGGGATATTACGATGGAAGAGAAGCATGCGCTGGCGGAGCGCTTTATGCGGTATGCGGCGATCGGAACGCAGTCGCAGGAGGGACATACCGAGACGCCCTCCACGGAATGTCAGCGGGAGCTGGCACGGCTGTTGGCGCAGGAACTGACGGAAATGGGTGCCTCCGAGGTCTTCTATGACGAGAGATACTGTTACGTCTACGCGACGCTTCCCTCGAATCTGCCGCCCGTCTCTCCGGAGCAGCTGACGGCTCTGCCCGATTCGGCGGCAAAGCGCAGAGAGAATCCCGCACCGATTATCGGCCTCGTGGCACACATGGATACCTCGGACGCCGTGTCCTCGAATGTGGTCCATCCCCGCCTGATTGAAGTCTACGACGGAAACGACATCGTTCTGAACGAGGAAAAGGGGATTGTCACAAAAGTGTCGCAGACGCCCGATCTGACAGGACAGAAAGGGAAAATGCTCGTGACCAGCGATGGAACCTCCGTGCTCGGCGCAGACGACAAGGCGGGCGTGACGGCGATTATGGAGGTGTTCGCCTTTTATCTGGCGCATCCGGAGTATCCGCACGGCACGGTGCGGCTGATGTTCACGCCGGACGAGGAGGTGGGAAACGGCACGGCCTGTTACGACAGAAGCCGGTTCGCCGTGGACTACGCCTATACCTGCGACGGCGGCGCGGTCTGCGAGCTGGAATATGAGAACTTCAACGCGGCGGGCGCGATTCTGACGATTCACGGCCAGAACACACATCCCGGTTCGGCAAAGGGTGTGATGAAGAACGCTCTTTTATACGGGATGGAATTTCACCGCCTGCTGCCGGAGAGAGAGACGCCTTTCTATACGGAGGGCTATGAAGGATTCTTCCATCTCGAGAGGATAGAGGGGACGCCGGAGGAGGCGGTGCTCGAATACATCATCCGCGACCACGACAGGAATCGTTTCGCGCAGCGCAAGGAGCTGTTTGCCGCGGCTCTCAGAACGATGCAGGAGAGATACGGCGAGGAGACTTTCACCTGCGTCTTAAAAGATTCCTACTACAATATGGCGGAGAAGATCCTGCCGCAGCGCCATCTGATTGACAATTCCGTGGCGGCTATGCGGGCTGTCGGCGTGGAGCCGCGGATTGCGCCGATCCGGGGAGGAACGGACGGCTGCCGTCTCTCCTTTGACGGCATTCCCTGCCCGAATCTCGGCACCGGCGCTTACCACTATCACAGCCGCTACGAGTATGTCTGCGTGGATGAGATGGCCCTCGCTGTGCGGATTCTGGCAAGAATTCTGGGACGGTATGCGGGATATACGGTCTCGGATCGGCAAGAGTGAGCAATGGAAAATCACCCCTCGCGCGAAAGCGTTCCGGAAAGGAGAGGAATATGTCAGAAATAGGCGTTGTAGAGGATACTTTATTTGTGCCGATGATCGGCAGGATTTACGCCAGCGAGCACTGCCCGGCTATTTTGTATGATGAAACGGCCCTGTCTCTGAAGGAAAAGCTGCCGTCTCACCTTCTGCAAAATGACAGGCAGAGCCAGTATACCCTGCTGGCTTCCGCCTCCCGCTCCGCAAACATGGACCGCTGCATCAGGGAGTTTCTGGAGCGGAATCCGGAGGGCGTGATCGTGCAGCTGGGCTGCGGTCTGGAAACCGCCTTTTACCGGAATGACAATGGGAAAACCCACTGGTATGCCGTAGATCTGCCGGACGTGATCGCATACCGCAAAGAACTTCTCCCGGAGGCGGAACGGGAAACCTGCATCGCAGGGGATGCGTTCGATGCGGCGTGGATCAGACAGATCCGTGAGAAAGAGCCGTCTGCCCCCATTCTGATCACCGCCAGCGGATTATTCTATTATTTTACAGAAGAGAAAATTCATACTCTGTTCCGTATGCTCCAGAATTACGGTGCGGTGGAAATCGTGTTTGATACCGTGAACCGTAGCGGTATGATGATGATGCGGAAAAAGTATATGAAAGAAGTGGGGCATGAGGACGCCGAGATGTTCTTCTACGTCGATTCTGCCGCAGCGCTGGCAGAGGCAGTCGGCGGCACGGCGGAGGTATTGGCGGAAGAGAAATATTACTGCCATATCAACAAAAGAGGAATAAATCTCTCCACCAGAATCAACATGACGGTTTCCGATCTTCTGACTATGGTGAAGATGGTTCATCTGCGGCTGCAGTAGGAGATGCGTGGAGGGATATGCTGTGCATGAATATTATGCAAAGAACAGGGCAAAGTTTAAGAAAACAATGAACCGGTATTTGGTTCTGATTTCAAAGGAAATGGAACAGTTAACCGGGAAACCCTATGCGGAACTGTTTGAGTCGATCTGGACATTTTATGAAGAAAATCTTCTTGAAAAATTTCCCTATATCGGCGGCGATGAGGCGAGCGGGACAGGCAATCTGACAGGAGCCTACTATTTTATCGCAATGGGCGAGGTGCTTAAGGAATATCATATTTCTGTGGAGAAATCAGGATATCTGATGGTTTTATCTTATCAGAGGACAACACAGAAATTACCTGGCATCGCAAAGTCAATGATGCAATTTTTGATAAAACACCCGTCACTCCTCCGGAAGCTTTTTCAGAAGAAGGACAGGAAGAACGCCCGGATCGCCGCAAAGTATCCGGGAAGCTTTGAAACAGAGACCCTTGTTTCTCCGAAGGAAGGCGCCGTGTTCACCTACCACACGCTTGTCTGCCCTCTTTCCGATTTTGCCCGAAAATATGGATATGAAGAGTATATGCCTTATATCTGCAATCTGGATTATGTGATGTTTGGTGAATTGGATGTGCCGCTGTACCGCACCCACACCTGTTTCTCCGATGGGGATTACTGCGATTTCAGTGTCAGGCCTGAGGATAAAATACTGGACAGCTGGCCGCCGGTATTTCAACAGGGCAAAGGCTGCAAATGAATCCGGATTGAACAACAATAAGAGCAGGATTTATGAGTAGATGTACCGCTTACAAAGCGGTGCATCTACTTTTTTCTCCACCTCTCACTGATATTATCAATTTTTCTGCGGTGGCCCTCTGCCGTCTGTCAGTAATCCCGCGTCGGCTTTCCAGTTTTTTGACTATATGGATATATTATACTTAAAATATGATCCATCATAGATTATCATAAAATTATGTGTTACTTTATGGCACATGAGCATGCCCGCCGGTATTCCAGCGGGGAAAGACCAAACTGCTTTTTGAATACGGCGGCAAATTTGCCCTGATTGGAATAGCCCACCTGTTCGGAGATTTCAGCGATGGGGCGTTTGGTATGGGAAAGAAGCCTGGCGGCTTCATTCATGCGGATTTCCCGCAGCCAGGCAGATATATTCTGTCCATATACGCCTCGAAAGTAATTTTTCAGGCTGGTTTCACTGACCGAAAATCGTTCCGCAATCTGCCGCACAGGGATATGCCGGCGAAGATCCTCAGAAAGGATTTGAGCCGCCCTTTTTGCAAGTTCAACCTGTATTTCCGTGTAGAAGCCACAGGTTTTCGGAGGCCGGATTTCCATGTTGAGAAGCCGGTGGAGAAGTGCAAGCGTATCAATCTGCAAATGGAAGACAGAGGGCTTTTCAGAAAGCCGCCAGAGTTTTTGGAATATAGCTTCCAGTTCGCCGTCGGCTTCGCTCAAATATGTCTTATGTCTGCCGCAATAATGTTCTTCCAAACTGAGGAGATCAAGGGAAAAGAATTTCAAAAGTTCACCGCAGGACTGCAAAAGAAGGGGCAGATCAATGTATATTTTGATTCCCTGATACCGATTCGTGGGAAAGATATATTCTTTTTGCGCGGTCTGCTCACTGATGCAGAAATCATTTTCCTTCAGGTAAATGTAGGAGCCGTCGTCCAGAAGCAATTCGCTTCTGCCCGAAACGCAGTAGTTGATCAGCAAAGGCTTTAGATTTGAATTTGCATCCGACTCCGGCCATACGGGAGCATTTACAAAAATAAAAGCTAACGTCAGCCCCGGAAAAAGCGTATGGAACGTCATGCGCCCCTTACCATTTGCCTGATCTAACAGTAATTCTCTGCTATTCGGGCTGTTTTTCAAAGTCACACCGGAAACAGCGTCGCAGTTTTCTAAAATGCTCGCTATCATATCACGCAACTGCATCGCCTCCTTCCTTTCTTTCTCACCCCATTGTCCAAGACGATTTAAATGGATTTTTCATCGTAACTGTACTGATTCGCCATTGATTATACCGGCGCTGAAATTCCCGGTCAATGGCTATTCCGGTCAAAATATCCGATCCCGTCCTCCTTCGCTCAGCAGACAGAAATCCCCGGTCAATGGTGATTCTGCCAAACAGAAAACTCATTGCTATACGGGCCTAAAATACCGATATGTGCATAGAAGCATGCTCTGATATGTGCTACCATCAGAGTTGGTTAGCAAGGCCTAATCAAAAAAAGAATGCAATCATAGCAGGAGGTTTCGCAATGAACAACAAATTGCAGGGAAAGGATCTCATCAACATCGG
>JAUNGV010000003.1 GCA_030524225.1 Eubacteriales bacterium
TGTTTTTGGGAACCTATACCTTGCTGAATGATTAATTGTTCAGCGTTTCCTTAGGAACAGTGACACTGCAGGAGAAATAAGCGACGCTGAGACAGAAAGGAATAAGGAATGGCTTATCACTTTGAGAGAGCATTGCCTATATGGGGCGAAAATCTGACAAATGAATATAATCAGATTCTTGGATTTCGGACGGATCTTGTGGTCAGAGAACAAACATCACTTCGGATTGGACTGGCAGCGCGGACCTTTTACCGTCTCTATATCAATGGAAAGATGGTGGCCAACGGTCCAGCGCGGACAGCGGCGGGATACTGTCGTGTGGATGAGCATACTTTCAGTGGAAGCGGGAGAATTGCTGTTGCTATAGAAGTGATTGCACAAGATAAGCCGCGAAAATACAGCAATGATAATACGATGGAACCGGGACTGCTGACGGCAGAGATCAGTGCGCGACGGGATGACGGCAGGTGGGATGTTTTGGCAGCGACCGGAACGGAAGAAGGAGGATTCCTCTATCGGGAACTATCAGAGCGGCGTTCCATGGCAGAACTGATGAGTCACAGTAGGGGAATTGTGGAATACTATTGGATGAATCCGCACAGCAACGACTGGAAAAAGGAAGAGAGGTGTGGCGGAACAAAATGGAAAAGACCGGTGATCCTGATTGATGTGCCATATTATATGGATCGGAGGGCACCGTATCCGACTTATCGCGAGATCCCAATGCATTCATTGGAAAGCGTCAGGAGTATGGCAGCCTGCGAACCGATAGACGGCGGAATTGTGTTCCGTCTGGCTAAAATGTTTAATGAAAGTTGGTATGAGTTGCTGCGGGAAGAGGATTGCTTTTTGGAACAGCTGCTCGCGGAAAAGGAGGTTCGTTTTTCCGGAAGATATGAACGGATTTGTTATCGGGAACAGGGAACTGGAATCAGACTGGAAGCAGGAAGCGGAGCAACGGCGTTCGTTTTTTCTATTCCGAAGTCGGAAGTAGGGTTTCTTCGTTTGGGAGTAGAGACGGAAAAAGGGGCGGTTGTTGATCTGATCAATAGCGATCATCTGGACAGGCGTGGTACAGTAAAAGCCAATACATATGCCGCCCGCTATGTGTTGGAGCCAGGTCGGTATGAACTGACGACATTCGAGCCGCGCCTGACTAAATATGTCAAGCTGATAGTGCGGACACAGGGAGCCATTGTCCTCACCGATCCGTTGATGATTGACTACAGTTATCCAGAGAGTGATAAGTGTCAATTTTCGTGCAGCGACGGGGAATTGAATGCGATCTACGAGGGAGCGCGCCGGACGCTCAGGCTTAATACGCTGGATATTTTTATGGATTGTCCGCAGAGGGAGCGCGGCGGCTGGCTCTGTGATTCACAGTTTACCTCGTGGGCGGCATGGCAGCTGTTTGGAGATCTGCGGGTGGAGAAGGATTTTCTGGAAAATTTCATGCTGACCCATGCAGAGGGGTATAACGATGCCTTTTTTCCGGAAGTCTATCCGGGAGCCAAAAGTGATAAAGGAGATCCGGGGATTCAAAGTTGGTCATTCTGGTTGCTGACTCAGTTGTGGGATTATTATCATCGTTCAGGAGACAGGGAATTTGTAGAAGCTTGCCGCACAAGAGTAGAGAAGTTTGTGGACGCTATGGAGTGTCATATCGGAGAAAGTAGGCTGTTTGAGGGGTTCGACTGTCTTTTTGTGGACTGGTCGCTTTCTAACGAGAAGTTCTCACTCTATCCAATCTCGCTTCCGGTCAATTGTTTGATTGTCTGTGCGATTGAGCGGATGGCAGAACTTTACGATGTGAAGCGCTGGCGGGAGCTTGCGGCGCGTGTGAGGACAAGAATAGAAAGTATAAGACCGGAGTGGGGACTGGTCAGTGATGGCTATACATGGAGAGATGGACGATTGGAAGCGAACGGATGTCTGACGGAGAGCGGCATCGCTCTGCAGCTGTGGAGTGGCTTTCATACAGAAGAGGAAGTCTACACGGTTCCGTTTGTGGAGACGATGGGGACATGCCCGACAGGACGACCTAATCCGAATATCGGAAGGGCAAATCTTTTTATTGGGCTGATGATCAGGTTTGACGTACTAGGGCGAATGGGAAGGATCAATACGCTTGTGCGAGAACTAAAGGATGTCTATCTGCCGCAGCTGTCACAGGGATCGGGAACTTTTTTTGAGAATATTAATGCACACAGTGGCTGTCATGGATTTAACGGAATGGCAGGCGCGTTGCTCGTCAATCATGTACTGGGATTGGGGCAGCCGATGCAGCTGACGAAAACGGTCAGGATCTCTCCTCATCCGGGAACACTGCTTTGGGCGCGTGGCAGAGCATGGTGTGAGGATGGAGAGATTACTATGGCATGGACAGCAGATGGAGAGAGGCATGTTCTGGAGATGGAAGTGACGCTGCCGGAGGGATGGCAGTTTAAGATAGAGAGACCGTTTGAACTGAGCGGATGGAAAATTTTGGTCAATGACAAGAAAATTTAAACTTTGTAAAATAGGAACTGGGAACTGTAACCTGCAGATTGTCGAAGGTGTGAAGAGGAATGCGGAGGTACAGAGAAGCTATAT
This sequence comes from Eubacteriales bacterium, assembly GCA_030524225.1. Taxonomy (GTDB): domain Bacteria; phylum Bacillota; class Clostridia; order Lachnospirales; family Lachnospiraceae; genus CAG-791. The sequence continues at coordinate 2,593 of JAUNGV010000003.1, forward strand.
GAAATCATGAGAGATCGAGCAGTATATTCGAAAGGAAGAGCGGGAAATCGGACTCATGGAAGGCAGGGAGGCGGAGAGGGAAGCGGGCATCCGAATCATGGCGGAAACGCTGCGGGAATTCGGGATTGAGAGGGAACAAGCGAGGGAGAAAATCAAAGAGAAATTCTCACTGTCCGAGGAAGAGATGATGGCGTATATGGAAGTATATGAAGCCCATTGAAAGAGATGCATGGGGCTCTGCGGGGAAAATTCTGTATATGGATTGCGTTTCTGTAGGGGCGGGTTCAAAGCGGGGGTCTCCGCCTCACCCCCGCCCCTGATATTCGCTGGTGAGGATTTCGAACATCTCCTCCGGACTTTCCATGCAGCCGTTTTGCAGCCAGAGTTTGATAAGGCGTGTGATTCCCGCCCTGAAAAATTCCATGTGATATTCAATAAACCTGTTCTGAAAATGCTGGCGGGCCAGATTGACGTCATAGGTGATGATTTTGTAATTGTTGTCGTAGCCCAGCTTGAAATAGGTTTGATAGAAGATCTGATTGTCTTTAATATGCCTGAACAATTTGAGGTAGTCATTGCTGTTAAAGCCCTGTGTGATCTCACTTTCATACAGTTCCTGTAAACTGTTCTCCAGCTTATCCCGTATGGTGTCGGCCAGTCCGTATATATCAATATAATTCGCGTAGAATGTGGTCCGGTTCAGTCCGGCGCGTTTACAGAGCTCCGATACGCTGATTTCACTCAATTCCTTTGTCTGAAGCAATTCAATAAAGACCTTTTCTATGCGTTCCATGGACGCTTTTTTTCGTTTGTTGTCAGGGGTATTCATAAAATCTCCATTCCGGAGCATTCTCGCGGCGGGATGAGACAGATGTCAGAGCTGCGTCTGCCATCGTGAGTCTTGTGGTGTCCCGGCAAGATCTCCTTTATCCCAACACTTGTGGGGAAATTGATGATTGTTTTCGTTTCGCAGTTTTATTATAGTGGAATAGCAGAGAAACAACAACTGTTGTTTTAATAATTCAAAGGGGATGAGATTGAAAATTAAGCCCGATCGTTTATTTTTCAATCCCGGGATTTGTGCTGGAGCGTCACAAATCCCGAAAATGACAGATGCAAATTGGAGATTTGCATCGTGTTCCGCCGCGAGAATCGCTCCGGAATGGAGGCTATTATGAAAAGAAGCAGTTTTGTCGCAATGATTATGGGAACGGTCAGCGCTGTTTTGTTTGCGCTCGGGATGTGTATGGCGCTCACGCCGGAGTGGAATTCGTTCCAGCCGGGTGTTATACTGGGCTGCGTCGGTCTGCTGTTTGCGCTGATCACCGTGATGGTGTGGAGAAAGATGGAGCATAAGGCGCCCATCCGTATTTCAGGCAAGACAGTTCTCACAGCAGTGGTGGGCGTGGCCGGTGCGCTGGCGCTGGGCGTCGGGATGTGTTTCAGTATGGTATGGGAACAGATGATTCCGGGCATTGTCATTGGGCTGATCGGGATTGTGGCTCTTCTCTGCCTGATCCCTCTTACGAAAGGAATTAAGGATTGAGACCGAAGCAAACTGCCGCATTGCGGCTCGCGAAAACCAGAACGCAGCTGAGAAATCAGCGTTACCGCACTATTTTGTCCGCTGAGGCAGCCTTTGTATGCAACCTGCTTTACGCCGTCTACCAGTGCGCACTCGGCATCATCAATCTTTCGCTGTGGTTTCTTGCAATGTGCGCTTTCTATGGGATCTTAGCCACGATGCGGTTTTCGGTCAGTCTGTGCGGGCACAGGGGGCAGTGTCTGCCCTGCGAGACGTCAGAACCATTTGCGATGAGATTATCCGGTATTTTACTGGGGGTGATGAGCGTAGTGCTCGCCGCAATCAACTACCTCAGTCTGTCGCAGAATATAGCCGTAAAGTACGGCGAAATTATTATGATAACGATTGCGACCTATACGTTTTACAAAGTGATCATGGCCATCATCAGGGCTGTGAAACAGCGCAGGAATCCCTCGCTGCTGTTACAAACAATCCGGAATATCAGCTATGCGGAAGCGGCGGCTTCCGTGGTGACGCTGCAGCGCTCCATGCTCGTCTCCTTTGGGTCTATGGACGGCGCGCAGGTTCGGTTCATGAACGCCGTCACGGGAGCGGCTGCCTGCCTGTTTGTACTGGCGCTGGGCATCTCTATGACAATAAAATCAATGGGAAAGGATCATAAATTATGGCAAAATCAAAACTGATACAGGCAAACGAAAAAATAGCGGAGAAGGTCGTCGGCACTTATAAAAGAATCGAGGACTCGGTTGTGGGAAACTACACGAAAATCGAGGACGCCTTTGTGGACCGCTATCTCACAAAGGAGGGGGAGAGCGTGGCGGAGGCCAAGGAGAGACTGCGGCGCGAACAGGCAGAGCGCTGATAAAATGCGCTTATCCCCGGTATTTATTATGATGTCTCTGACATAGATTTATGGCAGAGAAGGTTTGTAACGGAGACGACAGCAAAGCGGGCAGTGAGTCTGAAAAGATTTGCTGCTTTTTTTGCGCTTATTTTTACCTTTTAATTGGATGGACTGCGGTATCTGCAGGATTTGTCGGAAAAGAGATAAAACAGATCGCAAAACTGCTATTTTTATGCTTTATGGCGGAGTATGGTAAAAAAGGAATGCAGGAAATCGGCGGCAGGCTCTCTGATGGAGGCGCCAGAATCTAAAGAGGACAATTTTTCGTATAAGAAAGCGAATTTACAGCTGTCAGGGGAGGAAAAGAGATTGGTATAATGAGAAAGCTGGAGCTGCAGGGCATGAAATGGGGACGGAAGCGCAGTTCTCTACCGTCCCGGCGACGCAAGAGGAGCTGCGGCGGAAGGTTGGATGAGACAGGGAGGGATTTATCATGCTGTTGACAAAAATGAACGAGCAGGAAAGGATACAGAGAATGCAGCTTCCCCAAAGGGACGGACGTATTCCATTAGTCATAGATACCGATGCGAAGAACGAAACGGATGATCAGTTCGCAATTGCCTGGGCGCTGCGCTCTTCTGAACGGTTTTCTGTGGAAGCGGTCTATGCCGCGCCATTCTGTTATGACTGTATTAAACCCGGCATTCCCAATTGGAATACGCATCCGGTTTTTTCCAGAGACTGGACTGCGAAAAAGGGAATGGAAGCAAGCCTGGATGAGATCAAAAGGATATACAGGTTGTTGGATTTGGATGACAAAGGCAAAGTCTTCCGCGGAGCGCAGCAGTACCTGACAGACCAGGGAAGCCCTGTGGAAAGCGAGGCAGTGCGCGATCTCATCGACCGGGCAAGGAAAAGCAGGGAGCTGTTGTATGTGGCGGCCATTGGAGCCATTACGAATATTGCTTCCGCGATTTTGCTGGCGCCGGATATCGTTGACAAAATCGTTGTGATCTGGCTGGGCGGCGAACTGCCCAGCGCACACCACGGCAAAGAATTTAATATGATGCAGGATGTGAAAGCGTCCCAGACAATACTGGACTGCGGTGTTCCTTTGATCTGGATCCCCTGCAGGGAGGTTGCCTCTGCACTGACGCTTACCCGGCGGGAAGCAAAAGAGCGGCTGGCCGGGAAGAATCCGATCTGTGATTATCTGGCTCAAATCAGTCTGGATATGCTTGAGATTGATGAAAAATGGGGGAATTTGCCTCAAGAGGAAGAGCATGCCAGAATTATCTGGGACATTGCGACTGTTGCCGCTTTAAAAAATCCGGCTTATGTTTCTTCTGAGTTGATTTCTGCGCCTGTGCTTCATGAGGATTTGTCGGTGACGGAAGGGACAGACCGTCACAAGATCCGGATGGTCACAGCATGCGACAGGGCGGTCATTTTTGAAGATATGTATTCTGTGCTTTTAGGATAGTCAGCATATGGGCATTCTGATGTTAAGGGAGGAAAAACAGATGCAGATATATGATACGAAGGTCAATCACCTCAGCAATCCGCTGGGATACCAGATGAACAGAACCGTATTTTCATGGAAAGTCAAAGGGGCGGAAGGAACCTTTCCCTCCGCTGCCCGGATTTTGATAGCTGCTGAGGAAGACATGAAGAATATTCTGTTTGATTCCGGATATGACGAAAAGGCGGATTCTTTGGGATATCCGGTCAATATACCGCTCGCGCCCCGTACCAGATACTTTTGGACCGTATCTGTAAAAACTAATGCGGGGGAAAAGGCAGTAAGCGAGGTTCAGTGGTTTGAAACCAGTAAGAGAGAGGAACCATGGACGGGGAAATGGATTACCTGTGATAATAACGAAAAACGCCATCCGTTCTTCGAAAAAGAAATCGCTCCCTCTAAAAAAGTAACGTCTGCACGGCTTTACCTATGCGGTCTGGGGCTCTATGAGGCATATTATCAGATAGCCGGGAAGAACCAGGAAGAATGCCGCATCGGGGAAGAATATCTCACACCCTACAGCAACGATTACGATCAATGGGTACAGTATCAGACGTTTGACGTAACCAACATGGTGCAGCACCCTGGAAAACTTCGTATTTTACTGGGCAACGGATGGTATAAAGCGCGTTTCGGATTCACCGCTTTTGAAGACAAGGGCTTTTACGGCGATTCATGGAAGCTGATCGCGGAGCTTCATCTTGTGTATGAGGATGGCTCCAGCGAGATCATCGGGACGGATGACAGCTGGACCGTAACCCGGAGCAAAATTACCTTTTCCAATCTCTACGATGGAGAACACCGGGATGATACGCTTCCGGAACTGCCGGTGCAGCAGGCGTTTTTGTGTGACCCTCCCAAGGGGGAACTGACCGAGCGGCTGAGCCTGCCGGTAACGGTTCACGAGATCTTCTCTCCTGCAGAATTGATCCATACTCCTGCCGGGGAGAGCGTCTTTGATATGGGGCAGGAATTTACCGGTATTTTTTCCCTTCGTGTCTGCGAACCGGCGGGTACGGTGATCCATATCCAAACGGGGGAAATCCTGCAGCAGGACAATTTTTACAATGAAAACCTGCGCACTGCAAAATCCGAATACTTCTATACCAGTGATGGAAAAGAACATATCATACGGCCGCATTTTACTTTTTACGGCTATCGCTATGTGAAAATACAGGGGGTAACGGAATTAAAAAAAGAGGATTTCCTCGGAATGGCATTATACAGCGATATGGAATGGACGGGAGAGGTCACTACCGGACATGGGGCGGTAAACCGTCTGATCGAAAATGTGCGCTGGGGAATGAAGAGTAATTTTCTGGATGTTCCCACCGATTGCCCCCAAAGAGACGAGCGCATGGGATGGACCGGCGACGCCCAGGTGTTTTCGCCGACAGCAATGTACCTGGCCGATACCTATGCGTTCTATAGAAAATATCTTTACGATATGGCGAAGGAACAGATCCCGCTGGGAGGAAAGGTTCCGGACGTGATCCCTTCCAGCGGAGTCGAGTCAACTGCCTGCGTGTGGGGTGACGCCTGCTGCATTATTCCATGGAATCTGTATTTGTTCCATGGAGATAAGAGCATTTTGCGGGACCAGTTCGGGAGTATGAAAAGCTGGGTGGATTATATCCGCAAAATAGATGGAAATGACCATGGCTGGCGGGAGGTTTATCATTACGGAGACTGGCTGGCGCTGGATAATCCTCAGGGAGGAGCCGAACAGGTGCTTGGCGCTACCGACGAAGAATTCATTGCAAATCTTTACTATGCGGTAAGTGCAGGCATTGTGGCAAAGGCCGCAGCTGTGCTGGGATATGAATCTGAGGAAGAATATTACCGCAAGCTGTCAGAAGAACAGTTTTCCATTGTAAAAAATGACTATTACAGTAATACCGGCCGATGCTGCATCAAGACCCAGACTGCTCTTCTTCTGACATTGAAATACCATTTGTCCGATCACGAAGAACTGACTGTAAAAATGCTGAAAAAGCTTTTTGCGGACAGCGGATATAAATTGAAAACCGGATTTGTGGGAACTCCGCTGATGAACCATGTGCTTTCCGAGTATGGGATGGATGATATCGCATTTCACCTGCTTTTGAACGAAGAATATCCGGGGTGGCTGTATGAGGTAAAACTGGGCGCCACTACGATCTGGGAGCGCTGGAACAGCCTTTTGGAGGATGGAACGATTTCCGGTATTGGTATGAACAGTATGAATCATTATTCTTACGGTTCTGTTTTGGAGTGGATATTCCGTCATGTTGCAGGCATTAACAATGTAGAGGATGTACCGGGATTCCGACAGGTATCTTTTGCGCCAAGCCTGAACTGGGAGCTGAGAAAAGCAGCTGCTTCCTATGATTCTCCATCCGGCAGGTATGCGTGCAGCTGGGAGCTTACGGACAGGGAACATGTGGAGCTGAAGGTCAGCGTACCGTTCGGCTGTACCGCCATGCTGAAGCTGCCTCTTGCGCCGCAGGATGTGTTCGGCGATCAAATCAACCCGATGTTTGCCGATGTGCGGGACGGCATATGTTATCTGAATCCGGGAGATTATACGGTTTCTTACAGGCTGTCGAGGCCTATGAAAAAAACATACAGCATCGACTCGACCGTAAATGAACTGTATGCAAATCCTGAGATTTCGGCCCGGCTGGAAGGAGTGATCACCATGATCACCATTCCAGATCGTTACTTTAATTATTCCCTGCGTGATGTTTCAAAAAAATTCGAAACCAGAATCACACCGGAACAATTAGAACAAGTGACAGAAATTCTGAAGGAGTTTTCATGACTTGTCTGTGCTTTGAGAGAAGAGAATGGAGGTTAATTATGCAGGAAACTTATACATCGATCCGCCCCGGTCAGGTGTGGCTGGATACCGAGGGCAAGAGAATTCAGGCACACGGGGGTTCCGTGATGTATCTGGACGGGCTGTACTACTGGTACGGCGAGAATAAGGAAAAGACGACGGGAGAGAGCGGGATCTGGCACTGGGGCGTGCGGTGCTATACGTCCGCGGATCTTTACAACTGGGAGGACAGAGGCGTGATCATTCCGCCTGAGCCGGAGGATCCGGACTCGCCCCTTCACCCGTCGTCCATGATGGACAGGCCACATATTATCTATAATCAGCGCACGAAGAAGTTCGTCTGCTGGCTCAAGATCATGCAGAAAAACGGAGAGCAGACCGAAACGGTGCTGACGGCGGATTCCATTCTGGGGCCGTACACCAAGGTTCGTCAGGGGCTGCGGCCTCTTGGCATGAGCGCGGGGGACTTCGATCTGGCGGTCGCGCCGGACGGAAAGGCGTATTACTATTTTGAGCGGGTGCACAGCGAGACGATCTGCGCGGATCTGACCGACGAATATACGGATGTGACCGGATATTACAGCACACATTTTCCGCATCCGTATCCGCCGTATGTGCGCGAGGCGACCGCGCATTTTGTCCGGAAGAACCGCCACTACCTGGTGACCTCCGGCACGACGGGGTATCTGCCGAATCCGTCGGAAGTCGCGGCGGGGGCGAGCTGGCACGGACCGTACACGGTGCTGGGCGATCCGCATCCGGATGATGCAAGCCGCACCTCGTATCACTCGCAGATTTCATCCGTTTTTAAGGTAGAAGGGAAAAAGGATCTCTATGTGGCGGTGGCTGATCGCTGGGCGCCGCAGGATATGGATTTGCAGTATGAGGTGTACAGTAAAATTTTCGAGGCGATTTTCAATCCGGAACTGCGGGAAGCGCTGCAGAAGCAGCAGGCAGCACAGCAAGACAGGAATGGGGAGAAAGCGCAGGAGTCATCAGGAAGAAATCAGGAAAAGAATGCGGCGCAGGCCAATCCGGAAGCAGTTACGGCGCAGATGTCGGCGCAGGCGAAAAAGTCGCGCACCGGATTTACGCCCGACGCGGCGCGCAACACATCGATCGCCGATTATGTGTGGCTGCCGTTCCGCTTTGAAGAGCCATCGCCGGAGCATCCGGACGGGATGGCCTACCTCGACTGGAAGGATGAGTGGCGCGTGGAGGAGTACGAATAGGCGGGGAAACGAATCGCATGGGACAGTCGTTGGTGCACAGTGGGAAAAGGTCCGAGCAGGACATTGCCATCGTACAGCGGAACATCGCCGTCGGGATGTCAGCGGCGTATAGAGGATGGAAATTACCGTTTCCGAAAGGGAATGTCCATGGAACGTGCGGGGCAGTGTGAAAGCAGGAAGCAGTTACTAAAAATATAGAATGAAAATATAGAAGAATAGATGAGAAAAGAGTAAAAAAGGAAAGGCTGGCATAGTATGGAGAAGTATTTGGATCCCTCACTGACCGCCGCGGAGCGCGCGGCGGATCTGCTGGGGAAAATGAGCGTGGCGGAGAAGATGGCGCAGGTGCAGTGTGTGCTGGTGCCTCTGGGAAAAGAGGAGCTGGTAAAAGGGTACTGCTTACAGGGAATCGGAGAGATCTCCACGCTGGAGATGCGCCGCATTGAATCGCTGGAGGAGGCGTCGGCCTTTCAGAGACGGATTCAGGAAATGGTGATGGAGAACAGTCCCCACGGGATTCCGGCGATTTTCCACATGGAAGGGCTGTGCGGGGCGTTCCTGCAGGGGGCGACGAGCCTGCCGTCCGGAATCGGGCGGGCGTCCTCGTGGGATCCGGCGCTGGAGGAGAAGCTGGCTGGCATCGTGGCGCGGCAGGAGGCGGCGGTCGGCATCACGCATACGCTCGCGCCGGTACTGGACATCTCCCGGGATTCCCGAATGGGGCGGCAGGGAGAGACGTACGGCGAGTCGCCGACGCTGGCCGCAGCCATGGGAACGGCGTATACGAAAGGAATTCAGGAGAATGAGACAGCCGGCAGACGCTCGGAGTCGGTGGCGAAACATTTTGCGGGATTCCACAATTCGGAGGGCGGCGTCCACGGTGCGGCCAGCGACACGCCGCCGCGAATGATGGAAGAGATCTATGCCAAACCGTTCCAGGCGGCGATCAGAGGAGCCTCCCTGCGCGGCGTGATGCCGTGCTACTGCTCGATCGACGGGGAGGCGGCCTCCGCGTCGCGCTATCTTCTGACGGAAGTGCTGCGGGAGCGGATGGGATTTGACGGCGTGGCCGCGGCGGACTACAGCGCCGTCGCCAATGTTCACAATGTCCAGCATATGTATGAGAACATGACCGAGACGGGGCTGCGCTGCATGGAGGCGGGCATGGACATCGAGATGCCGATCCGCGAGGCGTTTAACGACGAGCTGGCGTCATGGTTTGAGAGCGGCAGAGCGGATCTGACGATTCTCGACACGGCAGTGCGTCGTGTGCTCGAGGCCAAGTTCCGCATGGGACTGTTTGAGCACCCGTTTGCGCTGCAGGGCGAGGCGCTGGAGAGAGCGTTCTATGACGAGGCGGATGCAGAGACGACGCTGCGCTCTGCCCGGGAGTCCCTCGTGCTGCTGAAAAATGACGGCACGCTGCCGATCCGCATGGAAAAGGGTGGAAAACAGAGCGTTGCGGCGGACAGCGGGCAGGCGGCGGATACGGCGGTGCAGGTGCGGACGGCCAAAACAGCGGCCAAAATCGCCGTTGTCGGCTGCCATGCGGCAAACGCGCGCAGCTTTTTCGGCGGGTATACGCATCTGTCGATGGTGGAAGCCATCCATGCGGTCGCGAATTCCATCGCGGGTATCGGGGAGGCGGCCTCCAATCAGGCCAAGCAGGTTCCGCTCGTGCCGGGCACGCAGATCCAGTCGGACGAGACGGAGGAGTTCGATGCGATTCTGCGGCAGTTGAAGCCGGGCTGCAGGAGTCTTCTGGAGGAGCTGCGCGCGCGGTTTCCGGAGGCGGAGATCCGCTACGCCTACGGGTATCCGATTGCGGGCGACGATGAGAGCGCGCACGAGGAGGCGCTGGAGGCGATTCGGGGGGCGGATCTGTGTATTCTGACTCTGGGCGGCAAGCACGGCTCCTGCTCGGTGGCTTCGATGGGGGAGGGCGTGGACACGGTTGACATCAATCTGCCGGTCTGCCAGGAGACGTTTCTGCGCAAGGCGGCGCAGCTGGGCGTGCCTCTCGTCGGCGTGCATTTCAACGGCCGCCCGATCTCGAGCGATGCGGCGGATGAGTGTCTGAACGCGATCGTGGAGGCGTGGAACCCGTCGGAAGCGGGGGCGCAGGCGATTGTGGATGTGCTGACGGGTGAGGTGAATCCGGGCGGGAAGCTCCCGGTCTCCGTGGCGTACTGCGCGGGGCAGATTCCAGTCTATTACAACCATCCGAGCGGCTCCTCGTGGCATCAGGGGGAGAGTATCGGCTTTGCCAACTACGTCGATCTGCCGCACACGCCGCGTTACTTTTTCGGACACGGTCTCTCCTACACGACGTTCGCGTACGGAGAGTTTGCCTGTGACAAAGAGACGCTCTCACCGGAAGAGACGGTGCGGGTATCTTTTACGGTGGAGAATACGGGAGAATGCGCGGGAACGGAAGTGGCGCAGCTCTATGTGCGGGACGTCTGCGCCAGCATGACGAGACCGGTGATGGAGCTGGTGGGATTTGCGAGAGTGGAACTTGCGCCGGGAGAGAAGAAGCGCGTGGTGTTTGACCTCTCTCCGACCCAGATCGCGTTTCTTGACCGGCAGATGCGCTGGAAAGTCGAGGCGGGTGAAATGGAGATTATGGCCGGAGTCTCCTCGGCGGACATCCGGTGCCGCGGGACAGTGCGTGTGAACGGAGACCGCTATATCGACGGCAAGGAGCGGCAGTTCTATGCGGAGCCAGAGATCAGCGCGGCGCTGTGAGGACAGTAATCGCTATTGAGGCAATATTCCCGGTACAGCTTCAATGATTCCTTGCTCTTATCAACAGAATTTGATACGCTATAGGCAACTGGTCGGGACGTTCTGAATCCCGCTTACATGTCTGGCATATCTTATCTGGAGGGCAAATCTATGAGAACACGCGCAGTAAACGAGGCAGCAGAGTTATCTGATGACAGCAGGAAGAACAGAGAACGGCTTTGGCAGAGGAAATTCAGGCCGCTGACGGATTTGAATCTGATCGATGATTTTCTTTTTCAGGCCATCGCGCAGACAGCAGAGGGAGAAGAGTTCTTCCGTATTCTGCTCCGGACGATTCTGAACCGGGAAATCGGAGAGGTGCGGATTACGGCGCAGAAACCGTATCAGGGAATTGATACTGATAAACACGGCATCCGGATCGACGCGTATATTGAAGAAAAGTACACTGCGGGAACAGAAAATACAGATCGGGAAAAGGATGTGGTCCGGATTGATGAAGTGGAATCGATCATTTATGACATCGAGCCGACGTGTTACGATCTGGGAGAGTCGCTGCCCAAAAGAATGCGGTTTTACCAGGGATTGATGGATGTGCGGACGCTGGAGGCGGGAGCCGGTTATGAAGCGCTTCCTGGAACGGTCATTATTTTTATTCTGCCAAGGGATTATTTCGGTGGAAACCGTATGGTTTATACATTTCGGACAATGTGCGAGGAGAATACGGGAATTGTCTGCAGAGACGGTACGCTTAAAATGGTGTTGTATCCCGGTGGGACGGAAGGGGAGCGCAGCAGGGAACTGGAAGAATTACTGCACTACTTTATGGAGAGCAAACAGGCCAACGCAGTGAGAGGTGATCTGGAGAGGATTCATTCGATTGTCGAAGGTGTGAAGAGGAATGCGGAGGTACAGAGAAGCTATATGAAATCATGGGAAATCGAGCAGTATATTCGAAAGGAAGAGCGGGAAGAAGGAATTATGGAAGGCCGGGAGGTTGGCCTCATGGAAGGGCGTGAAGCAGAGCGGGAAAAGAGCATTCGGATCATGGCGGAAACGCTGCGGGAGTTCGGGATTGCGAGGGAGCAGGCACAGGAGAAGATCAGGGAGAAGTTTGGACTGCCTGCGGAGAAGACCATGGAGTATATGAGAATCTATTGGAACTGAGTTGCGAAGTCTCTTCCTGCTTCACGGTGGTTGGGCAAAGATAGGATGGGGGGAAAGGGAGACGCCATGTTTCTTCACTGGATCACGTTTCCGGACGCGGAAGAGGAATTTGACTTTTTTCTGGGAGTGAAGCGCACGTGCTACGACAGCTATTATCCGTTTCAGGTGCTCTCAGGGATTGGGTTTCGCCGGATTGATTTCGAGCCGGTGACGATCCTGTACGGAGGAAACGGGTGCGGCAAGACGACTGCGCTCAATGTGATTGCGGAAAAGCTACGTCTGCAGCGCGGCGCGGCATATAACCGCTCCAGCTTTTTCGAATCGTACACGAAGCTCTGCGGCTGCGAATGCGGTGTGCTTCCCGCGCCGAGCCGGATCATCACGAGCGACGACGTCTTCGATTATATGCTGGATCTGCGGGCGTTTAACGAGGGGATCGACAGGAAACGGGAGGAACTCTTCGAGGAGTACCTCGATGCGAAATACGCGAAGTTTCGTTTTCAGTCCATGGAGGATCTGGAGCGGCTGCGCAAGGTGACGCAGGCCCGCAGCAAGACACAGTCCAAATACGTCAGGAACAATCTGACAGACAATGTGCGGGAGCGCTCCAACGGGGAGAGTGCGTTCGCCTACTTCACGGAGAAGATTCAGGAGAGCGCCCTGTATCTGCTGGACGAGCCGGAAAACAGCCTCTCGCCGTCCCGGCAGCTGGAACTCGTCAGGTTTCTGGAGGACTCGGCGCGTTTCTTTGGCTGTCAGCTCGTGATTGCCACGCATTCCCCGTTCCTGCTCTCCATGCGGGGCGCAAAGATCTACGACATGGACGAGCGGCCCGCAGATGTGAAGCGATGGACGCAGCTGGAGAATGTGCGGCAGTACTACGAATTCTTCAAAGCGCACGAGGGAGAGTTTCTGTAAATATAAATAAAATATGGTTTGATATGCTAGGTATAAGGAAGGAATGGCTCATGGAGCAGCGGATTACCATCAGGAATGAGAAAACAGAGGATTATGAAATCGTAGAAAAATTAACAAGAGAGGCTTTCTATAACGAGTATATTCCGGGCTGTGTGGAACATTATCTGGTGCACACCATGCGGACGCACAGAGATTTCATTCCGGAACTGGATTTTGTTCTGGAGGCAGACGGGAAGATTATCGGGAATGTCATGTATACAAAGGCCGGATTAACGGATGAAAACGGGCGCAGGAAAGAGATTCTGACCTTCGGCCCGGTCAGTATCCTGCCCGCTTATCAGAGGATGGGATATGGAAAGAGGCTCCTTGAACATTCCTTTCAGGAGGCGGTGAAATTGGGATATGACACCATTGTCATATTTGGAATTCCGGCAAATTATGTCGGGCGCGGGTTTAAAAGCTGCAAAAAGTACAGGGTATCTGCGGAAAACGGGAAATATCCGGCGGCCATGATGGTAAAGGAGCTCATTCCCCATGTGCTGGACGGTCATTGCTGGAGATATCAGGAAAGCGACAGTATGGCCATCAGTGAGGAAGAGGCGCAGCGTTATGATAACGCCATGGAGGAAATGGAAAAGAAGTATCAGCCGAGCCAGGAGGAGTTTTATATTATGAGTCATTCTTTTCTGGAGGATGACGAGGAAGAGTGAGTCTGCCGCCGGAGAAGACTGCGCATGGCTTTTGCCGCCGACTGCGCGGTCTGTTTTTCTGACAGGCAGACAGACCGCGGCAGGGAGAGCGGTCCGTTGTTGTTACTTACCTGCGAAAAGGAGCAAGCGCGGCGTGGCTCAGACGCAGAATCATGTCAGAGACCTCTTCCGGCGACTCTTTCATGCCCTGTTCGAACCAGTCGTTCAGCAGGCCGCTGCCGCCGGATTCCAGAAAGCGGTATACCATGCGTTTCTGACTGTCGGAGAGACCGGGGAGGGAAGAGCCTACCTTCGGCGCGACCTCGCGGTACAGGCACTCCGAGACGCGGCGCGGAAAATCCGGATCGGCGTTCGGCGTCGCCATGATCGTATATTCTTCGTGCCGGCTGCGCAGATCCTCCAGAATCCGGATCAGAAAGCGGCGGACGTCGGGACCGGTGGCGAACTGCCGGACATTATCCCGCAGATGCAGGAGCGATTCGTCCTCCATCTGCTGCAGAAGGTCAAAGGGATCCTGATAGTGTTTGTAGAAGGTGGCGCGGTTGATCTGCGCCATTTCACACAGCTGCGTCACGGTGATCTGCGCGACGGGCTTCCGGGCCAGAAGCGTCAGAAAAGCCGTGCGTATGGCCTGTTTGGTGTAGCGGACGCGGGCGTCGGTTTTCATGGAAGCTTTTCCTCCTGTCATAAGAGCTGCGGCGGTCAGACGCCTGACAGCCGGTCAGGCTTAATCAATCCATTATTTGAACTTATATTCGACAAAATCGCTTTTACTGTCGCTTATCTTTCATCTGCGGCGAATCTGCCGGTTGTATCTTCCCCTGTGATTTATTATAATCATCCTTGAAAGAAAATCAACATATGTTTAATAAATTTCATATGTTGATAAAATGAAAGGCTGGATTGAAAAATAAGCCTGACAGGTTATTTTTTAATTCTGAACTTTGTGCCGGAGCGTCACAAAGTTTGCTGATGGCAGACGCAAATCTGAAATTGACCGGGCGCAGCGGGGAATGCTTCTTGAACACAGTTCAGGAAGAGGAGCCTTCTGCGTGATGGCAATGGAATGATTGCCCTGTCGCGTGAAAACGCTCCGGAATGGAGATTATCATGAAAAACAGGGAATTATTCGCATCGCGGTCCGTCTGGTCCGTGATTATGAAGATGAGCGTTCCGGCGCTTGTGACGATTCTCGTCATGCTGCTGTACAACATGGCGGATATGTATTTCGTCGCGTGGACAGGGGATTACGCGCAGGTGGCGTCGGTATCCCTCGTCATGCCGGTCTTTACCATCCTGATGGCGGTCAGCACGATGATCGGGAACGGGGGCTGTACGCGCATCGCGCAGGCATTCGGCAGCGGGGACAGGGAGAAGGCGCGAGGATATGCGAGCGTGGCGGCCTGGGCGAGTATCGCGGCGGGCGTACTCGTGGCGGCGCTGTGCTTTCTGTTTCAGGAGCCGTTCCTGACGGTGCTGGGAGCCAATGAGCAGATGCGGCCGCACGCGAGAGCCTATCTGCTGATACTGGCGGCGGGTGCCCCGCTGATCCTGTTGAACCACACCCTCGGCAACACCGTGAGGGGAGAGGGAGCGGTGAAAGAGGGCATGATGGGCTCGCTGGCGGCGACAGTCACCAATATTGCCCTCGATCCCCTCTTTATCGCAGTGCTGGGACTGGGAACGGGAGGCGCGGCGGCCGCGACAGTGCTGGGAAACGGCGTGGGTGTTCTCTACTATCTGTTTTATAAAAAGAAGCATGAGACTCTCCTGACCTTTGATCCGGTGCTGGCGGTGAGGAACGCCCGCTCTCTGGGAGGAATTCTCGCACTGGGAGCGCCGAACGCGATCAGCAGCGTGCTGGCAGGGTTTGCTTCCACCTTCGGCAACCGGATTCTCGTCTCTTATGGAACGGAGGCGGTTGCGGCGATGGCGGCCGCCGGAAAGACGACGATGATTATCACGATGGTGCAGATGGGTGTCTGCATGGGGGTACAGCCGTTTCTGGCCTACTGCAGCGGCGCGGGGGATACGGCGAGGAGCAAAGAGGCAGTGCGGAAGCTGGCGCTGCTGACCGGGGGACTTGGGCTCGGGCTCGGAGCGGTGTGCTTTCTGGGCAGGGAACAGATCATCGGTCTGTTTATTAAGGATGCGCAGGTGCTCGCGCTGGGACAGGAGATGGCGTCGGTATTGATCCTGAGCGCGCCGTTTATGGGAATATTTTTCCTGGGAACGAATTATCTGCAGGCGAGCGGACGGGCGCTGGCGGCCTCAGTGATCTCAGTGCTGCGGCAGGGAGTGCTGCTGATTCCATTCCTGTATCTGGGCAGCGCGCTGCTGGGACTGACGGGAATTACAGCCGCTTATGTGGCGGCGGACGCCGTTTCGATTGCGGTCAGCGCCGTGTTCCTTCTGTGGGCGATGAGAGGGGAGAGGAAAGGGAAGGTGCAGCCGGTCTCTTCCGTGCAGGCATAACGGGGCGGGTGGCGTTTGCGGAGGCGAGCAACGTTTGTGGAGGCGGATGGCGTTTGCGGAGGTTGGTAGTATTTGCGGAGACGGGGTGTCTCGGACGCCGCATCGTATACGTGCCTGCGCCTACGAGGCGTGGCTTGTTCCGGTCGCCATGCAGATGTATCCCGGAAATTCGCATACGTGCCTGTGCCTACGAGGCGTGGCTCCTGCTTCGCAGGCACGCCATAGAGGAAACAGCAAGAACCCCAATTTTTGAATAAAAAGGTGAAAAAATATAGCGAAAAAAGAGAGAAAAGGCAGTATAATTTATTCACGTGTTAAGAGTTGGGAGGTCAGGGTGAAACTTTTCACCTCCGGGATTTATGTTGGGGCGTCACAAATCCCGATACTGGCAGGCGCAGATTGAAATGCTGCGTCGCCTGTCGTGCAGAGCGCTCCGGAATGGAGAATACCATGCAGATTTACGACACAAAGGTCAATCACCTGCGCAATCCTCTGGGATTTCGCATGACGAGAACGAGTTTTTCATGGAAGGTCAGGGAGGCGAAAGGAACCCGGCAGCAGGCGGCGAGAATCCGGATTGCAGGGGATGCGGCGATGGAACAGATTCTGTTTGATTCCGGCTGGGATGAGGCGGCGTCCTCTCTGGGATACCGGGCGCAGATCACGCTCGCGCCGCGCACGCGCTATTACTGGACGGTATCGGTGCGCACCGATGCGGATGAGGAGGAGACGTGCGCGCCGCAGTTCTTTGAGACGGGCAAGAGGGACGAGGCGTGGGAAGGACGCTGGATTACCTGTGACAGCACCGGGAAGCGCCATCCGTTTTTTGAAAAGGAGATCGCGCCGCAGAAGGTGGTGGCGAGCGCCCGCCTCTATGTGTGTGGTCTCGGCCTTTACGAGCTTTTTTACAATGGAGAGAGAATCGGGGACGAGTATTTCACTCCGTACAGCAACGATTACAACGAGTGGGTGCAGTATCAGACGTACGATGTGACGCGGCAGCTGCAGGAGGACGGCACGCTCTCGGTGCTGCTGGGCAATGGCTGGTACAAGGCGCGCTTTGGATTTACGGCCCGGGAGGACATCGGATTTTACGGCAATGAGTGGAAGCTGATCGCGGAGCTGCGTCTCGTCTATGAGGATGGAAGCGAAGAGGTGATCGGCACGGATGAGAGCTGGCGCGTGCGGCGCAGCAGGATCGCCTTTTCCAACCTGTACGACGGGGAGAAGCGGGACGACACCCTGCCGGAGCTGCCGACGGAGAAGGCCGTCTTCTGTGAGCCGCCGAAGGGAGCGCTGACGGACCGGATGAGTCTGCCGGTGACGGTGCATGAGGTGTTCGAGCCGCAGGAGCTGCTGCATACGCCTGCGGGAGAGCTCGTCTTTGATATGGGGCAGGAGTTTACGGGAATTTTCTCGCTGCGGGTCCATGAGCCTGCCGGGACGGTGATTCATGTGCAGACGGGGGAGATTCTGCAGGGCGGCAATTTCTATAATGAGAACCTGCGCAGTGCCAAGTCGGAATATATCTATATTTCAGATGGCAGCGAGCAGACAATCGTGCCTCACTTCACCTATTACGGCTACCGGTACGTCAAGGTCGAGGGAATTCCGGGACTGAAGAAAGAGGATTTCCGGGGATGGGCGCTCTACAGTGATTTTGACCGGACGGGTCAGATCAGTACGGGGCATGATCTTGTGAACCGGTTTATCCGGAATGTCGAGTGGGGATTAAAGAGCAACTTCCTCGATGTGCCGACCGACTGCCCGCAGCGCGATGAGCGCATGGGGTGGACGGGAGACGCGCAGGTCTTCTCCCCGACGGCGACGTATCTCGAGGACACCTATGCGTTTTATGCTAAATATCTCTACGATATGGACAGGGAGCAGAGCGTTCTGGACGGCAAGGTGCCGGACGTCGTACCCTCCTGCGGGGTGGAGAGCTGCGCCTGCGTCTGGGGAGACGCGGCCTGCATCATGCCGTGGAATCTCTATCTGTTCTACGGCGACCGGAGCATTCTGGAGGATCAGTTCGCGAGTATGAAAGGCTGGGTGGATTACGTCCGGAAAGTGGACGGAGACAACCACGGCTGGCGCTATGTCTTCCACTACGGGGACTGGCTGGCGCTGGATAATCCCGCGGGCGGTGCGGAACAGGTGATGGGCGGCACAGATGAGGAGTTCATCGCCAATCTCTACTACGCGGTGAGCGCAGGGCTCGTGGCGAAGGCGGCGGCCGTGCTGGGCGACGAGGCGGCGCGCCGGGAGTACCAGGCGCTCTCCGATGAGCAGTTTGCCGTCGTCAGACGGGAATATTACAGCGTGACGGGACGGTGCTGCATCAAGACGCAGACGGCGCTCCTGCTGACGCTCAAATACCATCTCTCCGACAACGAGGAGCTGGTCAGGGAGCAGCTGCGCAAGCTCTTCGAGCTGAGCGGAGGCAAGCTCCGGACAGGCTTCGTCGGGACGCCGCTGATGTGCAATATTCTCTCCGACAACGGGATGAGCGATCTGGCGTACACTCTGCTGCTCAACGAGGAGTATCCGGGATGGCTGCGCGAGGTCAAGCTCGGGGCGACGACGGTCTGGGAGCGCTGGAACAGCCTGCTGGACGACGGAACGATCTCTGGTATCAGCATGAACAGTATGAACCACTACGCTTACGGTTCCGTGCTCGAGTGGATGTTCCGCCATGCGGCGGGGCTGAACACCCGGGATGATGCGCCGGGCGTGAGGACAGTGGACTTTGTGCCGACGCTGCACTGGGATCTGCGCCGGATGGAGGCGTCGTATGATTCGGCCTCCGGCGAGTACGGAATCTCATGGGAGCTGCCGGATCCCCGTCATGTCACGATCCGCGTGCGCGTGCCGTTCGGGGCGGCGGCGAACCTGCATCTGCCGCTGGCGCCGGAGAGCGTGGAGGTATGCAGGAGCCTGACACCGGAACAGGAGACGGTTTCCGCTGCAGAAACAGGCGGCGCGGCAGCGAATGCGGCGGCGCAGCAGGATAACAGGACAGACGCTGGAAAGAGCAGCGCGGCTGCGCAGCGGTACTGCACTGCGCAGGATGGCTTCTGCGTACTTGAACCGGGCGTGTATGAGATCTCCTACGAGCTGACGCGGTCCGTCAGGAAGGAATTCACGGTGGATACGCCGATCCGAGAGCTGAAAGAGAGTAAGGAAGTGCAGGAGAAGCTGGCGGGGATCGTTCCGCTGGATCAGATCCCGACGCAGTATGCGGGCTATTCCCTGCGGGAGGTCAGCAAGAAATTCGGCGGCAGAATGGACGAGGAATCGCTGGACAGGCTCGACGCTATGCTGCGGGGAATCTGACAGAGAAGTGCTGGACAAACCCGATGCGCTGCTGCGGGGGATCTGACAGGGAATCGCCGGGCAGGCTCGACGCTCTGCTTCGGGGAATCTAAGAAAGAAGAGCTAATCTGAGGAAAATTCTGCGTAATCTGGCGCGAAGCAGCGGTATGAGCGAAATGCTGCAGAAATCAAATCATAGAAACGGGAAAGAGTCTTCTGCGGAGAACAGTCTCCGCGGAGGGCTCTTTTTCTGTCCCGGGGATTCTGTCCGGCGAGGCGGTTAAGGAAAAACAGATCAGAGAGCAGATTTCTGTTGTGCGGGCATAAGGGCTTCGGTTCAGAGGAACGTCATTAATTGCTGCCCGAATTCAGAATTTGTTGTACTTTTGTGGTGCGTTGTGATTTATAATAACAAAGAAATGTATGCGAGGGTACTCGTGTGAAGGCAATGGAATAGGAGCAGCCGACGAGCGGAACACACTGAACAAAACGCTCCAGCACAAATCAAAACGCAAAATCAAAGAGTTTGCTGGACATGGCAGACGCGAATTGGAGATTCGCGTCGCCCCGTCGCGAGGATCGCTCCGGAATGGAGGTTAAAAATGAAAAAATGGATGCGGACTTATCCGGTGGCAGCAGGATTCATAGGCTTTCTGATCGGCTATGTGTTTTTCCGGCTGCTGCCTGAGCCGAATCAGGCGATGGCGATTGTAAAGCGTGCGCTGCCGGCGCTGCTGATGCTGGCGGTGATGGGAGTGGCCGGCGGCAGGCAGGTATTTGCATGGGAGAAGGGGAGCTTTGCACGCAACCTGATTCTCTACAAGAGCATGCTCGTGGTGGCGGTGGGAATCGGGATATTTACCCTGATTGCAATGGCGATTGACACGAAGGGCGTGCCGCTGGAAGGATGGGGCGCTCGGGTTGTACTGCTTGCGGTGGAGTTCTTTTTTGTCGGACTATTTGAAGAGACGTGCTTTCGCGGCGTTCTGATGGGCGGTCTGGTGGCGAAATGGGGAAATACCCGCAGGGGACTGTTTGGTGCGCTGATTGTTTCGGGGCTGATCTTTGGTTTTGCACATGTGGACAGGGCGCTGCTTGGCCCGCTGACAGTCTCGACTGTGCTGCAGATATGCAATAAAACGCTGACGGCAGGCGCCATGGGGCTTTTGATCGGCGCAGGGTATCTGGTGACGAAAAACATCTGGGCGGTGGCGATTCTGCATGGATTAAACGACTTTATTCTGTCGCTGGGAGAAGCCTTGTACAGGGTGGAGGATACGCCGAAGGCGAACGTCTATGTCAATACGCAGCAGGAACTTTCGGCCACAGTGTTTCTGCTGCTGTTTACAACGGCGCTCCATCTCTGGCCGCTGATTGCGGGGCTGAAGCTTACAGCCAGGCTGCCGCTGCCGCAGAAGGGAGCATGGAAGGATGCGTAATACCGCGGTGCGGAAGGCTCACAATTACAGATATCCGGACAACACAGCGGAGACGGGTTAATTGAAAAGCGGGGCGGGCAACAGAAGCAATGCTTTTTGAGCATTGACTAACCGTGGAAAACAGGTATTTGATATACGATAAAAACAGCAATTATAATGCAGGTGTGAGGAAACGCAGACGAGCGTTTCTCCGCACCTGTTTTTTATACCATGGGAAAGGAACCGCCGCAGGCGGAGAATTCTGCCGCACAGTACAGCAATTCCCATATGGAAATGAGCAAGAAAACGGAGGAGAGTAGTGTGAAAAATAAGCTTGATAGCTTATTTTTCACACCGACATTTGTGCCGGAGCGTCACAAATGTCGAGGATGGCAGACGTAAATCTGAAATTTGCGTCGCTCCGCCGTAAGGAACGCTCCGGAATGGAGATAAACATGAAGAATCAATTAGAAAACAGCGTGATTTTCCCGAAGGGAGAAGTCAATCCGTTCGGACAGTTTTTCAGCGGAACTTCGTATCTCGCCATGCTCTCCACGGAGGGCGTCGGCATTGCCAATGTGACATTTGAGCCGGGCTGCCGGAACAACTGGCACGTTCACCACGCCAGCGAGGGAGGCGGACAGATCCTCCTGTGCACCGGCGGGGACGGCTGGTATCAGGAGTGGGGCAAACCCGCCAGAGCGCTTCACGCGGGCGATGTGGTCAATATCCCGCCGGAGGTAAAGCACTGGCACGGGGCGGCGAAGGATAGCTGGTTCGTGCATATCGCGGTAGAAGTACCGGGCAAAGAGAACTCCAACGAATGGCTGGAGCCGGTATCGGACGAGGACTATGACAAACTGAGTGCTGAGGGATGAGAATGAAAAAGACAGTACTGGCTTTTCTTTCCGCGGCAGCCGTCCTTGTACTGACGGCCTGCAGCGGTGCGCAGACGCAAAATGCGGCGCAGGAGACGACTGCGGCGGAGATCTCAGAATCGGAGGTGTCCGAAGCGGAAGCGTCTGAGGCAGAGGCGCCTGAATCGGGAAGCGGCGAAACGGAGGATATGGCGGAAACCGGCGCCGCAAATCTGGCAGAGGCGGAAACCGTCGGGGCGTCGGACGAGGCGACGGAACAGGCCGCTGAAAACACTGACAGCAAAACGCTGATCGTCTATTTTTCCAGATGGGGGAATACGGAGTATCCGGATGATGTGGACGCAACCACGTCGGCGAGCATTGTGGCGGATCAGGAAACCTTTGGAACAACGGAATATGTGGCGCGGATGATTCAGGAACGTGTGGGAGGGGATCTGCATTTGATTCAGACGCAGGAGCCCTATCCGACGGACTTTGACGAACTGCGGGATCAGAACCACGAGGAGATGGACGCGGGATACCTGCCGGCGCTGACAGAGAGCGATCTGGATTTGTCGCGGTATGACACTGTATTTATCGGATATCCGATCTGGGCGACAGACGTGCCGCAGGCGGTGCTGTCGTTTCTGAATGAATATGATCTGTCCGGCAAGACGGTGATTCCTTTCTGTACGCATGACGGTTACGGCGCGGGAAGCAGCTACAGCACCATTGCGCAGGCATGCCCCGGCGCCAGCATGCTGGACGGGATTGCGATCGAGGCGTCGGATGTTCCGACGGCGCAGGAGAGCATTGCGGACTGGCTGCGCGAGCTTGGCTATGAGGAGACGGAAAACAGCAGCGCGGCGGAGAGTACACAGGCGCTTACCATCACGATCGGGGACACCGTTCTGGAAGGCGTGCTGTATGATACGGAACTGGCGCAGGAAATTCAGGCGCATCTGCCTCTTACCGTATCCATGGTTGGATATGGCGGCAGGGAGTATTACGGCGGGATTGATTTTACGCCGGAACATACAGAAGGGGGTCAGCTGTACTTTGAAAATGGTGATATTACCTATTGCAGTGCGAACAATACCATGGCGATCTTCTATGCGCAGACGGATCGTCCGAACCTGACGATGGAAGTGATCCCGATCGGGAAGGTCACTTCGGATCTGGCGGTTTTTGATACCATGGAGAGCCGGGAGGACATTACGTTCTCTCTGGCAGAGTAAACAAGAAGGAGGAATTCCATTGATGAGAAAAGCAATAGTGGCACTGATGGCACTGACAATGGCGGCAGCTCTGACCGCCTGCTCCGGCAGCGCGCAGACGCAGAGCAGCACGGCACAGACGCAGGCAGCAGCGGGAGAGACGGAAACTACGGCTGAGGCGGAAACGGCGGCCGAGGCGGAAACCACAAGCAAGACGGAGACGGCGACCGAAGCGGAAACCAACGCGGCAGATGCTGACGCGGCAGCGGAAGCCGGCACTACGGCAGAGGAAAATGCACAGACGGCAGAAACGGCGGAAGATGCTGCGGCGGAGAACACATCAGAAAGCGGCAGCAATGTTCTGGTCGCTTATTTCTCGGCAACGAATACCACAGAAGGGGTTGCGGAGGAAATTGCAGGGAGTCTGGGCGCGGATCTGTATGAGATCGTCTCGGCAGAGCCCTATACGGACGCGGATCTGAACTACAACGACGACAACAGCCGTTCCACCATCGAGATGAACGACCCGTCCTCCCGTCCGGAGATCTCCGGCTCCGTGGAAAACATGGAGCAGTATGACATCGTATTCATCGGCTATCCGATCTGGTGGGGAGAAGCGCCGAGGATCGTGAGCACCTTTATGGAGAGCTATGATTTCGCAGGGAAGACGATTATCCCGTTCTGCACCTCCGGCGGAAGCGGCGTAGGTTCCAGCGCCTCCAATCTGGAGGAACTGACAGAGGGAGCTACCTGGCTGTCCGGGACGAGACTGAGCGGAAGCGCTTCCCATGAGGATATTGTCGAGTGGGTGAACGGACTGGGATTGGGGATCACGGCGGAGTGATTGTTTTTTCCGGCGGCTTCATGATAAGATGACACTAACAAAGATAAAGGTGGTGTCATAGATTTATGGAGATACGTACACTTCGCTATTTTCTGGCAGTTGTCCGGGAAGAGAGCATCACCAGGGCGGCGGACGTCCTGCACATCACCCAGCCGACGCTGAGCCGTCAGCTGGCGCAGATGGAGGAGGAAATGGGCGTCCGCCTGCTTGAGCGCGGGACAAGGAAGATTTCCCTGACCAACGAGGGGCTGCTGCTGCGCAGAAGAGCCGAGGAGATTCTGGAACTGGTCGATAAGACGGAGAAGGAACTGATCGAGCAGGAGGAAGCGGTGGAAGGCACGGTGACCATCGGATGCGGAGATCTGGCCGCTGTGCAGATGCTGCCGGATATTTTCCGCACCTTTCATGAGCGGCATCCCAATGTGACCTTCGAGTTATACACGGCGACGGCCGATCATGTGCGCGAGTGGATGGAGCGCGGTCTGACGGACGTGGGACTTCTGCTGGAACCGGTCAATATGGAGAAGTATGATTTTATCCGGATGAACCGGCAGGAACAGTGGGTGGTCGCCATGCATCCGGATTCTCCGCTGGCCGCCCTGCCCCATGTGACTCCGGCGGATTTAAGAGGGCTGCCGCTGATCCTGCCCCGCAGGCTCGACGTGCAGAGCGAACTGGTACACTGGTTCGGGGACGAATACGAGAATCTGAATGTGATGTTCACCGCGAATCTCCCTTCCAACAGTTCCATTATGGCATACAGCAAGCTGGCGTATTCCATCGTCATACTGGGATCGCTGGCTTTCTGGGATCCGTCGAAGGTGACATACCGGCCGCTCTATCCGGAACTGAAGGCGAGCAGTGTGCTGGCATGGAAGCGGCGTCAGCCTTTCGGACTGGCGGCGTCCAAATTTATCGAGCATCTGAAGCATGCGTTTCAGACAGAAGAATAAAGAGAGTATGGCGGAAGAAGCAGAGAGCCCTCGGTGAAAGGAGAATGTTCCTTTCACCGGGGGCTTCGTTGTGTGCCCGGCGGCGTACGTTTCTAACGGGTGCAAGTCCTGAATTCGCCCGGCAGTGGCGTTTTGACAAAGCCTATGCTTTCGGAGCATGAATCAGCGATAAAAACCAAGTATTTGAGTTAGAATGTAGTCTCTCCTATAATCAGGATAACAGGATAACAAGAAAATTAAGAGCAAGGGGGAGACATACCATGAACATTACAGTGGCATGGGAGGACGTCATCAGCGTCCTGACACAGATTTCAGCGTATCTGCTGGTGATCGGAACCGCGCTGATTGCGCTGATCGTCCTTAAAGAAAACTGAACGTATTCGGCTGGTCCTCCACCAATCCGATTTACGGAGGAACCGGTTCCGGTACCGTGGATACCAGCACGGTCGTGAGCCTGCTGGACGGTCTGGAGAACGCCGGATTCGAGTTGAATGACAGCTTATCCGAACTGTACACGGAATACAGAGCGGACCGGCCGGTGGTGAGTATCAATGACGGGCAGGAGTGGACGCTGCCGGAGGTGCCGGCCGCACAGTACAGCGTCGCAGAAACCGTTGTCTACGGGGAGGAGAATCCGAGAAGCAGCGATGAGACGGCGGCGGTCAATCGTCTTGATTTTGCCAGAGGGGAAGTCACCTATCTGTCAAGAGCCGATGGGTTCGCCAACTATGAGGAGGCAACGGCGGCGCCCCTTGATTATGAGGTAAAAGAAACGGTAGAGGCCCATGGGACGTATGATCCGGCGGCGCACGATAATCCGGATGACGAGATGCCGGCGACAGGCGCAAGGAATGGGCTGACGCTTGCAGATCTGCTCGGAGCTGCTGATTGCCCAGACGTGGAATGTGGAGCTGGCCTATGCGGCGGGAGACGGCATCAGCAGGGAACTGGAGGACTTCGGTTTTGACGGATGGTACGGTCCGTCCATGAATCTGCATCGGAGCGCTTTTGGCGGACGGGATTTTGAATATTATTCCGAGGACGGCGTGTTGAGCGCGCAGATGGCAATGGCGGAAGCGCAGGCGGCGGTGGACCACAATATCTATCCGTATCTGAAGCATTTTATTCTGAATGAGCAGGAGATCAACCGCAACGCTCTCCTGTGCACCTGGTTTACAGAGCAGTCCCTGAGAGAACTGTATGCGAAACCGTTTGAGGCCTGTGTCAAGGCAAATCTGGACGGAGCGCTGGCGATTATGTCCTCCTACAATTTCCTGGGAACGACATGGACGGCGGAGAGCAGGGATCTTCTTTACGGAATTCTTCGTGAGGAGTGGGGCTTCCGGGGAATGGTGCTCTCCGACTATTTCGGAAACTACGGTTACATGGATGCGGACAGAGCTGTGCGCGGCGGCACGGATATCATGCTGGGAACGGCCGGAAACGACGCGGTGATGACGGATCTGAGCGCGACCTCTGTACTGGCAATGCGGCAGGCGGCAAAGAATATCCTGTATACGGTTGTCAACAGCGGAGCGTATGACGATTATGTTCCGGGAGCGATTCCGGACTGGAAGAAGATTCTGTATGGCGCAGACGCGGCGCTGGGGGCGGTATGGATCGCTCTGGAAGCGGCAGCTGTGATCTCCTACCGGAAAAAGGTAGAGAGAAAAGCGGATCGGTAAAGAGCAGGGGGGAACCGTATGACTTTGCAGGAGGCAAGCAGCCGTTTTCATCTGGATATGGGTGATTTGCGGCTTTGTGAAAAGAATGAACTGTTCAGCGGCAGCAGAAATGAATGCGGTGAGATGGATTATCCGGAGGCGGAGCTGCAGCGGGTGATACCGTTTCTGTTTCTCCTGAAAGCAGGGATGTCAATGGAGAAGTTAAAAGAGTTCACCGCAGGGCAGGAAAACGGGGCACGGAGCGGGGAGGAACAGATCAGGCTGCTCCGAAGATGCCGCTCCCGGCTGCTGGATGATCTTCACGGCAAACAGCAGCTGCTGGATCAGCTGGACTATCTGATTTATGAGAAAAAGAAACAGGGATGAGGGCGATGTTCCCGCGGGAATGTCGGCGGCAGGATGGAAGGAGAGGGAGAATGGAATACAGGAAATTACCGTACGGGGAAGAGAGAATCAGCGTGCTCGGGATGGGAACTAGTTCCATCGGCGCGGCCGGGGAGCGGGAAATCGAGTCGGTCATGGCGCTGGCGCTGGAAAACGGGATCAATTACTTTGATATGGCTTCCGCTGACGCAGCACCGTTTCCGGCTTTCGGACGGGCGCTGGCCGGACGGAGAAAGGATGTTCAGTATCAATCCGGCGTACGATTACCAGAAAGAAGGGGAATACGCAATCGGCGGGGTAGAGGAGCGCCAGAACCTGTACCGCCGCTGTGTGGCGGAGGGAATCGGCATTTCCGTCATGAAGCCGTTTTCGGGCGGGCAGCTTCTGAGCGCCAGCACCTCGCCGTTTGGCAAGGCGCTGACCGAGTACCAGTGTATCCAGTACGCGCTGGATAAACCGGGCGTTATGACTGTCCTGCCGGGCGTGCGCAGCTGCGCCGATTTAAAACGCATTCTGGGCTTTGTCAACACTGCTCCGGAGGAAAAGGACTATTCTGTGCTGGGCACCTTCACCCCGCAGGAGGCGTCGGGCGTGTGCGTCTACTGCAATCACTGCCAGCCCTGTCCGGCCGGTCTGGATGTGGGCCTGATTAATAAATATTATGATTTGAGTCAGGCGGGCGACGAGCTGGCAAGGAGCCATTACAGCAATCTGCAGAAGAAAGCGGAGGACTGCGTCGGATGCGGACACTGCGACCAGCGCTGTCCATTCCATGTGGAGCAGGTGGAACGGATGCGGCAGATTCGCGATTATTTCGGGAATTTGTCTGATCCGGTATGATATTGATCTGTATTTTCAGGCGAGGATGGATCCCGCGGTGGAGCCACTCCGGCACAGCTGTCTGCGGCGCGTTTTGTCTCTTGACAGAGCGCGCCGTTTGTTTTATTTTTATTTATAACAGCGTTATGAAACTATGTTTTGAAACAGGAGATGCAGACATGGCAAAGCAGGTGGCAGGGGTGTCCGAGAGGGTGCTGGCGTGCGCGAAGGAGGAATTTCTGGAGAAGGGGTATCTGGACGCCTCGCTCCGGACGATCGCGGCGCGGGCACAGACGACGACGGGATCTATTTATACGAGATTTCATGACAAGGAGGGGCTGTTCGCGGCGATTGTCAATCCGGTGGCGCAGGAATTCCGGAAGCGTTTTCTCGAGGTTCAGGTGACGTTCCATCAGATGGACGCGCAGACGCAGAAAGAGCAGGTCTACGAGTATTCGGGCGATGGCATGATGGAGATGCTCGATTATATTTACGATCACTTTGACGAGTTCCGCATTCTGCTGGACGCGTCCTACGGCACGGCGTACCAGCACTTTGTGGAGGAGCTGATCCGGATCGAGGAATACTATACCTACCGGTATATGGAGACGATTGGCTGTCAGAGCGTGACGAGCGGACAGGTCACCCGCGAATTCCTCCACATGGTGACGACGGCGTACTACGAGAGTCTGTTCGAGGTGGTGCGTCACCGGATGGAGCGGGAGCAGGCGCGGCGCTATGTCAGGATGCTATCCAGGTATCACAGCGCCGGATTCGACACCCTGTTCTATCCGGAGCCGGAGGAAGAGTCCCAGAGCAAAGGAGAGGGGCCGGACGTGATTGGCAGAGGCGATGCGGAGCGTGGAGAGCGCCGGATATGATTCGCGCGGGCCCCGCGGAGGCGATGGCCGGAGCCGTTTTGGTTCCGGCTGATTGACAGGAGAGGAGTTAGCGATATCTAATCGCGAGAATAGGAAATCATACATCTGGAAAGGGAGGAGCTTTTATGCAGACAAAACAGCAAAGTCCACTGCTTCGGATCTGGGAGATGGGAGAGAGCGGACATCCGGGACTGATCCGCTCCATGATTTCGGCGGCGGCCGGTGTCCTGTGCGGCATGCTGCCGTATCTGGCGGCGGCGCAGATCATCATCGGGCTGCTCTCAGGTGTTCGGGAGGGAGGTTATTACCTGCGCTTCCTGCTTCTGGCGCTGATCGGGTACGGGCTGCGCACGGTGCTCTATGCGCTGGCGCTCTCGATGTCCCACCGCGCCACCTTCTCCATTCTGAAGGAGCTGCGGATCCGGATTCTGGAGAAGCTGCCGAGAATGCCGCTCGGTACGATCATGGATACTTCCAGCGGCAGACTCAAGCAGATTATCGTCGATCAGGTGGAGGGGATGGAGCGCACGCTGGCGCATCTTCTGCCGGAGATGACGGCCAATCTGCTGGGGCCGCTGGCGATTCTGGTTTATCTCTTCGTGCTGGACTGGCGGATGGCGCTGGCGGCGCTCGTTTCGATTCCGATTGGTTTTTCCTTTATGATGCTTGTCATGCGGGGCTATAGCGAGGATTACGAGGGCTCCGTGCGCGTCTCGCAGGAGATGAACCGCTCGATCATCGAGTACATCGGCGGTATCGAGGTCATCAAGGCGTTTAATCAGGGGCAGAATTCCTATGCCAGATTTGCAGGCAGCGTCCGGGCGAACGCGCAGTACTTCTATGACTGGATGAAGCGGTGTCAGTTCCCGATGTCGCTGGCCTATGCGGTCGCTCCGGCAACAGGGATCACGGTGCTTCCGGTCGGCTGGTTCCTGTATCAGAGCGGGAGCCTGCCGGCGGATACCTTTATCACAACGGTGATTCTCTCGCTGGGGATCGTCGGGCCGCTGATCGCCGCGATGTCTTTTATTGACAATCTGGCCAAGATCGGGACGACGGTCAGCGAGATTGACGGCATCCTGAGCGGACAGGAGCAGGTGCACCGCGGTATGCGGCAGAATCAGGAACGAGGCAGTCATTCCGGAGGGGGCAGCGTCGGG
Source organism: Eubacteriales bacterium (assembly GCA_030524225.1). Lineage (GTDB taxonomy): Bacteria > Bacillota > Clostridia > Lachnospirales > Lachnospiraceae > CAG-791. The sequence continues at coordinate 32,106 of JAUNGV010000003.1, forward strand.
AGACAGGGAATTTCGGGAGGCAAAGCGCCCGCCTTCTCTCCCGCTATCGAGGTCTCTCACGTCTCCTTCGGCTACCATGAGGGCAAAGAGATCCTGCACGATGTGAGCCTCTCGATTCCGGCGGGATCGCTGACGGCTTTTGTTGGCCCCTCCGGCGGCGGGAAGTCCACGATTGCCAAGCTGATCGCCGGATTCTGGGATGTGGAACAGGGAGAGATCCGTCTGGGCGGCGTGCCGGAGAAAGAGATACCGCTGGAGCAGCTCTACGCGCAGGTGGCGTTCGTCTCGCAGGACAACTACCTCTTTGACGATACGGTGCGCGAGAATATCCGCATGGGACGGACAGGCGCGACGGATGCGGAGGTGGAGGATGTCGCCAGGGCGGCGGGCTGCGACTCGTTTATCCGGGCGCTGGACAAAGGGTATGAGACCCGTGTCGGGGGCGGCGGCGCCCATCTCTCCGGCGGTGAGAGACAGCGCATCGCAATTGCCCGGGCGATGTTAAAGGACGCGCCCATCGTGATCCTCGACGAGGCGACCGCCTACATGGATCCCGAGAACGAGGCGCTGATGCAGGAGGCGGTGGGACGACTGATCGCAGGGAAAACAGTGATTGTGATCGCGCACCGTCTCTCCACGATCACCGGAGCGGATCAGATCTTCGTCGTCCGGGACGGGCAGATCGAGGCGCACGGCGCGCATGAGGAACTGCTGCACAGCTGCCCACTGTACGCGGATATGTGGAGAGCGCACCGCGGGACGGCAGAAGAGGAAGGGGCAGACGGCCGCACCGCAGCAGAACAGACCGGACCAGGAAAGGATCACGTGAGCGCCGGTTTGCGGGAGCAGAACAGGAAGGAGATATTCACAGCGGAAGAGGAGGGCAACCGTCATGCTTAACGCTTTGAAAAAAATCTGGGATTTTGCGGGAACAGAGCAGAACAATATCAGGAAAGCGGTGCTTCTCAACTTTATTTACGCCGTCTTTTATATGATGCAGATTGCGGCGGTTTACCGGATTGTGACAGCGCTGACGGATGGGGAGAGCGGCGCGGCCCCTGCATGGGAGGCGTTTGGGCTGGTGCTGGTCAGTATTGCGGGAATGGCGCTGATTAAGACCTTTTCCCAGCTGCAGCAGACCCACGCCGGATACTTTATGGCGGCGAACCGCCGGATTGAGATCGGCGAGAGGTTAAAGCGTGTGCCCATGGGATATTTCAACGACAACAGTCTCGGGGAGCTGTCGGGAATCGCGACGACGACGCTGGAAAATGTCGAGATGACCGCGCCGATGGTGCTGATCAATATCTTCGGCGGTCTGATCAACGCTCTTGTCTTTACGGTGATGATTCTGCTGTTTGACTGGCGGATCGGCCTGCTCGTCGTTCTCGGGATCGCGCTGTATCTGGCGGTGACCTCCGCGATGGAGAGGAAGTCGGTCGTTGCCGCGCCCCGGAGGCAGCGGTCGGAATCGGCTCTCGTCGCGGCGGTGCTGGAATATGTACAGGGAATGAGCGTCGTCAAATCCTTCGGGCTGGCCGGACGGGGCGATTGCAGGCTGCGGGAGGCGCTGGAGGAGAACCGGCGCAGCAATCTGGCGATGGAGCAGCTGTTCACCCCCTATACGATGGGACAGGGCTTTTCCGTGCAGCTCTTTGGCGTGCTGATGATGGGAGCCGCCGTGCTCTTTTATCTGCAGGGAAGCATGACGGTGACGAACGCGCTGATGGTCGTGGTGATATCCTTCCTCGTATTCGGACAGATCGAATCCGCGGGAAGCGGGATGTCGATCCTGCGCGTCGTCAGCAGTTCGATCGAGCAGGCGAACAGTATCAGTGAGGTGCCGCAGATGGATGAGGGAGGACGGGAGAGACAGCCGGACAGCCATGAGATCTGTCTGGAGGACGTCCGGTTCTCCTATGAGGACAGGGAGATTCTGCACGGGATCACAGTCCGAATCCCGGATCGGACGACGACGGCCATCGTGGGTCCCTCGGGTTCGGGGAAGACGACGCTGTGCAGTCTGATCGCGCGGTTCTGGGATGTGGACAGCGGACGGATCACGATCGGCGGGGAGGATGTGCGCGGGTATACCCTCGCCTCGCTGATGGATCAGATCTCGATGGTATTCCAGAACGTCTATCTGTTTGCCGATACGATTGAGAACAACATCAAATTCGGCAGGCCCCAGGCGACGCACGAGGAGGTCGTGGCGGCGGCCAGGGCGGCGTGCTGCGACGATTTCATAGAGGCATTGCCGGACGGATATCAGACGGTGATCGGAGAGGGCGGCGCGTCTCTCTCCGGCGGCGAGAGACAGCGGATCTCGATTGCCCGGGCGATGTTAAAGGACGCGCCGGTCATCATTTTCGACGAGGCGACGGCAAACGTCGATCCGGAGAACGAGGACAGACTGCAGCGGGCGATCGAGGCGCTGACCCGCGATAAGACGATTCTGATGATCGCGCACCGGTTGAAAACCGTGCAGAACGCCGATCAGATTCTCGTCGTGGACGGCGGGTGCATCGTGCAGCAGGGCAGCCACGAGATGCTGCTGCAGGAGCCCGGCCTCTACGCCGACTTCGTGCGGGGCAGAGAGAAGGCCGCGCAGTGGAGAATGGGGAAACAGTTCAGCCAGCCGGATGTGACAGACTAAAATCGTGCCCGCACGCATTTGAGCCTGTCGCACCCGGTTGAGGGAGCGCCAGATCATGAGCAAAGGCAGCCGCGAAGCGGTGGAAAGCGCGTTAGCGCGGCTTTGCGAATGGCGCAGGTTGAACGGGTACAACTGAAAACGCAATATTCTCGGAAGTCTGCGCCCCGGCCAATGCCGGGGCGTTTTGGCTGTGGAAACGGATATTCGCGTCGCCCCGTCGCGAGAAACGCTCCGGAAGGGAAGAAAACATGGTAAAATACAATAAAAGCGAAAAACGTTACATATAAGAAGAAAAATATAAGAATTACGTTACAAAACAGGGAAAATTATTGGGAATTATGTGACGGGCTGACATGCAGAATAATGTGCAGGGGCGGGGGAAAGCGATGTTTCGGAGAAAAAGTGATGATTTACACGCAGACCCATGACATTGGAAAGGTGTTGAATCATCAGCAGGCGATACTAGAAGCGTACCGGCAGGATATTGCGCGCTCCTGCATCCGGCGTCGGATGCGACTGGCGAGAAATAAGAGCATGATATTTCCGGAAGTAAAAAAGCGATATTTTCGGAAGTGAAAACATAATATTTTCGGAAGCGAAAGTGCGATATTCTTGGAAGTGAAAACTTGATATTCCCGGAAGTCGGAGATATACTGGCGATATCTTTGTGTGTACGGAGGTGACTATGGAATCCGGCTCTGCGCTCTAAGACAGCAATCCGTACCTCTCCCAAAAGACAATTCGTGGATCCGTCTATTGCGGCGGCCGTTATGCGCTTGACCCCATCGAGATTGCTGGAGGATTTTAATTATTTTGGCTTCCTTTTTGAATCTCTGTGCGATCGGGATTTGCGGATCTACGCGGAAGCGATTGACGGTCAGGTATTCCATTACCGGGATGGAAGCGGTCTGGAAGCTGACGCTGTCATCGCTCTACACGATGGACGCTGGGCTGCGGTAGAAGTCAAGCTGGGATCAAAAGAGATTGAAGAGGCTGCCGTGCATCTGTTGGATCTGAAACAGAAAGTTAATACAGAGAAAATGAAGGAACCTTCCTTTTTGATGATACTGACGGGAACAGAGCTTGCCTATCGCAGGGATGACGGCGTTTATGTTGTTCCTGTGGGCTGTCTGAAAGAGTAGATGGAGCGCTCCGGAATGGGGAAGCATATGGAAGAAATCATGGTGGGATATGCCTCGGTGCATGAATATGAGCATGAGATTGTCAGACCGGACGACGGGCTGCCGGCGCGCTATTTTTTCAGCAATGACGGAAGGCCCGCGATGGTGCCGCTGCACTACCATGACGCTGTGGAGATCATGTACTGCACGAAAGGCTGCGTGTCAGTGACAAAGGGCAACGAGACCTTCCTGCTGCAGGAGGGGGATACGGTGGTGTATAACATCAATGAGATGCACATGACGCTCTGCCGCAACAGCTACACAACGGCCTATGTGATTCAGATTCTCGCGCCTTTTGTCCAGACAGTCAGCGGGATGTCGGAGACATCGTTCCGCGTGCCGCTCCTTTCTGATGGAAACGCGACGCTGCGCCAGAGAGAGCAGGTGGAGGAACTGGAGCGATCGATCGAGTCGTTTTTCACTATCACGAAGGAACTGGCACAGGATCCCTGTCTCTTTATCCGGGCGCAGGGAAGCTTGTGCGAGATTCTCTACCAGCTGTTCCGCAATTTTCAAGACACGCAGGCAAAGGTGCCGCACCGCAACCAGAAGAATTACGACAGAATCCGAAGGATCCGGGAGTATATCGACAGCCACTACGCGGCGGGGATTTCGCTGGAGAATATGGCGGCGCACATCGGGGTGAGCACTTCATATTTCTCCCGTTTTTTCACGGAGAATTTCGGACAGAGCTTTTTGCAGTACCTCTATCAGATCCGTCTGGAGCACGCCTATGTGGACGTGATCACGACGAATACGCCGCTGCTGGAAGCGGCGTTGGACAACGGCTTTTCCAGCTATTCGCTGTTTAACACGAAATTCAAGGAGACGTACGGGCTGACGCCCGCCCAGGCAAGACGGCTGTACTCGGGACAGAAGACGTAGGGACAGGGGGATGCTCCGAAATGGGGAGTAGGATCTGCAAAAAAATGTTCTGTTTGTAAAGACCTCGTTTTAGAAACAGAGGCGGGCACAGCCACATCAGGATAATATCCGGTAGAAAACAGGGTGAAAACTGCATAGAATTCATTGCTTTTTCCTTCGTATAATGGAATACGGAGAAAAGGCTGATGGCACAGCGCGCCGATGGGAGTCCTGCTCCTGTCGGTGTTTTTTATTTTCGCCGAAGACGACTCTGAACGAATGCTGTATCGTGACGGTGCGCGGAAAACAAGTGACAAGAAATGGAGATTGGGTATGGGGATGACAGAGCTTTATGATTTTCAGGTGGAGTATCAGGATATGCCGCTGGGGCTGGATTGTGAGAGACCGCGGTTTTCATGGAAAATGAAGACGGACCGGAAGAATGCGGCTCAGAGCGCGTACCGGCTGACAGTCCGGAAAGTGGGATTGCAGAGCACTTATCTTGTCTGGGACAGCGGCAGGATCGAGTCGGCCCGGAGCAACGAGATCTTCTATGAGGGTGAGGCGCTGGAAGCCTGCACCCGTTATGCAGCGCAGGTGTCTGTGTGGGATGAGCTCGGACAGGAGAGCCGGGCGCAGACATGGTTCGAGACGGGGCTGATGAATCCGTCGATCGGGGCGTGGGAGGGAGCACAGTTTATCGGCCCGTCTCGCTATTCGATGTGCGCGGCCCTGCGCGGAATCTTTGCGATTGAGACCCGGCTGCGGTTTGCGCCGGGGAGCGGGCGCGGCGGTATCGTGTTCGGCGCGCAGGATGAGCGGCTGCTCGATTCGCGGATGAACGAGTACGGGATCGAGGGAGAGCACTGCATCCGGTATGAGTTGGATATGCGCAGCCTGCCGGCGCAGCTGCTGATCTACCGGATCGGCTACGCGAAGGGAGACAATGCCCGGGAGCCCTTCGCGCGCGTGACGGCGGCGGACTGGGAGAGCGGGGAGCCGGTGATTACGCAGGAGAACCGCTATGAGGAGCACACTCTCCGCGTCGAGGTGACGGGCGACTGCGCCTATGCGTATCTGGACGGTCATCTGATCGACGCCGTGGAAAAGGAGTTCGACGGGCACAAGGTCAGGGAGCCGCGTCAGCTCAATCCCCGGCGGTTCAACGACTGCATCACCTACCCGCGTCTGAATGAGATCGGCTTCTGCGCGGGCGAGGGGGACACGGTGTATTTCGAACGGCTCACGGTGCAGAATCTCCGGACGCCCTGCGCGGTGGTGGTGGAGGAGAGACCCTCCGGCGGCCTGTATGGTGAGGAGAGTATTTTTGCCGGGAAGCTTCCCGCGGAGAACGGCTGGTTCTGCCTGCGCGGCGGCGTATCGGCGGCGGATGCGGACTGCGCCGGAGGCGCTGCCGTGACAGCGTGTCCGCGGTCGGTTTCGATTCCGATGCTGCGCACCGTTTTTTCTGTCAGAAAGGGAGCGAAGCTGCGCGCAGCCAGACTGTACGCGACGGCGCGGGGGATTTACGACTGCCGGATCAACGGAGAGGCGATCACACAGGAGTGGTTCGCGCCGGGCTGCTCGCAGTTTGATAAGCATCTGATGTACCAGACGTACGATGTGACAGGACTGCTGCGGGAGGGAGAGAACGGAATCGGCGTCACGCTCGCCTCCGGCTGGTGGAGCGATGCGCAGACGTATGTGCTGCGCAATTACAATTACTACGGCGACCGGGAGTCCTTTCTGGGCAGGCTGGTGCTGACCTACGAGGACGGCAGCCGGGACGTGATTGTGACCGGCCCGGAGAGCTGGCGCTATTTCGGAAAGGGGCCGTACACCTACGCGGGATTTTTCCACGGAGAGAGGCTCGACGGGGGCAGACTCGATGTGTACGAGAGGTATTCGCTGCCGGAGTATGATGAGAGCGGCTGGGAGGCGGCACAGGCGATTTGTCCCGACCCGATCCGGGGCTTTGACGACGTGCCGATCGCGTGCTTTGCGAACTGGCCGGATGTCAACGGACAGGAACCGGAACTGGTGGGCTCTTATCAGGCTCCGGTGCGGGAGTACTGCCGTGTGTGCGCCAAATCCATGACCGAGCCGAGAAAAGGTCTCTATCTCTATGATCTGGAACAGGAAATGGCGGGCGTGCCGGAACTGACCTTCCACGAAAAGGCGGGAACCGTCGTGACGATCCGGTACGGGGAGATGCTCTATCCGGCGCTGGAGGAATACGGCGGGATGTGCGGAATGATGCTGCTGGAAAATTACCGGGATGCGTCCAGCACGGATATTTATATCTGCCGCGGCGATGAGGGCGGCGAGACGTACTGTCCGAAGTTCACCTTCCACGGCTACCGCTACATCGAGATCAGCGGGATCTCCCGGCCGCTGCCTCCGGAGGAGGTGGTCAGCATCCAGCTCTCCTCGATTCCGGAGCTCACGGGCGCATTCGAGAGCTCCCACGCGCTGCTCAACCGTTTTGTGGAAAACGTGCGCTGGTCCCAGCTGTGCAATTTTATCAGCATCCCGACCGACTGCCCGCAGCGGAATGAGCGCATGGGCTGGGCAGGGGATACGCACGTATTCTGCGGCACGGCGAACCGGAACAGTGATCTGCGGCTCTTTTACTACCGCTCGCTGGAAGCATTCTGCGATCTGCAGAGAGAGAACGGACAGTTTCCCGAGGTGGCGCCCGCAGGCGGCGGCTTCGGCGGCATCACCTATGAGAGCGCGCCGATTTACATGACATGGGAGCTGTACCGGCTCTACGGGGACGGGGAGATCGTCCGCAAGATGTATCCGGCGCTGGAGCGCTACATGGAGTATCTGCGGGCACAGTCGATGCCGGGACTTACCTTTGTCGGGCCGCTGGGTGACTGGCTGGCACCGGAGGAGACGGATATGAATCTGCTCTGGAATGCCTTCTACGGGAGGGACTGCCTCCTGATGGGTAAGATGGCAGCGGTGCTCGGCGACCGGGAGAAAGAGGAGCGGTATGCGGCGCTCCACGAGGAGGCGGTCTCCTATTGGAACAGGACATTTGTGGACCCGCAGACGGGACGGACGGTGACGGCGGACGGCGCGCCGGTGGACACGCAGTGCTCCTATGCCCTGCCGCTGTGCTACGGCCTGATTCCGGAGGAAAACAGGGCGCTGATGGGAGAACATCTGGCGCGCAAGGTCAGGGAGAGCGGCTGCCGGATCACGACAGGGTTCTTTGGCACCGGCCTGATCAACGAGGCGCTGACGGAGACGGGACACGCTGATCTGGCGTTCTCTCTGATGCTGCAGACGGCGTATCCGTCGTGGCTCTATCCGGTCACCCAGGGGGCGACGACGATCTGGGAGCGCTGGAACTCTTATACTGTGGAAAACGGCTTTGGCGGCAACAACGATATGAACTCCTTCAATCACTACTCGCTGGGCAGCGTCGTCTCGTGGCTCTACCGGACGGTACTGGGTATTCGTGAGGACGAGGAGAAGCCTGGCTACGCCCACTTCTTCCTGACACCGCACGCGCAGTCGCTGGACTGGGCGAAGGGTGGCATCGAGACAACCTACGGGCGGATTGAGAGCGCATGGGAGAGAGCGGAGGACGGCAAAAAGGTCTACCGCTTCCGGATTCCGGCGAACACGAGGGCGACGGTAACGCTTCCGGGACGGGAGCCGGAGGAGTACGGCGCGGGAGAGTATTGTATCGAAATGTAGAGAGCATGGGCTGTGAAAAACGGATTCCCGTTTTTCACAGTCTTTTTATGAAGGCAAAAGCATCTGCCGGATAAAACTGTTTGACTGGACCAGGCACAGTTGTCCGTGGACTGGGTGATACAGGAGAGATTCACCTCGCTGCCGCCATTTTGTAGTATACTAAAAGTATTTCAATCACGGAGGGGTGCTGTGAAAAACAAGATGAATTCGATTCGTTCCGGAATTGCTTCGCTGCGGGGACGACGCCCTGTCAGGGCACTGTATCTGAACAGAACGGTTGTGTGGCTGACGGTGGCGGGATATGCCGGTTTCATGATTCTGTTTCTGTGCATGAACTGGTATCTGATCGCGGAGTATCAGAGGGATAATCACACGAGAGAGGCCGGAGCGCTCCGCCAGTATACCGGGCGGGTGGAGGAGGATATGAGCGCGCTGGAGGGAATCCTGCGGGATATCTATCTGTATGATGAAGACTTTAACTGGCTGGCCGAGAATGTGAGAGGGGCGCAGAACCGGGAATTGGCGGAGTTCAGCAGTACGTATTCTATCGTACAGAATCTGAAAAACCGGATGGCACATGACGAATCCATGCACGGATTTTATCTGTTCTACCGCAGCTATGCCAAGAGCTACTATGGAATTGATATGGTACATATCAAACAAAATGAATCCTATAATCTGAACCGGACGATCCAGCAGATGTTTCAGGAGGAGGATGGGCAGACAGGCGGATGGTCAGTGGTCCGGGAGGGAGAGAACAGCTGTCTGCTGCTCTGTTATCCCAAAGGAGCGGCGGCGCTCTTTGGTCTCTACAGTCTGGAGAATGCCGGTCAGATCATCGGGGAGTCTCTGGGAGAGACGGCGGCGCAGGTTGTTTTGATGCAGAATGGGTTGGCGCTGCAGAATGAGGAACTGGCGGAGAGCCTGCGGCTGTCTGAGATTACAGAACAGTATGCGGATTCCTATGAGGGGAGAATCGGGAATCAGTACGTATATGGAAGCAGAATTACCAACACGGATGTCTGGGTCTTTATGGCGGTGCGGTACAATATATGGAGCGTCATGAACCTGACGCAAATGATTCTGCTGCTGGCCGCCGCAGCCTCGGTGTGCTGTGTTCTCCTGCTCATCCGGTTTATGAGAAAAGAACTGGCGCAGCCGCTGCGGAGCCTGACGGATGTGATGAACCATCTCCGGCAGGATGGGAGCTATCCGGTGCCGGAGACAAAGTTCCGGTTCCGGGAACTGCAGGAAGTCAGTGACACGCTGAAAATCATGGTCGTGGAAATTGAGCGCCAGAAGCAGCGCGCCTATGAGGAAATCATCGAGCGGCAGAAGGCGACCATGCAGTATCTCCAGCTGCAGCTCAAACCGCATTTTTATTTAAACGGACTCAAGACGCTCAATGCGTTGGCGGTGGAGCGTAAGACGGACAAAATGCAGGAACTGATTCTGAGTCTTTCAGAACATCTCCGTTATCTGCTGCAGACGGAAAGAGAGAGGATTTCACTGGGGCGGGAACTTGATTTTGTGGAAAACTATGTCAGTCTGCAGCGGTATGTGACGGGACGCAGGGTGGAGTGCAGTGTGCAGTGCGATCCGGAGGAAAGAAACTGGGAGGTACCGGTGCTCTGTGTTCAGACTTTTGTGGAAAACAGTATTAAATACGCCCGTTTCGGCAGTATGAGCGCGGTGCTGCAGATCACGGTAACAGTGTCCGTTCTGGAGACGCAGGAGGGGCGTTTTCTGGATCTCGTCATCTCGGATAACGGGCAGGGATATCCGGAAGAGGTTCTGGAGAAGATCAACCGGACGCCGGGTGACATCGCAGCAGAAGGAGACCTGGCCACGACGTGGAGAGAGAATGAGAGCTGGCTGCTGGTGAACGAGGAGAATGTGGGGATCAATAACATCAGACGGCGCTGCCGTTTCCTGTATGGAAACCGGGCGGAGTACAGTTTCTATAACGACGGCGGCGCGGTCAGCGAGCTGATTTTGCCGGAATATCCGGGGACGGCAGAGGGGGATACGAATGAATCTGTTACTGGTGGATGATCAGAAGGAAATCTTAAAGAGTCTGCGGGAGGGAATCGCATGGGAGACTCTTCCGGTGGAGCGAATCTATACGGCGACCAGCGCGATGGAGGCCAAGCTGGTGATGATGAACTTTCCGGTGGATGTGCTGCTGACGGACATCGAGATGCCGGAGGAAAACGGTCTGAGTCTGGCAGCATGGGCGAGGGAGAATGTGACGGATCTGGAAATCGTGTTCCTGACCTCTCACCCTGATTTTTCCTATGCGCAGGAAGCGCTGCGGCTGGGGAGTTTCGACTATATTCTTCAGCCGGTACGGTACACGGACGTGGAGGCGGTGCTGCGCCGCGTGCAGGGACAACTGGAGAAGAGACGCAGTATCCGGCGGCTGGAACGCACGAGAGATCTGATGGCGGAACAGAGGGGGACGATTCTGGACGCCATGCTCTCCAAGACGCTGGCGGGCAAGACGGAGGATGCCAATCTGATTTTTGCCCATTTTGCGCAGATTCTGGAGGAGGAATGCGGCGGCTGCCGCGTGATGCCGCTGCTGATCCAGATCCAGCGCTGGAAAAAAATCACGGATACATGGGATGAAAATCTGGTGCGGATGGCGCTGGCGAACGTACTGGGGGAGTTGTTCGAGACATATAAGGTGCAGGCATTTGTCTCAATTGTCAGGGAGAACCGATACTGGTGCTTTCTGGTGTATCCGGGTGAGCTGCCGCAGGAGGAGATTTTCTGGCAGAAACTGGAGGAATTTTACGGATTTATTCATCATCATATGGACTTCTCAGTGAGCGTCTACTGCGGAGGAGTGTTTGCGGGACTGCCGCAGGAAGAGCGGGATGGGGAAACGGATGGTGTGCCTCTCTGGGGAGAGTGTTTGACGCCGGATCTCGTCGCGGTGATCGAGGGGCTGCGTGAACTGGCGGATACCAACACGGAGAAAAGGACGGGGGTATTCCGGGAAGTGACCGGGAAAGCGGAGACTTCCGAGGAAGAGGACTGTGTGGCGACGGCGATCGAATATGTGAAGCGCAATATCGGGAAGAATATTCTGCGCAGCGAGGTGGCGGAGCAGGTGCATCTGAACGAGGAATATTTCTCCCGTCTGTTCAAGGCAAAGACAGGAGTGACCTTTAAGGATTACGTTCTGATCGAGAAAATGAACACGGCCAAGAAACTGCTGGCGACGACGAAGCTGTCTGTGGGAATCGTCGCCTCCAAGGTTGGCTTTGACAATTTCTCCCATTTTTCCAAAATGTTCAAAAAAATCACCGATCAGACGCCGCAGGAATATCGGAAACAGGCGGAGTGAGGAGGAAGAAGAAAGGATGCTGCGACTGCGGCGGCGTAGGAATAGGAGACCGTTGTGGGGGCGGGGAATGTGCGGTTCTGAAAGTCACAAAAACAATAATGGAACCTCACAAAAAGAACAAAACAGGGAAAGTCGGTGGAAAAATGACAACGACAATGTCATGAAAAGCAAAAAGGGAATCATGAAAATTACAGATCCTTCCGGGACATCCGGGTAAAATAGAGACAACAGAAAACGACGTAAGACAAGTCGTACAGCAGGGGATTATGAAGGAGGAAATCTGGATGAGAAGAGGCAAGAGAGTACTGGCGGGAATCTGCGCGGCGGTGATGGCATTTTCGCTGGCAGCGTGTTCTTCGGGAGGATCAGGAGAAACTTCCGGTGCATCGGGAGACGCGGCGGGAAGTTCTGCGGAATCCGGCGCGGAAATCAAGACAGTGAGCTTTGCACTGCCGACCGCTTATGATACGCCGGACGGAGAACTGGTACAGGACGCAATTAACGCGATTACGGAAGAGAAATACGGCATTCATTTCAACATTTCCTATGTGGCGACGGGCAACTGGCAGCAGCAGTCCAACCTGCTTCTGACCGGCGATGAGGTAGATGTTGTGGCACTGTTCATGACGCCTCTGGCGACATACGTCAAGAACGGACAGGTCGCGGATCTGACCGATTACTACGCCAATGCTTCCGAGGAGTTTCGCTCAATCTGGAGCGAGGACGAGATGAAGGGCACCAGCATTAACGGAAAGATTTATGGTATTCCGAATTTCCGTAACTTCGGCAATTATTTCGGCCTGAATATTGATGAGGAGATTGCGGCGGAGTTCGGGATTGAGAACGGGCAGAAGCTCACAATGGAGGAAGTGGACGCGTTTCTTCAGGAGGCGCACGCGAAGTATCCGGATCGCTACGGTCTGGCGCCGCAGGGCGGCACCTGCCTGATTACCCAGTGGACATGGGATGGTCTCGGGGACAGCAATTACATCGGCGTTCTGTCGGATCGCGGGCAGACGACGACAGTCGAGAATATTTTCAATACGGACGACTTCGTGGAGTTCTGCACCTGGGCGCGCAAGTGGTACAACGAAGGCATGATCATGCAGGACATTTTGAGCAACACCGAGGCGTGGCAGCCGATGATCCAGAATAAGAAGGCGATTGCGGCATTTGACAATTACGGTGTCAATGCAGTAGCAGGTATGATCCGCACCGTGATCATTGAGCCCTGGTCGGTCTCCAACTCCTATTCTGATCTGAGCTACGGCATCAATGCGAACTCGAAGGATAAGGATGCTGCGTGGCAGGCGATGGAGATTCTGTACACAGACCAGGAGGTTTCGATCCTGCTGAATGATGGCATCGAGGGAACGCATTATGTAAAGAATGAAGACGGCACAATCTCCTTTGTGGACGGCAAGACGGCGTCTGATGTCGGTTACGGCATGGCAGATCTGTACTGGATCACTCCGTATTCGGCGAACAGCTACCCGCTGGATATCAATGGACCGGATTTCTTCACTGATCTTCTTGAATTCAACGAGAATACGCAGAAATCTCAGGCATTTGGTTTTGCCTTTGATATTACGCCGGTGACGGATCAGTACGCAGCCTGCTCCAATATCATGCTGAAATATTTCAAGCCGCTTCTCTCCGGTGCGGTCGATGTGGAGAGCACGATTCAGCAGGCCAACGAGGAACTGGCGGCGGCAGGCGTAGATGAGGTCATTGCGGAGAAACAGAGACAGCTCGACGAGTTCCTGGCACAGCAGTAAGAGGAATAATACAGAATAAAAAGAAAGCAGTATAGAGTTTTCAGCGAATCGATAACGCCGCGCAGAGCGCTTCCATGTAAATGCAGATCTACAGCAGTCGGGAAGATCCCTGCCGCGGCGTTTTTGCTGCCTGATTCCGGTCAGAAAGCGGGCAGCGGACTGATTACAGAGTGTTTACGGATGGAGGTTACGATGGAAAAACAGACAACCATTGCCGCAAAAAAAAGAGGCAGAATGGGAAAATGGAAAATGACGATCGCGTTGTTCTCCATGATGCTGCCGGGCTTTATCTACCTGATTATCAACAATTATATCCCGATGGCGGGACTGGTGATCGCATTCAAGAGGTTTGATTACAGTCTGGGCATGTGGGCCAGCCCATGGGCGGGACTGAGCAACTTTACCTATCTGTTCAAGACGAATGACGCGATGAATATCATGCGCAACACGATCCTGTACAATCTGGTGTTCATTGCACTGGGGCATCTGGTGGCGGTGACCGTGGCTATCATGCTCAACTTCCTGCGCGGCAATATGAACAAAAAAGTGTATCAGACACTGATCCTTGTTCCATATCTGATCTCCATGGTCGTGGTCTCCTATATCGTGTTCGCGTTTCTGAGTCAGGAGAATGGATTTGTAAACAAGGTGATCGAGGCGTTCGGCGGGCAGCCGATCAGCTGGTACACGCAGGCGAAGTACTGGCCTGTCATTCTGACGATCGTCAATCTGTGGAAGGGATTTGGATACTCCAGTATTATTTATTACGCAACGGTCATCAGCATCGATTCCTCTCTTTATGAAGCGGCCCGGGTGGACGGAGCAGGCGTGTGGCGTCAGATCTGGCACGTCACGCTGCCGGGACTGCGCGGAACGATCATTACGATGGTACTGCTGGCGATCGGGCGTATGTTCTACTCTGATTTCGGACTCTTCTATCAGGTGCCGATGCGCTCCGGTCTGATCTCATCGGCGACGGATACGATCGACGTATACGTCTACAAGGCGCTGACACAGCTCAACGATGTGGGACGCGCTTCGGCGGCGGGCTTTTTACAGTCGGTACTCGGCTTTGCCCTCGTCCTGACCGTCAACTTTATTGTCCGTAAAATCGACAAAGAGAACGCGCTGTTTTAGGAAAGGGGAATGGAGATTACTATGGGATCTAAGCGAAAAGGCGGTCAGATTGTCTTAAATATTATTTTTGTTCTGCTGGTTGTGGCGGCAGTAGCGCCGTTCCTGCTGCTGCTGTCCTCCTCACTGACGGATGAGGCGACGCTGGTGCAGAGCGGTTACAATTTTATTCCGAAAAAATTCAGTCTCGGCTCCTATATTTATCTGCTGGACAGCGGAGAAAAGATCATGAGAGGTTATGGCATCACGGTATTTGTGACGCTGGTGGGGACGGTGCTCAGTGTGCTCTTCACGATCATGTTCGCGTATCCGCTCTCGAGAAAGGAGCTTCCGTTCCGGTATCTGGTGTCGTTCTTCGTGTTCTTTACGATGCTCTTCAACGGCGGTCTGATTCCGTCCTATATGATGTGGACGCAGATGTTCCATGTCAAGAATACGCTGTGGGCGCTGATTTTCCCGAGCCTTCTGATGAATGGATTCTATATCATTATGATGCGCTCTTTCTTCACCGCGAGTATTCCGGACGCCCTGATTGAGGCGGCGCGGATCGACGGCTGCGGGGAGTACGGGATTCTGTTCAAGATCGTGCTGCCGCTCTCGAAGCCAATGCTGGCGACGATTTCCCTGATGGTGGGACTGGGCTACTGGAACGACTGGACGAACAGCCTGTACTATGTCACTGATGAGAAGCTGTTCAGCATTCAGGCGATTCTGAACACGATCATCACGAACATCCAGTTCCTGACCAGCGGTCAGAGTGCGGCGATACAGAGCTCCGCGGCGTCGGCTCTGCCGAGCGTGGGCATCCGCATGGCAATCGCCGTGATCGGTGTGATTCCGGTGCTGTGTATCTATCCGTTCTTCCAGAAATATTTCGTCAAGGGAATTGTGGTAGGCGGTGTGAAGGGATAAAATAAAAACTAAATTGGAACAGAGAATCAATCGTATGCACATACGTAGAAGCAGCGCCGAAGGGCGCTGCTTCTGCAGTGGGATGGGGAGGTTTGTTGCCACGGAAGGGAGATTACTATGGGGTTTGTCAGGACAAAAGGAACACAGATTGTGGATGGAAACGGGGAGCGCCTGATTCTGCGGGGATACGGACACGGAGACTGGATGAATCCGGAGCCGTTTATGATGGGAATTCCGTTTTCAATGGATATGAAGAATCAGCAGGGATTCCGGCAGCCGACACGGTTTGACCGGGCGAGAATGGTGGATTACGGCCTGCGCCAGCTCTGCGGAAGCGCATATGCGGAGAGTTTCTGGCCCAGATGGATGCGGGCGCAGCTGGGGGAGGCGGATATTGCGCGGATGGCGCAGCTGGGCTATAACTCCGTGCGGCTGCCGCTGAATGCGTGGCATTTCATGCCGGAAGAGCCGGAAATTTCATTCCGGGAGGAGACGTTTGCAATTCTGGACGAGGTTCTCGCATGGTGCGAGGCACACGGGGTCTATGCGATTCTGGATCTCCACGCGGCGCCGGGCGGTCAGTCCGGTCTCGGGTGCGACGATGGAATCGATGACCGGGCGCAGATGTTCGCGGAGCCGGAGAGCAGGGAGAGGACGATCCGCCTCTGGGAAGAGATTGCATCCCGTTATGTACAGCGGGAGATTATCGCGGGGTACGATCTGCTCAACGAGCCGCTCTCCGGCGCGGGGATGGCGGAGCGCTGCGGAGAGCTCGCTGCCTTTTACGACGAGCTGATTCCCCGCATCCGCCGCGTGGACAGGAATCACATGGTTATGCTCGAGGGGAGCTGCTTTTCGATGGATCTGGATATTTTCGATCACGACTATGATCCGGAGACGCATAACTGGTGTATCGCGACGCATTTCTACGGCTTCTCGCCGCAGCTGCGGGAGCTGTACCGCTTCCTCTGGGCGGGCCGTCAGTGCGGCGTTCCGGTCTGGATCGGAGAGGGCGGAACCGGGCCGGTGGAGAACGCCGTGTTCTATCAGATCGCAGAGGAATTCGACATGGGGTATGCGCTCTGGTCGTGGAAAGGAGCAAGACAACGGGACGGCTACAATCTGGGCGTCGTGGAGCGGCCTCTGCCGGAGGGCTGGGATCAGATCGTCGCTTACATCGCAGAGGGCGGACCGCGGCCATCGTATGCGCGGGCACAGGAGATTTTTGACGAGCTGATTGAAAACTCCCGTCTGGAACACTGTACAGTGGATGAGACAATTCACCGCTACAATACGCGCCGGGCTGGGATCGAGCTTCCTGCGGCGGGCTACGATCAGGGACGTCCCGGCAGGGAGGCGATTCTGGGACACTGGCAGCTGGGCAATCCCTTCGGCTACCGGACAGAGAATCCCGTGAAGCTGACGCTGCGCGACGGGGCGAGGATTCCGCTGCACAAGGTGGTCTTTGAGGATTCCAGACCGGAGAGAAAGCCGCTGGAGGAACTGCTGCTGGAACTGACAGCGGGCGAGTATGTGGAGTATACGATCCGGGAGGTGTGCAGAGTCAGCGTGACGGCGCGCGCCCTGACAGACGGCGCGGCGATTGTCCTCTCGGCAGGCGGCAGAGAAGAGACATGCGAAGTCGGCAGGACACAGGAAATGACGTCCTGCGGCGCGCTGGCGGTGACGGAGCAGGAGGGCGCAGTCGTGCGGCTGTTCTGCAAAGCGGGAACCGTGCAGGTGGATAAGGTTAGATTTGAGAGAGATACCGAGTAAAAACGGAAGACAGTGATCAGGAAAAGGGCTCTGCCGGAGCGGGGAAGCCGCTGCGGCAGGGCAGACACGGGCAGGAAGCAGGAGGCGTTATGGGGAAGGCATATTGGATCTGGTATCCGGGGGATTTTGAGATTCACCACGGAATGATGCAGAATTTTTCGAGGGAGGAGAGAGGATTCTCGTGGCCGGCGTACTGGCGGATCGACGACTGCCGCAGGAATGTGCGGTTTCACCGCACTTATGAGCTCACGCAGGGGACTTCGTTTACGGTGTACGCGCACTGCATGGGCTATTTGCTGGTAAACGGACTGAAACGCCGCTTCGGGGAGAAGATCGAGTGCCCGGCCGGGAAAACAGAGCTGGTGATCTTTGCGGGCGCGCACTCCGGCGTTCCCGGTATTCTGGTGGAGGGGGAGACGATTTATTCCGATGCGTCCTGGACGGTTTCGGATTTCACCACGCCGCCGGTTACCGTGGGCTGGAATGAAAGATATACCCGGAAGGAGCAGGATCCGTCGGTCTGGGTGTACGAGACGAAGGAGATCGAGCCGGTCAGCGTCACCCGGAGAGAGGGCGGCGCGCTCTATGATTTCGGACAGGACTGGACGGCGACGCTGCGGGTGGAGCCGGAGACAGAGGCGGCACTTCCCTTGCTGCTGTGCTACGGCGAGTCGGAGCAGGAGGCGCTGGATACGGAGAACTGCTACTACAGTCAGGAGCTGCGGACGGCGGATGAGCCGATCCTGCGGCGGGCGTTCCGCTATGTGTATCTTCCGGAGATGGAGCCGGGGGCGGTGAAGCTCACGGCTGTTCATGAGTATGTGGATATTCCGGTGCGGGCGTCGTTTTCCAGTGAGGATCCGCAGATCACCGCGATCTGGGAGGCGTCGGTGCGGACGTTCCAGCTCTGCAGCGGAATCTTTTTCATCGACGGAATCAAGCGCGACCGGTGGATCTGGTCGGGGGATGCGTATCAGAGTTACTTCGTGAATCAGTATCTCTTCTTTGACGAGGACATTAACCGGCGCACAATGTGGGCGCTTCGTGGAAATGACCCGATTGGTCAACATATCAACACGATTGTGGACTACTCGATGTACTGGGTGATCGGCGTCCTGAACCACTACCGGGCGACGCTGGATCTGGCGTTTGTGCGGGCGATTTACCCGAAGGTGCGCACGATGATGGCGTTTCTGGAGAGCCAGCTCGACGGGGAAGGCTTCCTGGTTGGAAGGCCGGGGGACTGGATCTTCATTGACTGGGCGGATCTGGATAAGGACGGCCCGCTGTGTGCGGAGCAGATGCTGCTTGTCATGTGCTATCGGACGATGGCGGTGCTCGGCGAGGTTGCAGCGGAAGCGGGCAGGACGGAGCCAGAGGCTGCGCTTTACAACGAGAAAGCGGAGTGCCTGTGGGAGAAGAGTGTCGAGTATTACTGGGATGAGGCGCAGGGAGCCTTCATCGACAGCTTTACTTCCGGGAAAAAGCACGTCACGCGCCACGCCAATATTTTCGCGGTGCTCTTCGGACTCGCAGATAAAGAAAAGACGCAGACGATTCTGCGGCGCGTGCTGCTGAATCCGGAGATACCGCAGATCACGACGCCGTACTTCAAGTTCTATGAACTGGAGGCGCTCTGCCTGCTCGGGGAGAGAGGGCGCGTGCTGGAGAGCATCAAGGCGTACTGGGGCGGTATGCTGGAGGCGGGCGCGACGACGATCTGGGAGGAGTACGACCCGGACGGCGATCCGGAGAAATTTGCCGAGATGTACGGCGATCCCTACGGCAAGAGTCTGTGCCACGCGTGGGGCGCGAGTCCGATCTACCTGATCGGCCGCTATTTCATGGGAATCCGCGCCACCGCGGACGGATACGAAACCTTTGAGGTTGCGCCGGATCTGACGCTGCTCGGCTCCTTCGAGGCGGTGTTCCCGGTTAAGGCGGGGACAGTGCGCATCGCATGGGACGGCGAGACGCTGCGGGTCTGCGCCGACCGGGAGGGCGGCACGCTCCTGCTGCCGGAAGGACTCGCACAGACGGGACATGTTGCGCTGGAAGCGGGGAGAGAGGTTGAGGTTCGGAGGATGTGAGAAACCTGTTTTCCGGTTTTCCAATCCTGTTTTGGTGGATTTCACCCGCTTTTCCAACGTAAATTTGCGAAAATGAACCGGTTTTCCAAGAAGAGATAGAGAGGGCAATATGATATAATAGAATCATATTAGTCTCTGTGAGTTGCTGAAAGAGAAAATAAAATACTGTTTTTTCAGACAATGTTGCAGTTGGCGCTGTGGAGTAGGAGGTATCTATGGAACAGAAGAGCTATGATATTTCTGATGAAGCAGTGATCAGAAGGGCACAGGCTGCGGTCAGGATTGAGTTGGAAAAGAAAAAAGCAATGGATCTTCCGGTAGTCGTATATGATCGAAAAACGCAGAAGATCTACGAAGAAAGCAGTGATGGAACCAGAAAGGAAATAGGCCAGAGGCTGAGAAAGGGGCGCTATAGTGAATGGCATGCCGAGAAAGCCTGAGATTGTGACAGAAGCCGGAGAAATGATACAAAAGAGTCTGAACTGAACGAAAAGCTGTAGAGTGTGAAGCGGTCACTTTACAGCTTTTCGTTGCTGTATTATGAAAAAGGATTGGATCATAAAGAAAAGGATATGAGAAGTATGAACGGAGACGGAGCCAAGAGATACAGATTGCTGGTGGTGGACGATGAGGAATATGCTGTGGAAGGGGTCATGCGCGCGATCAATTGGGAAGCGGTTGGGATCGACGACGTGAGAGGCGCGGGAAGCGTCCGGGAAGCCCAGCAGGCGATGCGGGATAGACCGGCGGATGTGGTTATCTGTGATATTGAGATGGCGCAGGAAAACGGACTGGATTTTCTGCGCTGGCTTCGGGAGAACCAATATTCCGCCAGACTGATCTTTCTGACGGCATACGCACGCTTTGAATATGCGCAGGAGGCCATTGGGCTCGGAGCGGCGGAGTTTCTGGTCAAACCGATCGATCATGCGCTGCTTCGGGAAACGGTCGGCAAGGTGCTGGAACAGTATGAGACGGAGCGTATGATTGTCAGAAACGCGCGGGAGTATGAAAAGATTCAGGAGGAGAACTTACTGCAGGAGGGAACAGAGGAGTCCGATCTCGGTATGGTGGATAAGATCAGACGTTATATTGCAGCGAATCTGATGCAGGAACTTAGCCGGGAGACGATTGCTCAGGCGGTATTTCTCAATCCATCCTATCTGTCGAGGATGTTTCACAAGGAGACAGGGGAGAAGCTGTCGGATTATATTACGCGGATGAGGATCGAAGAGGCCAAGAGGATGCTGGAAACTTCTGATAAAAAGATAACGGCGATCGCACATGCTCTGGGATACAGCAATGATTCTTATTTTATCCGGGCGTTTCGGAATCTTGTGCAGATGACACCGTATGAGTATCGGAAGGCATATCGCGAGGGAAGGCTGTAAGCAGCGTGTCGTAGTGTGCGCCCATGTGTGCTGGGCGTGATGGAGTGACAATGTAGATTGGATTGCACGGCGGGAGCAGGAATGGATCTGTCAGGGAGGGAATATGAATAAACGGCGCAGAAGCTTTCGTTTTCGAATTGTTCTGGGAATGTTGGGGGTGGCGGCGATCTATCTGATTCTGCTCTCAGCGCTCTTTTTTCATATGTTTTCTTCGATGGAAAAGGAAATGGTCAACTCATATCGGAATATGCTCTCGATGTATGTCGCACAGCTCAGAGCGCAGTTTGATAATGCGAATACATATATGAATAATCTGGCGGCGGATTTTGATATTAATATGCTTTCGATTCAGGAGGAAGATACGGACGAATATCTTCTGACTAAATTCCGGGTATATCGGAATATCAGAGCGAATTACGTGACGATCGATCTACTGGACTCTCTGTATCTGTATGACGAGAGAAACGGGGAGATTTTCGGAATTCCGGATGATAAGGGACATTATGAGGAGGTTCTGGAACAGGCGAGGACGTGGGAGAACAGGTGGTATCTGGATCAGGAGCAAAATGTTTTTTACAGGCCGTGTAAAATCGGAAACAACGTCTGGGTAATAGGTTTTGTGCCGACGGAGCAGATTCTCTCTCAGATGCGGCAGATTGCCGTGGGCAACGGGCTGGGATGGAGCGTGACGTGGCAGGAGAGCGGCGGGCAGGGAGACTCTTATGTTTTGGGAGCGGATGGACAGGAGATGGGATGGGGAGACGCGGTGATTGCGGAGCGATATGAGGGAATGGGGATGGAATTTTGTCTGGTGATGCACACGGGCGATGTGTGGAAGCAGAATGTCTGGTTTCTGAGTTTCCTTGCGGGGACTGTTCTGCTGGCTGCCGCTGCGCTGCTCTGGGTGATGCGGGAGACCCGAAGGAGATTTCTGGCTCCGCTGAACCTATTGATGAAAGGGATGCAGGAGTTTGCCGATGGCAGCAGTGCGGAACCAATTCGCGGAGAAGGAGAGATTGAACCGGAGCTGGAAAAAGCCATTCATATTTTTAATTACATGGTCTACCAGATTGAGAATCACCGTTTTCTGATCTATGAGCAGAAACTGGAAAAGCAGAAGCTGCTGATCCAGAATATGCAGCAGCAGATCAATCCACACTTTTTCTCGAATACGATGAATCTGATCTATAATCTGATCGCAAGCGGCCGGAACGAACTGGCGCAGACCTGTGTGCTGCGTCTCGGTTCCTATTACCGGTATATGACGGGGATCGGACAGGAAAAAACGACGCTGGAACAGGAATTCCGCTTTGTGAGCGATTACTTGGAAATTATGAAACTGCGCTTTCCACACAAACTGGACATCGCCGTGGAAAGGGATAGAGCACTGGCGGAACTGCTGATTCCGCCGATGCTGATCCAGCCGCTCGCGGAGAATGCGGTGAAGTACGGATTTTCCGACCGAAGCAAGCATTTTGTTCTGCGTGTGACGGCGTGTGTGCAGGGAGAAGAGGCTGTACTCTGTGTGGAGGACAGCGGAAAGGGCTTCCCGGAGGAATACAGAGGGAGTTTTGATCAGGATCGGGAATTGCCGGGGAGACGCAGAGACGGAAAGGAGCATGTCGGTCTCTGGAATGTCGCGCAGAGGGTGACGATGCACTATGGGGAGAGAGGAAGCCTGCGGATTGACTGGACAGGAGAGTGCACGAAGGTTTGTATCGTAATCCGGCAGTGGGAGAGAGATGTAATTGGACAAAATGACGAAAAGAGTCTCTTATAAAACTAAAAAAGAATAGGAAACAACAATATTCACAAGAAAATAAATGGTAATGTAACAATAGTGCTGTAAAATATAACAATTAGTTGTATTTTTTGCCGCGATTATTCATTACACTTTAGAAAAGCTGTTGCAGAACAATTTGTTAAGGAGGGGACGTAATGAAAAGTGTAATGAAACGGGTAAGTCTGCTGTTGTCCGCAGTGATGCTCTCGGCCACGGTGATGACGGGGTGCTCTTCTTCAGGAGAAGTATCTTCGGAAACGGCGCAGTCGTCATCGACAGATGCCTTGGAGACCGCATCATCGGATGAGATTCCCACACTCACATGGTATATGCCGGGGAATCCCACGGCGATGACGAGCGAGGGGTATGAGGCGGTCAGTGAGGAACTGAACCGTTATCTGGAGGAGAAGATCGGCTGTCATCTGGAACTGAAAATATTTGCATTTTCCGAGTATGCGCAGAAGTGCTCGACGGTGATCAGCTCGGGAGAGCCGTTTGATCTGATGTTCACCTGCGATTGGCTCAATAATTTTGCGACGAACGCGGGAAGCAATGCGTATCTTCCACTTAACGATCTGCTGGAGGCGAACGCGCCGGAGGCGATGGCGGACATTCCGGAATATATGTGGCAGGCGACGACGATTGACGGCAATATCTATGCGATGCCGGCGCTGCAGACGTACGCCAAGAACGACGGTCTCTTCCTGCGGGCGGACATCGCGGAGCAGCTGGGCGTCGAGGGAAGCTCCTACGAGAACGGCGCGGATACCTATACGCTGGAGGATGTGGGAAATATGTACGCAGAACTGGTGCAGGAATATCCGGGTGTGATTCCGGATGATTGCGGGGGAATTCTCTGGACATATCTGGATGAGTACTATGGCTTTAATTTCCTGGGCGGTTTCGATGTGCCCGGTGTGGTGCGCTTTTCGGATGAGGGGACAGTCATCGACCAGTTCCAGTCGGAGGAGTTCATGGAATACTGCAAGACAGTCTATGATTGGGTGCAGAAGGGATATATGCAGCCGGACTACGCGACGTATGTCACAATGACGGATCAGATTACGATCGACAGAAAGTCACCGGATCACATGACATACCGGCAGGGCTTTACGGCGCCGAACGTCGCGAGCATGGCGGTGAGTGACTGTGGATGGGAAGAGGAGCCGGTTCCGGTGATTCTGAGTGAGAAATACGCGGTGACCTCCGGTGTGACGCAGTCCCTGACGGCGGTGGGTATTAATTCAAAATA
The DNA here is from genome assembly GCA_030524225.1 of Eubacteriales bacterium. Taxonomy (GTDB): domain Bacteria; phylum Bacillota; class Clostridia; order Lachnospirales; family Lachnospiraceae; genus CAG-791. Next base: position 55,992 of record JAUNGV010000003.1, read on the forward strand.
TCCGGAGAAGGCGGTGCAGCTCTATAATCTGGCGTACTCCGATCCGTATTTTGTCAATACGATGATTTATGGTATTGAAGGCGTGAATTACACGAAGATTTCTGACACGGAGGTGGATGTAATTCAGGATTCTAATTATGTCAGACCTCTTGAGCCGTATGCGATTGCAAATCAGTTTATTACGTGGGTACAGGCGGGAGCATATCCAGCGGATATGTGGGAACAGATCCAGGCGTTCTGCGAGGATGCGACGCCGTCCGAGCTGTTTGGCTTTATTTTCGATTCCTCCAGCGTCAAGAGTGAGGTGGCGAACTGCTCAGCCATCTACGAGGAATACAAATATCCGCTGCTGTGCGGCGCGGTAGATCCGGAAACGGCGGTGCCGGAACTGCTCAGCAGAATGGAAGCGGCGGGATCCGCGAAGATCATTGAGGAGATGCAGAGACAGGTAGACGAGTTTCTGGCAAATAAATAAGAGGTGAGACGACGGCGCGCACTGCTCTGGGAAAGGTAAGAGCAGTGCGCGAGCCGGATCAGGCGGCAGCGCCGCAGTAAAATGGAGGAAGTTCAATGCAGAAGAAAAAATTTGCCAGAGATATGAAGAAAAAATACCCGCTGTTATTACTGGCGCTTCCGGGAATTATTCTTGTCTTTTTGTTCAATTATCTTCCGTTGACTGGATTGGTTATCGCGTTTAAGGATGTGGATTATTCCAAGGGAATTTTTCAGAGCGACTGGGTGGGATTTGAGAATTTTAAATTCTTCTTTCAGTCTAACGATGCGATCCGGGTGACAAGAAATACCCTGATGATGAACGCGCTCTTTATCATTTTTACGACGCTGATCTCGGTCTCTGTGGCGATTCTGCTGTATTATGTGGGGCGCAGGATGCTGCGGGTGACACAGACGATTCTGTTCCTGCCGTATCTCATTTCATGGATCGTGGCAAGCTATGCGCTGGAGGCATTTATCGACGCGCGGTATGGTGTGATCAATCAGTTTCTGGAAATGCTCGGGATGCCAACGGTGAACTTCTATTATCAGCCGGGTTACTGGATTGTGATTATCACGATCTGTTATATCTGGAAATCTGCGGGATATTACTCCATTCTCTATTATACCAGACTGATTGGAATCGATCCCACCCTGTATGAGGCTGCTGAAATTGACGGAGCCAGTACATGGCAGAAAATCCGCTACATTACGCTGTATATGCTGCGGCCGCTGATCATCATGCTCTGCATCATTCAGGTGGGCAATATTTTCTATTCTGACTTCGGCATGTACTATTTTCTGACCAGAGACAACGGGATGCTGTATCCGGTGACGGATGTCATCGACACCTACATTTTCCGTGCATTAAAGACGATCAATGATCCGGGAATGGGAGCGGCGGTCGGACTGTTTCAGTCAGTGATGGGCTTCCTTCTCGTAGTCGGAGCCAACACTCTCGCCAGAAAAGTGGACGAGGAAGGCGCTATTTTCTAAAAGAGAGACGAAAATGCAGATACAGATTTTCACTCGCAGTATCGTGACGGGCTGCGGAAGGAAGGTATGAATATGAAGAAAAAATGGAGTGGGAAATCGGTCGTTTTGTACGCGGTACTGATTTTCCTGTGCATTCTCTGGATCATTCCGGTATTGTTTATCTTTTCTCTGTCTGTGACGCCGGAGACAAGTCTGGCGGAAGTGGGATACCGGCTGATTCCGAAGGAATTTACACTGGATGCCTATACTTATATTATTAAAAATCCGGGACAGATTCTGAATTCTTATAAAATTTCGATTATTGTGACGATTATCGGGACAGTGGCCGGTCTGTTCGTGACGACGGGAATTGCGTATGCGATGTCGCGCAAAGACTTTGCATGCAGCCGCCATATCACGAGATTTATGACATTTGCGCTGTTATTTCACGGCGGATTGATTCCGACCTATATCGTGGTGACACAGTGGCTGCATCTGGGAAATACCTTATGGGTTCTGATTCTGACCATGCTTGTCTCTCCGTGGAATGTATTTCTGATGCGCAGCTTTCTGGCGGGAATTCCAACGGAACTTTTAGAAGCCAGTTTTATTGACGGGGCGGGAGAGACGCAGACGTATTTTCAGATTGTACTGCCGCTTGCCAAGCCGGGACTGGCTACGGTGGGACTGTTAATTCTCTTTGGATACTGGAACGACTGGTATCAGGGAATGCTCTATATTGATGACATGAAACTCGTCCCCCTGCAGCTGCTGCTGTACAAGATTATTTCGAATATCCAGTTCATTCTGCAGAATTCGTTTTATACGGCAAGTCAGTCGGGAAGCTTTCCGACGATTGCGGCCAGAATGGCGACCTGTGTGATTGCAATTGCGCCGATGCTGTTTGCATTTCCGTTTTTTCAGAAATATTTATCAAAGGGGCTGACGCTTGGAAGTGTGAAAGGTTAAGGGAGGGAGAGAGTCATGAATCCGATATTACCGCTTTATTATGCGGCACCGGATGTGGAAGCGCACGTCTGGCCGCAGGACCCGGATCGGGTCTATCTGTACTGTTCCAATGACCGGATCGACGGAGGAGGAATGGATTCGTATCAGAACTGCTTCTCCTCGACGGATCTGGTGCACTGGGAGGATCACGGCGTGGCGTTTGACGCGCGTAAGGCCGTGACTTGGACGAAGGTGGACGGCCTGCCTGCCGTGGACGCAGCGGAGAAGGACGGCCGGTATTATTACTACTTCACTGCGCCGGTGGACGGCGTGCTCATGCAGTGCGTGGCCTCCTCTGACAGGCCGGAGGGGCCGTTTACGAATCCGGTTCCTATCAAAGGAACGGAATATCCCAGCTGCGGAGATCCCTCCGTTCTCGTGGATGATGATGGAAAAGCGTACCTGTTCTGGGGACAGTTCTCGTTGCGTGGGGCGCGGCTCAAGGATAATATGTGCGAGCTGGAGGAGGATACGGTGGACACGATGGTGCTGACGGAACAGCAGCACGGGTTCCACGAGGGATCCTCGATCAGGAAACGGGGCGATACGTACTATCTGCTCTATGCCGACACGGACAGAGGCAGACCGACATGTCTCTCCTATGCGAAATCGAAATCACCTCTTGGACCATACGTTAAGGGCGGCGTAATTATTGATAATGTGAACTGCGATATTGCATCGTGGAATAATCATGGTTCTATGCTGTGCTTTCACGATCAGTGGTATATCGTCTACCACCGCGCGACTCTTGGACTGGAAATGGGCGGCAGGCGTGTCTGCCTCGAGCCGATCACCTTTGATGAGAACGGTGATATCGCGGAGGTACAGATGACGACACAGGGGATAGAAGCGCCGCTGCCCGCGGGAGAGTGGACGGAGGCGTATCGCGCCTGTGAATTCTTGTTTGCTGATCACAGCTCCCATGACGGAGAGGGCGGCGCATTTTTCATTCATTTCCCGCTGCGGGGCTGGAATAAAAACATGGTGGACTGCGGACTTCGCAACGCCAAGGACAACGGTGTGCGGACGGCACACCGGATCAGGGGCGACGTGCACAGCGAATACCTGACCCGCTTTGTGGACGGAGACGCGGCGATTTACCGATCGCTGCTCTTTACGGGGAAGGAGAGGGAGTTCGTCTGTGAGGCGGCGAGCTATCTGGCGCTGACGCGGCTGGAACTTAGGCTCGATGCGGCGGATGGCCCGTGTATCGGAACGTGTGAGATCTCTCATTCCGGCGGATGGGAGGACTGGAAAGAGTACCGCTGCCGCGTGGAAGCAGTGAGCGGCGTCCATGCGCTGTATCTGGTGGCCAGAGACGGAGGCGAGGGACATCGTCTCTGCGATCTGAAGCGGTTCCGCTTCGAGGAATAACGCCTGCGGGAAGCAGGTAGAGCGGGACGGTGCGCAAAAGTGAGCGACCTTGCGGGAAACAGGCTGGACGGGGCGGCGTGCAAAAGCGGGCGGTCTTGCGGGATGCAGGATGGACGGGCCTGGCAGAGCGCGTTGGTATGAAGAGAAGAGAGAAGGAGTTAAGAAGATGATTCGAGGATTAAAGGTGAACGGGCTGGAGCGTCCGGAGGCAGTGGATCCGGCGTTTCTGACCTTTTCGTGGGAACCGGAAGAGGAGCGTCAGTTTACGGTGGAGATGGCGGCGGATCCGGAGTTTAAGAGAACGGTGATGTATCTGGATACCCGCAATTCGTACTGCACCTACGATGGATTCCCGCTGCAGAAGGGACGAACCTATTACTGGCGCGTGCGCAGCGGCGTGCGGGAGTGGGCGAGAGCGCAGTTCGGGACGAAGTGAGCAGGCTGCGGCAGAAAGGAAGAGTATGAAATATCAGTTTCCAAAAGATTTTATGTGGGGCGTGGCGACGGCGGCTGCGCAGATAGAGGGCGCGGCGTTTGAGGACGGGAGAGGCCCGTCGATCTGGGACGTATTCAGCAGGATTCCGGGCAAGATCCACGGCGGTGATTTGCCGGAGGTGGCGTGCGACTCCTATCACCGCTATGAGGAAGACATTGCGCTGATGAAGAAGATGGGAATCCGGAGCTACCGGTTCTCTTTTTCCTGGTCGCGTATTATCCCGGACGGGACGGGAGAGATCAACCCGGAGGGAATCCGCTATTATAAAAACCTGATCGCCTGCCTGAAAAAGAACGGCATTGTGCCGAATGCGACGATGTATCACTGGGATCTCCCTTACGCGTTGCAGATTCAGGGCGGGTTCGGGAACCGGAATATCGTGCAGTGGTTCTGTCGTTACGCGGGGGTGCTGCTTGACAATTTCGGGGAGGATGTGGATCTCTGGGTGACGTTCAACGAGCCGATTGCCGTTTATGTGGGACACGCCTATGGATTTTTTGCACCGGGCCTGAAGGATGAAAAATATGCGAGACAGTGTCTGCATAATCTGATGCTCTGCCACGGCGAGGCGGTGAAGCTCTTCCGCAGCCGGAAGCTGGCCAATGCGAAGATCGGTATTGTGGTCGACGTGTGGAAACACTATCCGGCCAGAGAGGGGAACGAGGAAGACGAGGCGATCGCGACGTTCCAGAACGAGATCGCAGGCTATGGGATGTTCCTGCACCCGCTCTTTCTCGGGGGCTATTCCGATGAGCTGACGCGCTATATGAAGGAAAAGGATATGACGCCGGAGATCCGGGAAGGCGATATGGACGTGATCTGCCAGAAGCTGGATTTCTACGGTCTGAACTTTTACAACGGTCTCTACGACAATGCGGACGAGATCCGGAAGCGGGAGGAAATCAGGAAGGCGGGCGGCAATTATCAGGATCGTCCGGTCTATCATGAGGAAGCGATCCGCGATGTGCTGCATATGCTGGTGGAGAAGTACGGCATTACGATTCCGATTTATGTGACGGAAAATGGTCTGATGCAGGAGGATGGGCCGGATGTTGAGAAGATTTTAAACGACGAAGAGCGGATCCGGTATGTGAGAAATGTCCTGAAGGCTCTTCACGGGGCGATGGAGGACGGGATCTGCGTGAAAGGATATTACCTGTGGTCTCTGCTGGATAATTTTGAGTGGTCAGGCGGGTATTCCATGCGGTACGGCCTGCACTACACCAATTACAAGACGCTGGAGCGCGTTCCCAAAAAGAGCGCGGGCTGGTACGCACAGGTCATCGCGGACGATGGATTTGAAGAGTAGTCCGGTAGAATAATGACACATATTTTTCGAATTTAATATTCTCATAATAAATGCCCTCACAGCAGTCTGATTGCTGCGAGGGCATTTACAGATTTCTTGCCTGATACTGGACAGTCACAACATGGACAATTTTTTCAGTCTCATCAATTCGGAAAATAGCGATATAGTTGTCGATCAATAATTGGCGATACTCTTTGTCAGCGTAGCGCCCCTCACTTCGTTCCTGATGAGATTGTGGAAAAGTGTCTAAAGTTGCCAGAGCCATGCGGATACGATCCGTCTGTCTTTTGGCATTTTCTGGTGATAACTTTTCCAAGGCGATGTAGGAGAAAATATCGTCAATCTCTCTGAAAGCCCGTGGATTTAATTTAACTTTGTATTTTTCCATAGTATTTTCGATCCAACTTCTCAAATGCTTCTTCGAGATCAATGGAAACGCCGCCTTCTTCCAGTTCTTTTTCGGATTCGAAAATTGCCTGATCCACACGGTTTATTCTGGAAAATTTATCGTACAGCTCACTGCTCATGACCACTAAATCGCTGTAGCCGTTTTTGGTAATGAAAATCGGCTCCTGTATTTTGTGAGCCATATCGGATAGTTCGCTTGTGTTGCGAAGGTCTTTGATGGGCATGATAATGGGCATAGAATCAGCTCCTTTCTTAATAATATGACATAATCATAGCATAATTATGCCAGAACAACAAACAGAATGTCAAAAGTCAATAAAGTGAAATCACAAAGCGAAATAGTGAATAGTAAACTGAATAAGCGGGCGTGATAAGATGCGGACAAGGAAACACAAGAGAAGGAGGGTTACCATGACAACTTACAACACCATCAGACCGGGACAGGTCTGGCTCGACACAAACGGGAACCGGATTCAGGCGCACGGCGGCTCCGTGTTCTATGAGGACGGAACGTATTACTGGTACGGGGAGAATAAGGAAAAGACGGACGGCGTGAGCGATATCTGGCACTGGGGCGTGCGCTGCTATGCCTCGAAGGATCTCTACAACTGGGAGGATAAGGGACTGATTATTCCGCCGGAGCCGGACGATCCGGATTCGCCGCTGCATCCGTCCTCGCAGATGGACCGACCGCATATTATTTACAATAAGAGGACGAAGAAGTACGTCTGCTGGCTCAAAATCATGCAGAAGGACGGCACGCAGACGGAGAGCGTCATGACGGCGGATCATATCCTCGGCCCCTATACCTATGCGAAGAAAGGGCTGCGCCCGCTGGGTATGAGCGGCGGTGACTTTGATCTGGCGGTTGCGGATGACGGAAAAGCGTATTACTATTTCGAGCGTGTCCACTCGGAGACGATCTGCGCGGATCTGACTGACGACTACACGGACGTGACCGGGTATTACAGCACGCATTTCCCGCATCTGTGCCCGCCCTATGTCAGAGAGGCGACGGCTCATTTCCTGAGAAAGGGTAAACATTATCTACTGACCTCCGGAACGACCGGTTACTTCCCGAATCCGTCCGAGGTGGCAGTTGCCGACACGTGGCACGGTCCATACACGGTGCTGGGCGATCCGCATGTGGGGGACGAGAGCCGTACGTCGTTCCACTCCCAGATTTCTTCGGTCTTTAAGGTGCCGGGCAAAAAGGATCTCTACATCGCCTGCGCTGATCGCTGGCTGCCGCAGGAGATGGACCGGAAATACGAGGAGTATGCGAAGACCTTCGAGGCGTTCTTCAATCCGGACACGGTGCAGCCGGAAAAGGATATGTTCGAGGGTCGGAACGACGCGCCCGTCGCGAACACCTCGATCGCGGATTATGTCTGGCTGCCGCTGCGCTTTGAGGAGCCGGGCGCGGAGCACCCGAATGGCATGGTCTGGATCGACTGGAAGGAAGAGTGGCGGATCGAGGATTACGAGTAAAAAAGCAAGCAGCGTGAAAAGAATCGGATTGTGTTTTCAATGAGGAATTCGAACTGAGTCAGGAAGAAAGAGGAAAATAAAACGCCCCGGTTAATAAGGAAGAGATCATTCCTTTTGACCGGGGCATTATTATGAAATCTTGTATCGAATGCGCAGCTTTGCCGTCGTTATTTCAGCTTCCACGCCAGATCGGAGAGGAAGAGGTCGTGCTCGAGGCTCTCCACAGTGGTGTCCTTGGTGATGTGGACGAATTCGATGTCCATGATCCGGGCCCAGTCGCGCATCTGCTCCGCCGTGACGTCGTAGCTGAGGACGGTGTGGTGCGCGCCGCCCGCCGTGATCCAGCACTCGACGCCGGTGGTCAGGTTCGGCATAGCCTGCCACATGACGCGCGCCACCGGGAGATTCGGCATATCCATAATGGGTTTTACGCAGTGGATGTCCTGGCAGATCAGGCGCAGACGGCCGCCCATGTCGATCAGGCTGACGACGATCGCGTCGCCCTCGTGTCCCTCAAAGACGAGACGGGCGGGATCCTCCCGGTCGCCGATGCCCAGCGGATGCACCTCGATGCGCGGGCGATCGGCCGCGACGCTGGGGCACACCTCGAGCATATGTGCGCCGAGGCTGTATTCATTTCCTTTTTCCAGATGGTAGGTGTAGTCTTCCATAAAGGCGGTGCCGCCGGTCTGCCCCTCGCTCATCGCCTTCATGATGGAGGTCATGGCGGAAACCTTCCAGTCGCCCTCGCCGCCGTAGCCGTAGCCCTGAGCCATCAGATGCTGGCTCGCAAGGCCCGGGAGCTGACGCATGCCGTAGAGATCCTGGAAGGTGTTGCTGAACGCCTTGCAGCCCTCGGTGTCCATCATCTTCTTCATGGCGATCTCCTCGCGCGCCTGATAGCGCACGGTTTCCAGATCATCGGTGGCGAAGTCGTATTCCTGCCGGTACGTTTCCATCAGAGCGTCGATTTCCTCTCCGGTCACGGCGTTCATCGTCTCTACGAGCTTGCCTACCGGCCAGGTATTGACCTGCCAGCCCAGCTTCGTCTGCACCTCTACCTTGTCGCCCTCGGTCACGGCTACCTCGCGCATGTTGTCGCCGAAGCGCATGACCTTGAGCTCGCGGCTGAACGCGACGCCGACGGCGGTGCGCATCCAGCGTCCCAGACGCTCCTGCACTTCCTCATCCTGCCAGTAGCCTGCGATCACCTTCCGGGGCATGCGCAGACGGGAAGCGATGAAGCCGTGTTCCCGGTCGCCGTGGGCGGCCTGATTCAGGTTCATGAAATCCATGTCGATCTCTTCGTTGGGGATTTCCCGGTTGTACTGCGTCGCAAAATGGCAGTAGGGCTTCTGCAGAGCGGCAAAGCCGTTGATCCACATCTTGGACGGGCTGAACGTGTGGCACCAGGTCACGATGCCGGCGCAGCGCTTGTCGTAATTGGCCTCGCGGACGACGTCGGCGATCTCCTGATTCGTTTTGGCCGTCACCTTGTACACCAGCTTGCAGGGAAGGTGACCGGAGGCGTTCAGCTCCTGCGTCATCTGTGCGGCGCGCTGCGCCACGGTGTCGAGCACCTCGGGCCCGTACAGGAACTGACTTCCCACGACGAACCAGAATTCATACTGCTGCATACTCATTTGTGTTTCCTCCTTATGTTTTATGATGAAAAAGATAAAATAGATAGCTGATAGTAATCCCCATTTCGAAGCGCTTTGTGCGGCGTTCCAGCGCAAAGTGCGAATCCCATTGTGTGAGATGATGGGTGTCAAACCTGTTCCCTGCACGGTCTTTCTGTATTGCGCCGCAATTCAGTCTCTGCGGTTTGACATTCCACGTGCGGAATTTTAAACTTGATTATGAACGTTTGCATGAGGAATACCGGCGATTGCCGAGGCGGTGCGCGGAAAGCATCGCCGGTCGGTCGCCCGGCGCGGAGTCATCCGTCTTTTGCAAACGGGGCGTCAGTCCGGAAAGGAGATTTCATGCGCGCTGTATTTAACAGGGCCCAGCTGCTCGTTCTGCTGCAGGATTTCTATCAGCTCACCGGCCTGCGGGCCGTCGTGTTCGACGCCTGGGGCATGGATATTCTCTCTTATCCGAAAGAACTGCCGCTGTACTGCCGTCAGATCCGCCGGACGCCGGAGGGCGAGCTGGGGTGCCGTCTCTGCGATCAGAACGCCTGCCAGAGGGCGATGCGTCAGAAGAAAACCCTCATCTACACCTGCCACGCCGGTCTCGTCGAGGTGATCGCGCCGATTCAGGTGCAGGACGCCACGGTGGGCTACCTGCTTCTGAGCCACATCGTGCCGGAGACAGAAAGTGCTCCGGGACAGAGGACGGCGCAGGAACAGGCGGCTGCGGACAGCACTTTGGAGAAATCTGCTGCGCAGGACATTGACAAAAGCGCTGACCGAAAACCGGAGCGTGCAGACAGCAGCGCGGAAACCTCTGACGCCGCATGGGAGCGGGCGCGCGAGTGCTTTCTCCGGTACGGTCTCACAGAGGAGACCATGCGTCCCGCCTATGAGGCGCTTCCGCGAACCGGGAAGGAAACGCTGCGCTCCGCGGCGAATCTTCTGACGCTGGCGGCCCGCTCGCTCTACCAGGAGCGTCTGGCGGCGCTGGCGCCGGGCAGCGTGCAGGAACGCCTGAACTGCTTTCTGGACGATCATCTGCACGAGGAGCTCCCGAGCGAGCGGATCTGCCGGGAACTGGCGATCGGACGAACTTCGCTCTATCACCTCGCCAGAGAGATGTATGGCTGCGGGATTTCCGAGCACATCACGCATCTGCGCATCCAGCGGGCGATCCGTCTGCTGACGCAGACACAGCTTTCCAACAGCGAGATCTGTCAGCAGATCGGTGTGTCGGACTACAACTATTTCTTCCGTCTCTTTCGCAGACAGACCGGACTGACGCCCGGCATGTACCGCGAGCAGCTGGCGCAGGAGAGACGGTAAGCGGCGGTCTCAAAAACGACTGTTCATTCCCGCTCTTCTTTAGTATAGTAAGAAGGGAAGCGGCGGGATAGACAGAGACGTTTGTTTTACTGGACAATTGTTCGCAGAGTTTGGCTGCGGCGGAAAGGAAGAGAATGAACTGTCCGAATTGTGAACGCGACATGCAGCAGGGGGTTCTGCAGGCGGGAAATTTGATGGCCTTCAACAAGACAAGGCATAAGGTGTCACTTTTGTCCAGGGAGGAGGCGGATGTCATGATTGTTCAGAAAGCGTTTACTTCCACGGATTTTGGAGGATGGATTTGCCGGAAATGCGGTCTGATTGTGTTTGATTACACAAAGCAGTTCACGCGCTGGTAGAGGGATCTCAGGGGGGATAACAAGGTGAAAAACAGTAAGTACGAAATTGATATGTGCAACGGATCTCTCATGGACAAGCTGGTTGCTTTTTCTCTGCCGCTGATGCTCTCGGGCATTCTGCAGCTGATGTTCAACGCAGTGGATATTATCGTTGTGGGGCGTTTTACCGGGAGCGACGCGCTGGCGGCAGTGGGGGCGACGAGCGCGCTGATCAATGTCTTTACCAACCTGTTTATTGGAATCTCGCTGGGCACAAACGTGCTGACGGCGCGGTTCTACGCGGCGGGTAAGGACAAAGAGGTCTCTGAGACGGTGCACACTTCCATTACGATCGCGCTGATCAGCGGCATCGCGATGGCGGTTCTGGGACTGCTGTTTTCGGGAGGCGCGCTGGAACTGATGGGAACGCCGGAGGAGATCATCGGGCAGTCCGCCCTGTATATGAAAATTTATTTTCTGGGGATGCCGTTCTTCATGCTGTACAATTACGGCGCGGCGGTGCTGCGGGCGGTCGGCGATACGAGGCGGCCGCTGCTGTTCCTGATTATAGCGGGCGTGACGAACGCGGCGCTGAACATGTTTCTGGTCATTGTCTTCCATATGGGAGTGGCGGGTGTGGCGATCGCTACGGTGATCTCGCAGATGATTTCCTGCATTCTCGTTCTGCTGTGTCTGTATCGGACACAGAGCAGTTATCAGCTTCGCTTTTCCAGGCTGACGATCCGCGTCAGATATATGCGTCAGATTTTTGAGGTCGGAATTCCGGCGGGGATCCAGAGCACGGTCATCAATATTTCCAACGTGCTGCTCCAGTCCTCGGTTAACTCCTTCGGCGCCATCGCGATGGCGGGCTACACGGCGGCCAACAATGTGCTGGGATTTCTGTTCGTCTCGATCAACTCTGTCACACAGGCGTGCATGAGCTTTACGAGTCAGAATTACGGGGCGGGCAAGTGGAAGCGGATGGACAGGGTGCTGCTGGACTGCATCGCGCTGTCGGTGGGTGTGGCCGTGGTGCTCGGCAGCAGCGCGTACTTTCTGGGGCCGGAAATTCTGCGTATTTACACGGATGATCCCGAGGTAGTGCAGGCCGGTATGGAAATCCTGCTGTTTACGACGACGACGTATTTCTGCTGCGGTCTGATGGATCTGTTCCCCGGGGCTCTGCGCGGAATGGGACACTCCGCGGTGCCGATGATTCTCTCGATTATCGGGACGGTGGGAACGAGGATTGTGTGGATTTTCCTGATCTTCCCGTATCACCGCTCGCTGTCGGTGCTGTTTATCTCCTATCCGGCGTCGTGGATTATCACGATTGTGATGCAGGTCGCATGCTTCTGGGTAGTGCGCAGGAAAATGATGGCGCAGATCCGGGGGCAGCAGAAATAGGAAGTTAGGGCAGAAGAGTGAATCAAACAACTGAAAGTAGGATGGGATCCCCGTGGTTCTCTCTTGAGAGGGCTGAGGGGATTCTTTGTTTGAAACATATCGGCAAAAAAATAAAAAATTGCCGATATGCGTTGATGGATACAAAGAAGAGTGATATACTGAATATCGGCAAAAACATATTGGATTTGCCGATGCGCGTGATTGAGATAAAGGAGATGAGATCATGCAATGGTATGAAGAAGTGCTTGATCACATAGACAATAAAAAAACGTATTCTCATAAAGAACTGATAGAGGAACTGAAAATGCTGAAAACAGATTTGGCCGAAAGTACATATCATTGGGCAATCAGCGGATTGGTTCGCAGTGGTGCGTTAATCAGACAAGGCTATGATTCGTATGCTCTGTCTTCGAGTTTACCTAAAGAGGAATATATTCCGATGTACTCTGATACAGCAGGGAAATTGATGGAAGTAATTTCTGAAAAATATCCATATATTCAGTTTACAGTATTTGAGACGGTATTAATGAACGAATTTTTGAACCATCTGATTTCGCAGAATACGATCTTCCTTCAGATTGAGAAGGAGAGCAGCATCTATGTTTTTCGTTTCCTTCAGGAGCTTGGTCATAAGAATGTCATGTATAAACCGAGTAAGAAGGAGTTTAACCTGTATTGGTCAAGAGACTGTGTCGTTGTCACGGATATGATATCAGAGGCACCGCTCCGGGCGGATGCGCCGCATTCAATCATGTTAGAGAAAATGCTTGTTGATATGTCGTCTGATAAGCTGATAGTGGCTGCTTATAGCAAAGGCGAATTTCCTGACGTTTTGGAACAGGCGCAGAGTCGGTATCTTCTGAACAAGGTGCGAATGCTGAGATACGCCCGCAGGCGTAACCGGGAGGAAGTGTTGCTGAAATATCTCGAGGGGAGTAAAGTAGAATATGCTGTTACGTGAAAATTATACAGCGGAGCACATTTCAAAATTGAGAGAAGAGACCGGAGCCGATCCTTCTATGTTGGAAAGAACAGTATTTGCATTCGGACTGCTTGAAGCGATCCGAAGCGTTGGTATGCCCTTTGTTTTTAAGGGAGGCACATCGCTTTTGCTTCTGCTTAAAGAGCCGAGACGATTAAGTACAGATATTGATATCATTGTTGACCGTGATACGGATATTGATGGATATATAGAAAAGGCGGGCAGAATATTTCCTTTTATTAATGTGAAAGAGCACAAGAGAAAAGGGGCTAATGATATAGAGAAACGCCATTTTAGATTCCATTTTCTTTCACCGGGAACCGGCAAGGAAATTAGTATACTGCTGGATGTTGTGTTTGAGAATAATCCTTATCCAAAGGTGATGGAGCGGCCGATCCGAAGCCGTCTTCTTTTGAGCAGGGAAGAGGATTTGACGGTGAGTCTTCCTGACAAGAATTGTATCCTGGGAGATAAGTTAACTGCCTTTGCGCCGCATACGACTGGAATTCCATTTGGGATCGATAAGGAGCTTGAAATTATAAAGCAATTATTTGATTGCTGGACGCTGCTGCAGGAAATGGATGACTATAGGACCACTGAGAAGGTATATCATAAGGTTTCTCACATTGAACTGGGATATCGCGGACTTGATAGCATGCCGCCAGATTGTCTGGAGGATACCATAGACAGCTGTATTTGTATTTTGGGAAGGGGAAGTATAAGGCCGAAAGATTACGCAAATTTTTCTGCAGGAATAAATGCAATCCAAGGTCATATCTTTGCTGGAAGAATAAATGGAGAGAACGCAGGAGTATATGCAAGTGAAGTCATGTATCTTGCAGCATGCCTTCGAACTGGCCAGACGGAATATAAGCGTATCACTGATCCGGATGAGTATAGGAATATACAGTTACAATTAAAGGGGATTAAGAAAATCAGTAGCATTCGCAACACAAATCCATTAGCGTATGCTTACGTGATCAAATCCCTTCAGCTTCTGAATGAGAGTGGATTATATACAGAAAGTGTGCTGTGACGACGGTTACGGAGGGAAGATGTTCATGACAACAGGTCATGTGAGGAAAGAACTCTCCGACATGATTAATCTCCATTCCGAAGCGTTCCGTGCGACGGGGTGACGCAAATATTCGATTTGTGTCTTCCATCTTTTCAATGAATTTTGCAAGGTGGCGGTGAAGATATGGAATAGTTACAGTTTTAGAAAGTTTGGAGGAAAGATTTGTGAAAAAGAGATGGCTTCTGCTGTGCATTCTCGCACTGCTCTTATCGGGCTGTGCCTCCTCCGGGACGATCCGGATCGGGGCGGCGGGAGAAAGCGGCGTGTATTACGCATTCAGTGAGGCGTTGTCCGATCTGGTCAATAAGAGCAGTTCGGGAAATTCAATGGAGGTCAGAACGACGGCGGGCTCGGCAGCGAACCTGCGTCTGTTGTCGGACGGCTATGTGCAGATGGCGATTGCGCAGGCAGATCTGGCGCAGGATGCCTACGATGGCGAGGGAATCTTTGCGGACGGTAATCTGTACCGGGGCTACGGGGCGGTGGCCGGACTTTATACGGAAGCATGTCATATTGTGGTGCGGGCGGATTCTGATATTGTGTCGATCGAGGATCTGCAGGGACGGACAGTCAGCGTCGGGGAGGAGGAGTCGGGAACTGAGCAGAATGCGGAGCAGATTCTGGAGGCCTATGGGCTGAGTGAGCGCCTTGTGGATGAGGAGCATCTGGACTATACAGCGGCATCAGAGCGGCTGGCGGACGGGACGATCGATGCAGTGTTCCTGACGATCGGCACACAGAGCGAGGTGGTTGCGCAGATGGCGCAGCAGTGCGGGATCCGTCTGCTGTCTGTGGACGGCAAGGCGGCGGAGCGGCTGAGGAGCGCTTACAGCTCCTATCAGGAGTATGTGATTCCGGCGGGGACGTATCCGGGACAGGAGGAGGACGTCTCGACGGTTGGCGTCAAAGCAGTGCTTCTGGCGAGTGAGAGAGTGTCTGCGGAGACGGTCGAAGCGGTGACACAGGCGCTGTTCTCCGGCGCGCAGGAACTGAGCCAGGTGCTTCCGGAGGGGAGTGTTCTGGAGCCGGAGAGCGCCGCGGAGGGAATTCAGGTTCCCTTCCATCAGGGAGCGGCGGCCTATTACGCGGACTGCGGCATCACGGTAGAGACAGAATAAAGGAGCAGGGAAAACGGTACAATGGTAATTCAGCTGGATATGTATCAGACCATCGCGGTGGCCGTGGTGGTGCTGATTTTCGGACAATTTCTGAAAAAGAGAATTGGGTTTCTGGAGAAATTCTGTATTCCCGCGCCGGTGATCGGCGGCGTGGTGTTTGCGGTGTTCACCTGTCTGTGTTATGTGATGGGAATCGCGGAATTTTCCTTTGATGATATCCTCAAAGAGGTCTGCATGGTGCTCTTTTTCACCTCGGTTGGCTTTCAGGCGAATCTGAAGGTGCTGCGCAGCGGCGGTAAGTCGCTGCTCGTCTTTCTGGGACTGGTGATTCTGCTGATTCTGATCCAGAATTTCCTTGCGGTCGGACTGGCGGGAGCGCTTCATGTGGACGCGCTTGTGGGACTGTGCACGGGTTCGATTCCCATGGTGGGCGGTCACGGAACGGCGGGAGCATTCGGGCCGGTGCTGGAGGATTTCGGGATTGCGGGGGCAACGACAGTGTGCACCGCGGCGGCGACCTTCGGCCTGGTCGCGGGCAGTGTGATTGGCGGCCCGATTGGAAAAAGGCTGATCGAGAAGAAGAACCTGCTGGAGACGATCGTCCCGGAGGACGACAGTCTGCTGATCGAGGAGGAAAAGAAGCACGAGCGGCACATAAACGTTTACCCGGAAGCGGTCTTTCAGCTTCTTTTTGCAATGGGAATCGGCACGATTGTCTCGCAGGTGCTCTCTCTGACGGGGATGACGTTTCCGATCTATATCGGCGCGATGATCGCGGCGGCGTTTCTGCGCAACATCGGGGAGTATTCCGGTAAATTTACGATTTATATGGGAGAGATCAACGTGGTGGGCGGCATCAGCCTCTCCCTGTTTCTCGGTATCGCCATGATTACCCTAAAACTCTGGCAGCTGGCGGAGCTGGCACTGCCGATGATGGTTCTGCTGGCGGGTCAGACTGTGCTGATGATTCTGTACGCGTATTTCGTGGTGTTCAATGTGATGGGAAGGGATTACGACGCGGCGGTGATCTCGGCGGGCGTCTGCGGCTTTGGTATGGGCGCGACGCCGAACGCGATGGCAAATATGCAGGCTCTCTGCGAGCGGTATGAACCGTCGGTCAAGGCGTATCTGCTGATTCCGCTCGTGGGCAGTTTGTTCGCGGACTTTATCAACAGCCTTGTGATTACGTTTTTTATAAACCTTTTGTAGTAACAGTTCAGCCAGCCGGGAGCAACAGGACAAAACCGTGCCTGCACGAATTTTGGTCTGCTGCTTTCGGCTGAGGGAGCGCCGGATCATGAGCAAAGGCAGCCGCGAAGCGGCGGAGAGCGCGGCTGCGCGGCTTTGCGAATGGCGCGGGATGAACTGATACCTTTTGTAGGAGATTACCATGTTCTGGAAATGCAGGAAAAAAGAAACGAAGAAATCCTCCGCGTATGAAGTGGAGAGCGAGAATCTCGCGGTACCGGAGGTACACACGAGAGAGGCGCATGTTGCAGAGGAGGAGACTTTCGAGGAGGAATGTCAGGCGATTACCTATGACAACGTCGCGATTCCGGAGATCCATGTGAGGCGGAAGAAGCGGGAGACGGAAAGATAGAGCGTTGGATACGGCAATATTCAGGCAAGATATTGTACTTCCGGGAGTACAGAAACCATGGAAATCCAAATCAACGATTACAATGAACCGGAACACTTTCGGGCTTTAAATGAGGATCAGTACAATCTCTCGCGCTCCTGTGAATATGAGTTCAATGAAATGCATCATATGCACGAGGCTACGGAAATTCTGCTGATTGAGTGCGGAAGTGCCGATTATTTTGTGGACGGGCAGAAGTACTCTGTCGAGGCGGGGGATATTCTGGTGATCGGTTCGCGCTGCCATCATATGCGCCGTCTGCGGGAACTGCCGTTCCAGCGTTACGGGGTGACGATCAAACCGTCCTACTGCAGCAGCCTGAAGCTGGACGGGGATCTGAGCGGAATTTTCCAGACGCCATCTCTGCAGGAGTTCGAGACTCGCTTTAAACGAGTCGACCGAGGTGTGTTTGATGAAATCATTCATCTGGTCAATTATCTTTACGGGGAGAGGGAGACGGAGCGGCCGTACCGCGCTCTTCTGGAACGCAGTATCCTGACGGAAATTGCGGTGCTTTTATATCGTCAGTCCGGGCGAAAAGGAGGGGAAAGGCCGCTTTCTGCGATGCAGGAGCAGATGGCGGAAGTGAGAGCGTACATTGACAGCCATTACCGCGAACCCCTGAGTCTGCAGGAGCTCAGCGAGCGTTTTTTCCTTCATCCGGTGACGATCAGCAAGGAATTTCGCCGGTGCTTTGGACAAAATCTGATGCACTATCTTCATAATGTCCGGATTTGCGAGGCTGTTCGTTTGCTGGAAAACACGCAGGACAGCGTGACGGTGATTGCCGGTCAGGTTGGTTATGAGAATGTAAACACCTTTTTGCGGCAGTTCAGGGGCTTTATGGAGACGACGCCGCAGCAGTACCGCAGGAATATCCGGGCGTTCTACGGGAGGCGACAGACGAAGGAGCCGCTGATTTCATCATCGATTCCTTAGACCCTCCGTGGAGTGCACACGGAATTGCAAAGGAAGACGTTCACTTACGTAGGCAAATCCGGTGCGGGAAGCGCTTAGAGCAGTGGTTTCCCTAATAAATCGTGATAAATGACAAAAAGCTGGAGAGTTTTCAGAAGGGGGCTATGCTAGGATAGATTCATCGAACAGATCAGAAACCGACTGCGCGGCGTTCTGATCGTGGAGCCGCAAACAATGCGTCAGGGAGAGAGATTTGTGTCGGAGCGTCACAAATCTCGACGCAAAATCAAAGATTTTGCTACACGCGGCAGACGCGAATTGGATAGCTGCGCTGCCCTGTCGCGAGGATCGCTCCGGAATGGAGAGTGAAGATGGATCAGATTACAATTCGCAACGTCAGAGTTTTTGTGACCGCACCGAGGAATATCAACCTGGTGGTGGTCAAGGTGGAGACTTCGGAGCCGGAGCTTTATGGATATGGCTGTGCCACTTTTACATGGAGATATAAGGCAGTGGTGACGGCCATCGAGGAGTATCTGGCGCCTATGCTGAAAGGGTGGCCGGTGGATGACATTGAAGACCTGTGGCAGACTATGATGGGCAGCTCCTACTGGAGAAACGGGCCGGTGCTGAATAACGCCATTTCCGGCGTGGACGAGGCGCTGTGGGATATCAAGGGAAAACAGGCACGGATGCCGCTCTACAGTCTGCTGGGCGGAAAATGCCGCGCCGGTATTCCAGTCTATCGCCACGCCGACGGCAGATGCGTGGAAGAGGTGGAAGAGTGCATCCGCCGCTATATGGAAGAGGGATACCGCTATATCCGCTGCCATATGGGGACGTACGGCGGGAATTTTGACGGTACGCGCCAGACGATGGTGAAACCGCAGGGAGCGCCGCAGGGGGCCTATTTCCATCCACGGATGTACATGGACAGCGTGTATCAGCTGTTCGATCATATCCGCAGAGAGATTGGCTGGGACATTGAGATTATGCATGATGTCCACGAAAGACTCTCCCTGTCGGAGACGCTGGAATTTGCCAGGGAGCTGCAGCAGTACCGTCTCTTTTTCCTGGAGGACAGTCTGGATCCGCAGCACGGAGAATTCTTTAAAGTGCTGCGGGCACAGACATCGGTTCCGCTGGCGATGGGCGAGCTGTTTACGAATCCGGCGGAGTGGATGCCGCTGGTGCAGAATCGCTGGATTGACTTTATCCGCGTGCATCTGAGCGACATCGGCGGACTGACACCGGCGCGCAAACTGGCTCATTTCTGCGAAGCCTACGGAGTGCGGACGGCGTGGCACGGGCCCAGCGATCTCTCGCCGGTGGGAATGGCGGTGCAGATGCACCTTGATCTCAACAGCCATAATTTCGGAATTCAGGAATTTTCCGGATTTACGGAGCAGGAGGAGGCTGTTTTTCCGGGATGCCCGCAGGTACGGGACGGGTACGCCTATGTCAATGACAGGCCGGGAACGGGGGTTGACTTTGATGAGGCGGAGGCGGCGAAGTTCCCGCCGGTAGAGCCGGACAGCGCGTGGCTGTTTCCCCGCCTGCCTGACGGTACGCCGGTGAGACCGTAATGTTAAGCCGTACTATACATGGCGGGCGGCAATAGTTTATGTCAATTCATCGGTCATCAATTTTTCAATCCGTATCACATCCGGCTGTGTTGGGGTAAAACGAACACCCCTATGTAGTAGGCCGATAATCTTATGGGCTGTTTTTTCTAATTCCTGTATCAATGCCGGGTTTGCTATCCTTACAGGCTGCCCGCCTTTGATGTATTGTCCGTCGATATATTTTTCTATGACCGGAAACATATCCTGAAAGAGTAATACGGTTTTCCTGTCAAAAATTTTCACAATTTTTATCGTATCGGTAGGCTTGTGCTGTTCCTTTTTTTTCTGTACCAGGCGTTCAAATTTTTCTACTTTGGAACTGCAAGGAACCAGCCAGTAAAAGCGAGTCCTACTGTCATAAAGGGCAAAATAATGAGGGCGTTTCGTACTCTCATAATTGATTTTCAGATAAGGATCTTGCACCTTTGTAAAAAAATCGTTGGAAACAAAATACAAACTTCCTGTTAAAATTTCCATGGCGTTTTTACCTCTTGAAAGATTTAAGCCTCTTATCGTTTACGATAAGAGGCTTAAAAACACTTTTTCACGACCTATTTGTGTTTCGCATGGCCGGTAGCGAACTACGTTTCCACAGTCTACTTATTCTCCGCATGACTGGAAGCGGACTACTTTTAAGGCAACTATCCGCCTGTTATCATTATCATAAGGAAAACAGGCGAATATGTCAATCCTGTAAAAATTTATTGTTTCTTTTCGTTTTCCATTCTGTTAGGCGTTTGCAAAACGCCGGAGTGAGTTATCATCTCCTGCTCGGTTATTCCTCAGATCTTCTCTCTCACCCAGACCTGCATCTCGCCGGGGACGCGGTTGTCCCAGTAGCAGTAGGGAACGAAGGTCAGACGGGCGGGCTCCAGAGTAACACGGCCCGTGCCGTAGAGCGCCTTGTCGTCGAAGCCCTCCAGCTTCTGCGCAAAGCCCGCGGCGTGAATCACGAGGGAGCCTCCGAGGGTATCCTTTTCAAAGACTTCGGTGAGAGGCTTCGTCGTGTCGACGAGGTACTGCTCGAGATTTTCTCCGTTGTCGATCTGCTCCAGGCAGTAGACGAGCGGTCCCTTCACAAGAGCGACGCGTCCCTCGTCGGCGCGCACGTTCGGGTTGGCGCGCACGAAGCGGGCGGGCATGGAGAAGGAGAGCAGGAGTTCGTCGCCGTCCCCGCTTTCATCCCAGCTGCGCTCGATCAGGGCGTAGCCCTTCTCCATGCGGTACTCGCAGTCGTGTCCGTTTAAGGACAGGAGAGGAGATTCCACATAGGAGGGAATCCGGATGGCGATGGTGCCGCGGCGCGGGCCATCAGTCTGCGCGCCGCGCTTCACGCTGAAGCGCACGCTGGTGCCAAACGGGAAGCTCGTCTCCTGCGTGAGGGTAAACGGAGCGCCGTCCAGCGTAAACTGCGCGTCTCCCGCGACGAAGAGGTTGACGTAAAGGGTATCGCCCTTCTCGCCGCTGTGGTCGGTGAAGTAGCAGTATTCGCCGAGAGAGGCGAGAGTGCGGGCGATATTCGGCGGGCAGCAGGCGCAGCCGAACCACTTCTGGCGCACCGGTTTGACGTGTGCCAGCGAGGTGTCTGGCAGGCAGGCCGGCGGCCAGACCGCCAGAGGATTGACGTAGAAGAAGCTCTTGCCGTCCATCGCGATGCCGGAGAGCACCGTGTTGTACAGGGCGGTTTCCGCAGTTTCCATATATTTGGCGTCCCCGGTGGCCTGCGCCATGCGGCGGGCAAAGAGAGCCAGACCGATGGAGGCGCAGCTCTCGGAGTAGTTGCTCTCGTTCGGCAGATGGTAATCGGTGGTGAAGCGCTCGAGATGGCCGGACGCACCGATGCCGCCGGTCACATACATCTGCTTCGTCACGATGTTTTCCCAGAGCGTCTCACAGGCGGTCAGGAGCGTTTCATCCTTATAATAAGCGGCCAGATCCGCCATGGCGCAGTAGAGATAGACGGCGCGGACAGCGTGGCCCTGGGCCTTTTTCTGCATACGGACGGGGATATCGGCCTGCTCGTAGCCCGGCAGGAAAGCGGAGAGTGCTGGCCAGACCGGGAACCACCGCGGGTTATCGCTCTCCTCGATCAGGGCGTTCGGAACCTGACCACGGCGGTCAATGAAATCCTTTGCCATCGACAGGTAGCGCTCCTCGCCGGTGACCTCATAGAGGCGCACGAGAGCGAGCTCGATCTCCTCGTGGCCCGGAACGGCGTTCGCATACTCCGGAGTGTGGAACACCTCGCAGATCAGATCGCAGAGCTTCCGGCAGACGTTCAGAAGGGCGTCCTTGCCGGTTACCTTGTAGTAGGCGACTGCAGCCTCGGTCATGTGGCCCGCGCAGTAGAGCTCGTGGCCTTCGCGCAGATTCGCCCATTTCTTATCCGGATATTTCAGAATAAAGCAGGTATCGAGATAACCGTCCGGCTGCTGGGCCTTGGCGATGATTTCGATGACCTCGTCGGCCGTCTTTTCCAGTTCGGGATTCGGCTCGTAGGAGAGAGAGTAGGCGACGGCCTCCAGCCACTTGGCGACGTCGGAGTCCTGGAAAACCTCTCCGTAGAATTCTCCCTCGGCCATGCCAGCGGCAATTTTGAAGTTCTCGATACAGTGGCTCGGCGCGGCGTCCGCGACGCGGTCGTTGAGGGTCTCCCACTGATAAGGGATGACTTCCTTCGTCACGAGCCCGGTGTACTTGTTCCAGAACGCGTCGCGGATGCGAACGTCCTGCAGATTGATGGTAGATAAACGTTTTGCCATGATTTCCTCCATTCCGGAGCGCTTTCGCGCGACGTGGCGACGCAAATATCCAATTTGCGTCTGCCATGATCGAGATTTGTGACGCTCCTGCACAAATCTCGGGATTGAAAAATAAGCTATCGAGCTTATTTTTCAATCTTTCCTCCTGTCGACATATTTTTAATCTTGTTTCCGTTGCCATTCCATTATTCTGTCTCCCCCGGCAGGCTGTAGGTGATCCGCACGCCGATGTCCTGGGCGTAATTGCCGAAGGAGCGGCCGTAGATCGTCAGGCCGCCGACGTGGGCGGCGTCTTCCGGCACTTCGAAGCGGAACCGCAGGACGCTCCGTCCTGTCAGCGCCAGCTCCGCCGTGTTTGTATCCGAGATCCGCAGCCCGTCGATGAAGGTACCCTCCCGGTTGATGACGACGGATTTGAGGAGTCCGTACTGGTTCCAGTTCGGATACCACCAGTCCGGCGTGAGTGCGCCGCGCACGTCTCCGAAATCTCCCGGCGAGGTCCAGACGCCCAGCGGCACGTGATTCAGGGAGAAGTGAATGTCAGAGGGCCAGTCGTTGTTGTGGCCCGGTGATTCGCTGCCCAGTTCCGCCGTCACCGCAATCTGTTCAATCCGGCCCGCGGCGGGAACGAAGTTCGGGAGAATGTACTCGACATATCCCTTTGTGAGCCAGAGCAAGTCGGCCTGATACCGGTCGTCGTGGGCGAAGTAGCGGGGATCGTCGACCTCGCCGATCAGGGACGAGGAAGAGGCCAGACCGCAGGTGGGAGAGATTTCGTAGTCGGTGTAGTGTCCGACCCTGACCTCGGCGGAGCAGACATTCTGTTCCTGCATACGGGCCGTTTTCCACTCGACGAGAAGACCGTCGAGGCGGACGGAGCAGACCTTTTCATTGCCGTGCGCCCCGGCGTCCCCGTCGATGGTGACGATCCCGCAGGCCTCCAGCTTCTTGATGTGGCTCGTCAGCGCTCCGTTCGTGATCTGCAGCCGGGCGGCGAGTTCATTCATATTCATGGGGCCGTCCTCGAGCAGGATCTTGACGAGTTCGACGCGCAGCTTCGATCCGAGGGCGCTGAATACGGGAAGAGCCTCATCGAGTGAGGTGAGGTGCAGCATAGAATCTCCTTTCTGAAAACGTTTCTGTCAGGCTGGTTTCACAGCCCTGACAAGCAGCATCATCGGACGGCGCAGCTCGTGCTTCATCTCGGGCAGTGCCTGCATGTCAGGGGATGGCATCGCCTCCTCCATCACATCGAGGGTGAAGCCGCACCGGCGCAGCCCCATCAGGATCTGTGTCAGCGTGTGATGGTATTTTACGACCCGGCAGCCCAGAAAATGAGTGGTGCGGGAGCCGCTGACGAAGTAATCGTCCACCGGCCAGTACAGCGGCATCTGATCGTCTCCGTAGATCCAGTCCTGTCCGACGCCGGCGGTGAAGACGGGATGTTCTATATTGAAGAGAAAGACGCCGCCCGGTTTCAGTGTCCGGTATACCTTCTCAAAAACTCCGGACAGATCCTCAATATAGTGAAGCGCCAGATTGGAGAGCACGCAGTCCCATGCGCCTGCCGGATACTCATAGTCCTCGAGAGAGCCGACGCGGTATTCGATGGGAGAAGCCGGTTCTTTTCCGTTCTGACTGTCTGGTGCGGCGGAAGACCGGCTGAGTTCGATGGCTTGTGCGATCATTTTCCCGCTGGCATCGATGCCCAGAATCTGCGCCGCTCCCTGCTCCGCGGCAAACCGGCAGTGCCAGCCGTAGCCGCAGCCCAGATCCAGCACGGCTTTGCCGGTAAGATCAGGGAAAAGCGGCCGCAGTTGGTGCCATTCCCCGGCGGCGGAGAGCCCTTCCCTGCTGCGTGGCATCTGTGCGTACTGCCGGAAAAAAGTTTCGTTATCGTATTCGCTGTACATAAACCTCCTGACCTCTTGCATGATATCCATCATGGCGGACGCTGGCGCTGCCAAAGGATGATTTTGCCGGGTAAAATGCCTTATGGAACAAGCAACTGTGGCTTAGTCATAGTGCGCTTCCACTTCTTTTTTCTTTATTTATTGTATCGTCCTCTCTGTAGGATTGCAAGCTGTATTTTAGAAAAAATAAAATTAAATTAGAAAAATCTAAAATACACTATTGACAGAGAGAGGGAGAAAGGATAAGGTAAACACAGAACAGACAGAGAGCAACCTGCGGGTATGACACCCCTGCCCGTTATTCTGAATCGGCTGTGACATGAGAAACGCCAAAGACGCAAAAGGGAAAGACGTAAAAACGACAAAATAAACAAACAAGTAAAAGGAGAGGGTATCACAATGGCAAAAGCAAGTATGGTGGTGGACAAGGAGTACACACTGGCGCAGGTGGACAAGAGAGTGTACGGTTCGTTTATCGAGCATCTGGGACGCGCGGTGTACAAGGGAATTTATCAGCCGGGCCATCCGGCGGCGGACGAGATGGGCTTCCGCAGAGATGTGCTGGAGCTGGTCAGAGAGCTGAATGTGCCGATCGTCCGGTATCCGGGCGGCAATTTCGTCTCGAACTTCTTCTGGGAGGATTCAGTAGGACCGAAGGAGCTGCGCAAAAAGAGACTTGACCTGGCATGGAGGACGATTGAGACGAATGAGTTCGGCATCCAGGAGTTTTCCAAATGGTGCAAAAAGGCGGGGGCGGAGGTCATGATGGCGGTCAATCTGGGAACCCGCTCGGTTTCGGATGCGTTGAATCTGCTGGAGTACTGCAACCTCGACACGGACACCTACTATGCAAATCTGCGCCGCCAGCATGGGGACAAGGAGCCGTATGGCATCAAGACTTGGTGCATGGGCAACGAGATGGACGGCCCGTGGCAGGCGGGACACAAGGTGGCTGTGGAATACGGACGTCTGGCGGCGGAGACGGCCAAGGCGATGAAGATGATGGACGATTCTCTGGAGTTCGTGATGTGCGGCTCCTCCGGCGTGGGAATGTCCACTTTCCCGGAGTGGGAGAGAGTTACGCTTGAGGAGGCTTATGATTATGTGGATTACGTCTCGCTCCACCAGTATTACGGCAATCAGGCGAACGACACGGCGGACTTCCTCGCGATGACACAGGATCTCGAGCGCTTCCTGCACACGGTGATCTGCACCTGCGATTACGTCAAGGCGGTCAGACGCAGCAAGAAACAGATTAACTTAAGCTTTGACGAGTGGAACGTCTGGTATCACTCGACAGAGGCGGACAACGAGAAGATGGCGAGAGAGCCGTGGGATATCGCGCCGCACCTGCTGGAGGATCACTACAACTTCGAGGACGCGGTGCTCGTGGGGCTGATGCTCATTACCTTCTTAAAACACGCCGACCGTGTCAAAATCGCATGCCTTGCGCAGCTCGTCAACGTTATCGCGCCGATTATGACGGAGGACGACGGCCCGGCATGGAGGCAGACGATCTTCTATCCGTTCCTGCACGCTTCCAAATACGGACGCGGCATGGTGCTGCACTGCCCGGTCAAATGCGGCGTGCACGATACGGCGCAGCACGAGGATGTGACGGACATCGAGTCGGTGGCGGTTTATGACGAGGAGCACGGCGAGGTGACGATCTTTGCGGTCAACCGGAACACGACGGAGTCGGTGGAATTCTCCGCAGATCTGCGCAGCTTTGGCGCGGACAAGGTGAGCGTCGCGGAGCATCTCGTGATGGAGAACACGGATATGAAGGCGGTCAACAACGCGGCGGGCGAGACGGTAGCGCCCAGAGCGAGCAGCGAACACAAGCTGGACGGCGGCGTGCTCACGACGGTGATGGCGCCGTGCTCGTGGAATGTAATCCGGTTTACGGTGTAAGAGAACTACAAGTTCTTTGAACGACAAAAAAGATCTGTGGCGTAAGAACCACAGATCTTTTTTTGTGTGAGAACATCCGGCGGCGTCTGTGTTCAGAATTTTTCACAAAACAGAGCGAATAGATTCACGGAAAGGAAAATTGCGGTATAATGAAAAATGATACGGAAGAATCGCTGACAGAAATAGATGAGCCTTCGGCGTGACAGCAATGGGAGGATTACCTGTCGCGAGGAACGCTCCGGAGAGGAGACGAAACATGGAGATGGATATTTCAAAATTTGTAGAGCGGGCGCAGCCGTTGGGGCTGCTCGGCGTTAAGGTGAGCCGGAACGGGGAAGAAATCGCACAGTGGTATCTGGAGCCGGAGATCCGGCGCAACGTCTACTCAGTGACGAAGAGTTTTACGAGCGTGGCGGTCGGGTTCGCCGTGCAGGAGGGACTGCTGTCCATTGAGGAAAAGCTGACCGATGCGTTTGCGGACGATCTGCCGGAGGAGATTCCGGAGTATCTGGCAAAGGCGCAGGTGCGTGATCTGCTGACGATGTGTCTGGGGCAGGAGGGCTCGCATCTGATGGGAGAGCAGAAGCCCCTGTATACAGAGGACGACTGGGTGAAAATGGCGCTGCGGATTCCGGTGGTCTATGAGCCGGGGACCCATTTTGCCTACAGCAATGTCGGGCCGTACCTGGCGGGCATTCTCGTGCAGCGCAGGGCAGGCTGCGGATTGGTGGAGTATCTGATGCCGCGTCTGTTTGCGCCGCTGGGCATCAAGAGACCGACCTGGGAGGTGGATCCGCTGGGGCATCATTTCGGGGCGAGCGGACTGATGCTGACGCTCTCGGAGCTGCACCGGTTCGGACTGTTCTGTCTGGCGGAGGGCGAGTGGGACGGTCAGAGACTTCTCTCGCCGGACTGGATCAGGGAGGCGACCCGCAGGCAGAGCGAAGCGCCCTACGGCTATCTGTTCTGGAGAGGGGAGTTTGATTCCTACCGCGCGGACGGCAAGTACGGTCAGTACACGATCATCCTGCCGGAGCGGCGTGCGGTCGTCTCTGCGGTCTCGGAGTGTCGGGACTGCGAGAGCCTGATGAGGGCAATCAATGAGGAACTGTGCGCGCGGGTATCATAAACAGGAATCCTGCTGAGCAGGATTCTTCGCCTGCGGCGGGTCGCGGGCGATATATTTCCCTACCGCCGCAGTGCGATCCCCACGGAATGTGTTGATCGTATAGGACGTGTTTTCCTATGCGATCAAAAAGCGGTATGACGCCTGTTGCTGCGCCATACCGCTTTTTCAATGATCAGATCCGGTTTACTTCATTCAGTTCATTTCGGCCTCAACCCGGCTCAATTCAAATCAAACTCTTCCCTAAATCATGGGAATCGCCCTCCGGGGCGGGCTGTGAATCGTAGCATGCCTCGTGGAACGGGGCTGTGAATAGCAGCGCTTTTGTCACTGTTATCCCATCACAACCCTGACGTCGTACTCCTTCTTGCCCGGAACGTACGGAATCACATTGCCCTCGATCGGCGCGCCGTCCACGGTGATGGAGCGGATTCCCTTCTCCACGTTCTCCGGATTGGAGACGCTGATGTGGTAGACGCCCTCGCGGAAGGAGCGGCTGATCTCGAAATCGCCGAAGCCCTTGGGCACGCAGGGATTCACAGACAGTCCGCTGTGGGTCGGCTGGATGCCGAGGATGTACTGAGAAACGTTGACGAAGGTCCACGCCGCCGTGCCGGTCAGCCAGCTGTTCTTGCCCTCTCCGAAGTACTTCGCGTCGCGTCCCGCCACCATCTGGGAGTAGACGTAGGGCTCGGTGCGGTGGATCTCGCTGATTCCCTCGATGTAGGCCGGGCACGTCTTTTTGTAAATCTCAAACGCGCGGTCGCCGTGGCCGCAGACGGTCTCCGCGATCGAAACCCACGGATTGTTGTGACAGAAGATTCCGGCGTTCTCCTTGTATCCCGGCGGATAGGAGCTGATCTCGCCGAGCTCGAGATGGTATCTCGTGTAGGCGGGCTGCAGGATCATGACGCCGTAGGGAGTATCGAGTCTCTCCTTGACGGAAGCCAGCGCTTTGTCCGCCAGTCCCTCCTTGACGCCGATGCCTGCGAGGACGCAGAAGCCCTGGGGCTCGATGTAGATCTGTCCCTCCTCGCACTCTTTGGATCCGACCTTGTCGCCGTGAGCGTCATAGGCGCGGACGAACCACTCGCCGTCCCAGCCGTCCTTCAAAACAGCGTCGTACATGATCTGCACTTCTTTGCGGGTGCGGGCCGCTTCCTCTGCATTGCCCTGCAGCTCGCAGAGCTGTGCGTACTCCTCGCCGTACTTGACGAACATGCCTGCGATAAAGACGGATTCCGCAACCGGTCCCTCGCTCGGGCCGAAGGTCTGGAAGGATTCGCCCGGATGCTCGGAGAAGCAGTTGAGGTTCAGGCAGTCGTTCCAGTCCGCGCGGCCGATGAGAGGCAGCCCGTGCGGTCCCTTGTGGGTCACCGTGAAGTCAAAGGAGCGCTTTAAGTGCTCCATGAGGGGCTGTGCCACCGATTCGTCGTTGTCAAAGGGAACGGACTCGTCGAGGATCGAGAGATCGCCCGTCTCCCGGATATACGCGCTCGTTCCGGCGATGAGCCAGAGCGGATCGTCGTTGAAGCCGCTGCCGATGTCGGAATTGCCCTTCTTCGTGAGCGGCTGGTACTGGTGGTACGCGCTGCCGTTCTCGAACTGGGTGGAGGCGATGTCGATGATTCTCTGTCTCGCGCGGTCCGGAATCAGGTGTACGAAGCCGAGCAGATCCTGGCAGGAATCGCGGAAGCCCATGCCGCGGCCGATGCCGGACTCATAGTAGGACGCGCTGCGGCTCATGTTGAAGGTCACCATGCACTGATACTGATTCCAGGTGTTGACCATGCGGTCGATCTCCGTGTTGGAGGAGTGAATCGTGTACTTGGACAGAAGCGATTTCCAGTAGTCGCGCAGCTCGGTGAAAGCGGCCTCTACCTGCTCGTCCGTCTTGTAGCGATCGAGCATCGCCCATGCGCGGGTCTTGTTGATGACGGCTTTGCTCTCCCACTTTTCCTCTTCGGGATTCTCGATGTAGCCGAGAACGAAGATGTAGGATTTCGTCTCGCCGGGCTGCAGGGTGACGTCTAACTGGTGAGACGCGATGGGAGACCAGCCGCTGGCCACGGAATTCGTGCATGCGCCGTCCAGCACAGCCTGCGGCTCGTTCATGCCGTTGTAAGTGCCGACAAATGCGTCGCGGCTCGTATCAAACCCGTCCACTTTGGTGTTGACGGAGTAGAGGGCGTAGTGGTTGCGGCGCTCTCTGTATTCGGTTTTATGGAAAATCGTGGAGTCGATAATCTCCACCTCTCCGGTCGATAAGTTTCTCTGGAAATTCTTCATATCGTCGTCGGCATTCCAGAGGCACCACTCCACATAGGAGAAGAGCGTAACCGTTTTCGGAGCGTCAGTCTCGTTGGTGAGCTTTACCTGCTCCACCTCGCAGGTGTCATTCATCGGAACGAAGTAGAGCGCCTGCGCCTTGACGCCGTTTTTGACGCCGGTGAAACGGCTGTAGCCGAGACCGTGGCGGCACTCGTAGGAGTCGAGCTGCGTGCGGGTCGGCTGCCATGCGGGATTCCATACGGTATCGCCGTCCTTGATAAAGAAATATTTGCCGTTGTTGTCGTACGGCACGTTGTTGTAGCGGTATCTCGTCAGACGAAGAAGCTTGGCGTCCTTATAAAAGGTGTAGCCGCCGCAGGTGTTGGAAATGAGACTGAAAAAGTCCTTGTTGCCGAGATAGTTGATCCACGGCAGGGGTGTTTTGGGGGTGGTGATGACGTATTCCTGATTGGCGTCGTCAAAAAATCCGAACTTCATACTCGTATTTCTCCTCCTACAGAAAATAAAATAGAGTGGCCTGTGATGCGCTGCCCGAAAAGACGGAACAATGCGGAGGGGCTGCCGTGCAGAGGCTCCGCAGCAAGCCGTCGGTCCAATCCGTCAATCTGCGGCAGAAAGATACAGAGAGGCGGAAAAGGGACGGGCAGGCGGCAAACGGAGATGCCGGAAATCCGCACTGAAAACGATTAAGTGACGGCAATCGTCCGTTCGCTCCCATTATACACAAGGGAAAATGGAAATTGCAATATCAAACTGGGATTCCGTCGATTTGAAGTAAGGGCTTCGGGGAAAATGCCGTAAAAATTGGGCAGTCTTGACAGAAAACCGTCAATATGACAGGGTGGACCAGAGATCCGCCTTGCAAAAAATGAGGAATTGGTATATGCTGAAGAAGCGAAAACGATTAAGAATGCGGGATTGCATGAAAACTGCATGCGGGAAAAGAATTCCGCAGGGGTTACTGGAGAAGGATTAGTATGGTTTCATTGAAGGATATATCAGCGGTCTGCGGGGTGTCGGTGGCTACGGTGAGCAAGGCGCTGAATAATCACAACGACATCGGGCAGGAGACGAAGGAGAATATTAAGAGAGTGGCGGCGGAGCTGGGTTATTTTCCCAATTCGGCGGCCAAGGCGCTCAAGACGAACCGAAGCTATAACCTGGGAGTCCTTTTTGTGGATGATGCGCAGAGCGGACTGACGCACGACTTTTTTTCCTATATTCTGGACAGCTTCAAGCGGACGGCGGAAGCGAAAGGATATGATATCACGTTCATCAACAGCTGCAAGACGCGTCACAACAGAATGTCCTATCTGGCGCATGCGAGATACCGCGGGTTTGACGGCGTCTGTATCGCCTGCGTTGATTTCTATGATCCGGAGGTGGTGGAGCTGGTGCGCAGCACGCTTCCAATTGTCACGATTGACCATATGTTCAACAATGTGACGGCGGTGCTCTCCGACAATGTCGGGGGAATGCGCGATCTGCTGACTTATATTTATGAAAAAGGGCATCGGAAGATCGCCTTTATTCACGGCGCGGATTCGGCGGTGACACACTCGCGTGTTTCGAGCTTTTACCGGACGGCGGCGGAGCTGGGCGTAGAGATTCCGGAGGAATATGTGCTGGAAGCTCCGTATCGCAACACGAAGGCGACTTATGAAAAGACGATGCAGCTGCTGGATCTGCCGAACCCGCCGACCTGTATCCTGTATCCCGATGATTTCTCGGCCTTCGGCGGCGTCAATGCCATCGCGGAGCGCGGACTCTCGATTCCGGGGGATATTTCGATTGCCGGATACGATGGAATCCGCGTGGCGAGGCATATCGAACCGCAGCTGACGACAATCCGCCAGGACACGGGCAGAATCGGAAGGATAGCGGCGGAGCGGCTGATTGACCAGATCGAGAGACCGAGAACGACGCTGGTAGAGCAGATCGTCGTCAAAGGAAGTGTTTACGAGGGTAAGTCAGTGGGCGAGAGGAAATCCTCAAAACATTCGTAATCCGTTCGTTTTGCTGTAAAACGGCTCCTTGCTCATAGATTAGCGGCTCAGAAACCACGTTTGGCAGACGCAAGGTCCCGGATCCTCTGGCAGATGTAAATCTGAAATTTGCGTCGCCCCGTCGCGTAAAGCGCTCCGGAATGGAGATTTTTTGATTCTGGGGTCCGTGCTTTTACAGTTCATAGGAAAAACTCTGTTCCCGCCCGTGCTCGTACTTATACTGCATCAGGAGCTGGAGCAGGATCGGTTTGCGAAGCCGGTTCAGCAGCTCGATCCCCTCGTCGAGTTCCTCCGGAGACAGAACGGAGAGGGACAGGAGGGTCTGCAGCGCGTCGGGATCGTCCTTCTTCGCAATGGCGGACAGGAGCTGGATCGCATTTCGCTCAAGGTAGCCGCGGTATTCCTGTTCCTGCCGCTGGGGCAGGGATACGGGATGGAGCAGGCGGCAGCAGGCCATCCGCATCATGTCGTAGGGTTCCGTGTAATAGGTGGGAAAGAGGGCGTCGTATCCGGCGAAATCAAACGGGCCGCAGTAGAGCAGGCGGCAGAATTCCTCCTTGCGGTACGCAAGAGGGGGAATGTAAAGTGTGCAGAGCAGGGAGGTTCCCGGCTCTTTTTTGTTGTCTCTATTTTTGCTGTTTCTTTCTTTGTCGTCTCCTTTGTTGTCCAGAATGGTCAATTCTTCGAGAGAAGCACATTCTTTTAAGGCGTCTCCCTCGAAAAAGACCTGATTGTCATAAAAGCAGAGGGAGCGCAGAGCCGCGCGGCGAAACGCTCGTTCCCTTACACGGGTAACGAAGGCCGGAACGGTGA